>CAKQXG010000079.1 GCA_934281515.1 uncultured Clostridia bacterium | reverse complement strand
CTCACATACGTATTGCCAAATTTCGTACATCCGAGCGTTTGTATGGGACATACAAGGTGGGCGACGCACGGCAAAGTGAGCGATCGTAACGCCCACCCGTTTGTGTCCTACGGCGGCAATTTCGCCATTTGTCACAACGGCGTGTTGGACAATTGGCAAGCATTAAAAAGCGTACTTGTTGCGGACGGCGTGCAGTTTACGTCGGATACCGACAGCGAAGTGATTGCTCACATGTTGGAGAGTTGCTACGACGGTAATGTGTTGCATACGGTGACGGAAGTTGCCAAGCGGCTGACAGGCTCGTTTGCCGTGGCAATATTGACGGCGTATGACGACAACATTTATTTTGTCAAGCGCAAAAGTCCGCTTGTGATCGGGCTTGCCGACGGCTTTGCCTGCGTATGTTCCGACATACGTTGCGTAGACGGCGAAGTAACACAGGTCGCCAACGTGCCCGACGGTGCGGTAGGCTTTGTATGCGGTGGCGGTGCGGAAGTATACGATCTCGGTGGCAATCAACTTGCACCGGACTTTTTTGCTCCCGACGAGCAATGCGTGCAACCGCCCGACGATGAAGCCATGCTTGCCGAGATATTTCAAATCCCCGACAAAATCCGCGCTGCCAAACGGCACTACATCGCAAGCTGCGGAATAGGCATTTCTGCAAAAAAGTTGCGTATGTTTAATCGAATTTATCTTGTCGGGTGCGGTACGGCATATCACAGCGGACTTGCCGCTGCGGCAGTGGCGCGGAAGTTTGTCGACATTGACGTTGTACCTGTCGTCGCAAGCGAGTTTTTGTACGACAACTACCCCGTTGACGAACGGACTTTGGCGTTTTTCATCAGTCAGAGCGGTGAAACGGCAGATACCGTACACGCGGCGGAGTTGGTTGACAAAAAGGGCGGCTACACCTATGCCGTAACCAATACCGCTACAAGCGCACTTGTATTTGCATGTAACAGATATGTCACGGTACAAGCCGATGCCGAATTCGCCGTGGCAAGTACCAAGGCGTACAACTGTCAATTGACGGTGCTTGTCATGCTGTTTGCCGACATTGCCGTCGCGCGCAAAAATGTTGTGCCGTCGTTCCGTGACGAGTTGTACAGGAGTCTTGACAAAACGCCTAATGCGGTGGCGCGTATATTGCAACAAAGCAATCGTATCGACGAACTTGCGCGCAAGATTACCGATTGCAGCGCAGTGTACTTTCTCGGACGAACGATTGACCTGCCTACGGCAATGGAGGCTGCGCTTAAACTAAAGGAAATCAGTTATATGCATTGCGAGGCGTACCCTGCAGGCGAGCTGAAACACGGCGCGTTGGCAATGGTGGAAAAGGGCGTTGCCGTTGTCGCCGTTGCCACCGACCTTGACCTTGTCGAGCGTATGAATACCTCTCTTGCCGAGGCTAAAACACGCGGCGCGGATGTGTACTATGTCAGTCCTTACAAAATGGACGGAATGCCGATTGCAACCTGTCCCGTATGCGGCGAGCTTGTTGCAGGTATCGTTTCTGTGGTACCGTTACAGTTGCTCGCTTACTACGCCGCCAAACATCTCGGCAGGGATATCGACAAACCGCGCAATCTTGCAAAGTCGGTAACCGTCGAGTGAGCTTGAAATTTGTTTTTTGTGGGGAAAAACCTTTTCGTCGAAAAGTGTTTTTCCCCACACCCCTTTTCCCAAAGCTTTGGAGTAAGAGGTGCTTCGCAAAGAGAGTAGATAATATCGACCGCCATATTCGTATTGGTAATAAAATGATATATATGTATTTGCGAAGCTTATTTCTATTTAGAGTTTTTGGGGAAAGGGTGCGGGAAAACCCGCTTTTTGCAAAAAGGGGTTTCCCCGCAACTATTTACTTTGTCCCAAAGTTGACATGCTTTTCAAGATGTGCTACAATGTTGTTGCTGGACAGAATTTTGTTGCGAGCGTATTTGTTTTTGTTGGCAAAAAACGCATACGTATGCAAAATTTTGCGACAAAGGACAACGATTTGATGCATTACTTTACCAAAAACATACCCGTTTCGTTTGATACGTTGGCATTGTACGGCAAGCGGACATTGGGTAATCTACTGCGGCTAAACACTGTTTTGACCAAGTTCAAGCACGCCTTTCACGTCGACGGCGGTTACATTGCTTCTTCGCCCGGACGGGTGGAGATTGTCGGCAACCACACCGACCACAACGGCGGCAGGGTTGTCGGCTGTACCGTCAATCTGGACATCGTCGCCGCTTTCCGTGCCAACGACAAGCCCGTTGTTTGTATCAAAAACCCGGGGCGTGCGGACATTGTGTTTGACCTTGCCGAATCGGGCAATGTGGAGCTTGGCAGCAAAGGCATGGTCAAGGGCATCATTGCCTATCTTGCGTCGCACGGCTACAGGGTGGGCGGTTTGCTTGCCTACGTGCAGTCGGACGTGCCTTCGGGCGCAGGGATAAGCAGTGGAGCGGCGTTTCAGTTGCTTGTCGGTACGATGATTTCCGCATTGTACAACGACAACGCCATACCTGCCGAAGTGCTTGCGCGTGCGGGGCAATACGCCGAAAACGTCTACTTCGGCAAGCCTTGCGGACTGCTCGATCAATCGGTGATTGCAGTCGGTGGTATGGTGCGGTTGGACTTTTCCGACGGCGTAACATACTTGCGTACCGACCCGAAGTTGCCCGATCTTGACATTGTGCTTGTAGACACGGGCGGCAGTCACGCTTCGCTTACAGGGTACTACGCGGCAATACCCGACGATATGCGGCGTGTGGCGGAATACTTCGGCAAAAAGCGCCTTTGCGATGTCGATTCGACAGATTTTTACTCCGCTTATACGTCGGTCGTAAGTGCCGTCGGCGAACGCGCGGCGTTACGTGCCGGGCATTTTTTTGAAGAAAATCTTCGCGTCGACAATCTCTGGCAAGCTTTGCAACACAACGACGAAACCGCTTTTGTAAATATTGTCAACTCTTCGGGCGACAGCAGTAGTAAACAGTTGCAAAACTGCGCCTACGGTGCCAACACGACAATCGACGACGCAGTAACTTTTGCACGCAGTATTCTTCGCGGCGGTGCCGCGCGTGTACACGGCGGCGGTTTTGCAGGGACTATCCTGTGTATTGTGCCTAGGAAACAAACTACGGTATTTTGTGCCGAAATGGCGTTGAAGTACGGTGCGACCAAGGTGCATCGTCTTACCCCTCGCTCCTGCGGCGCGGTGGTGCTGTGATGTAAGTAAGTTGTGCTGTGGCTACAAAAGTAAAACATATAAATAATTTATCTCGGCTCGTTTTTGTCATTTTTTGACAGAACGGGCAATTTTTTTGTGTATTTGTGTTGCAACTAATTTAGATATGTGATAATATTATACTATTATGTAATTTATAAGGGGAGGTGTGCGCTTTTGACGTTACGTCAGTATCTTACTCAATGCTATCGTACCGACTACTACGGCACGGTTGCCGAACGCTTACGGCTTGCCGGCGAGTTTCTCAATACCGTCAAGGACGAGTACATCGACGATTGCGCTACGCGCGCGCAAGGCGAGATTGTGTTGCTCAATGCAGACTCGGTTTTTGTCGACGAAGTGCCCGGTGACGGCGAGATAAGAAACTACCGCGTTTATTTTGCCGAACAAACTCCGTCCCCTGACAAAATTTTTATGAACTACGCTTACGCTTTGCCGCAGGTAATTGCCGACGTGGACGACTTGACTACGCTTGTGCCGCGCACCGAGACCGAAGCCGTAGCATACGCTACGCCTACCGCCTACGACAGGGATATGTACACGCGCACCGTTGCGACGCTGATGTTTGAAATCGTCTTTTGCGTGCATCCATACAAAGGACGCGCCTACTTCCGCAATGCCGATGTGTCCTTCGCCTACGAAGAGCGGTTTTTCCTTGCCGAGCACCGTTTTGTGTTCGATCTCGACGGCAACCCAAACCGCTTTGTCAACGGCTACCGCGATTGCGCCCGACGGTTGTGGCAGTGTCTGACCCATGCGCAACATGAGTTCTGGCTGTGGGTTACAGACCCCGATTTCGACGGTGATTTTGCCGCCTTTGCCAAAGGCTGGCACGACGCGTTCGACTACGTGTACAATCATTTGTTTGCCCCTTGCGGACAGCGTTTCCCTGCGCTGAAATTTGACGAAGGCATTCATGCATTGGTAGTTAGTTCCGCAGGCGTTTCAGCCGACACTATGCCGTGCAGGCGTGACGGCGTTTGTCTTGCCGGCAGAAGTTTTTGCCCTGCAGACGAAAACAATTGCGTTGTGCGCAACGTTTACGCCGTGGCAACGTGTTTCAAGGTTGCCATAGACGGCAACAGTCTGCGCGCGACGTTTCACAAAAAGGTAAAATTGTACCCCAAGCGTACGCTTTGCGCCGAGGACTTCGGCGAAACAGGCGGAGAACCGCTGCTGCGTACCGTGTGTTCGTCCAAAGGCGTGATGGGTTTGCGGTGTATTGCAACTACGGTCAAGCGGCTTTCCGACAGCCATGTATACGAGCTTGGTGAGGTGGTGCCGTTTGAAATCGGTGCGAAATTTATGACGTCGCCGACGACATTTATTGTGGTAAACAAGGTTTGCGTAGCGCAATAATACAAAAAATTACTAACGTAGGAGAAAATTTCTCGTGGATACAGTGCTTTTTACCGACGGCAGTACCGTACGGTTTGTGGGAGAAAGATATTTGCCGGTATCGCAAGGCGGCGCATATCTTGGCGGCGGTGCGCAAGGCGACGTGTTTTTGGTAGAAGACACTGCAAGCGGCAAGCGTTTCGCGTTGAAGTGGTACAAAAGCCCGATTTCGGCGGAGTTTCGCGCCAATCTCAAACGTAACGTAATCGATGGTGCGCCCGAGGGTAGCAAAGCTACGTTTTTGTGGCCGTTGCGGCTCAGTAAGCGTTACGGCAAACAAGGCGAGTATTGCGGTTATCTGATGGAGTTGTTTGACAAACGTTTTGTCGACTTCAACGCGGTAGTGTCCGGCAAGGTCGGGTTTCCGTCCAAGGAAGCGCAATTGGGCACCCTTTTGGATTGGATAAATGCTTTCGAATGTTTGCACAAGCGCGGACAAAGTTATCAGGACCTTAACGGCGGCGGAGTGCGCTTCGATGTCAACAACATGCGCGTCACCGTATGCGACAACGACAACGTCGCGCCTCACGGCACCAATTTCGGCATGATGGGCGTAACCAAGTTTATGGCACCCGAAGTGACGGCGGGCATATTTGCCCCGGATATTTACACCGACCGTTTCAGTATGGCTGTGCTGTTGTACATGATACTTGTACACGCGCACCCGTTTGAAGGCAAGGGCTTGTCCGATGTCGGACCCATGTCCGACGACGTTGCCGCTCGCTACTACGGTTGCGAAGCGGTGTTTGCGTTTGCGCCCGACGACCAATCCAACCGCCCCGACGAACAGCTCGAAGGCTATGTGTACAAGTATTGGAATGCATTGCCCGACTACGTCAAGGCAGAGTTTGTCAAGACATTCGGCACAATTTCGCGCGTCGGTATGACTGCGTCTCAGGTGGACGAACAGCGACAAAATCGCACTTCGGAGCGTACCTGGCGCAAAGTGCTGTGCCGTTGGTTGGACGAGTTGGTCAAGTGTCCTCATTGCGACATGGGCATTGTGACTACAACCGACGACGAAACGTCGGCGGCACCTGTCAGATGTCCGTATTGCGGCAAGCCCGTTGCGGACAACAACGCCAGGCTTGTCGTCAGGCGTGGCAACCGTCCTACTCACGAAGTGCATCTGTACAAGGGTAAGCGGTTGTTTGCCTGCAACGTCAACGGCGACGCCGACACGATGCCTTTCCTGGATGTGCTTGCAATACTGCCCGACGGCGCGGTGTCATTCGTCAATCTGTTGCCTTACGACATTACGCTTGACGACGGCAACACTCAAACCGTACCGAGCGGCGAAGCATTCATTCTGTCCCACGATCAAAAACTGCGCTTCGACGACAGATACAATGCCGGTTTGATTTGATGCGGAGTATTGTGGAAAATGGCAACTTTTTGAAAAAGAAAACTGCGAACAGACAAACGAACATTATTGCAAAAAACTTTAAACGTGCATGCTCGGGTTCTGTTCGCAGTGATGCAACGCCTTGAAAGATACGAGAAACAATCTTTATCTTCGGCATTTCAGAAAAGAGGATTTGAACATACAGGGAGGAAATCATGACAAAGATAGAAGACAACATCGTATATATGCAGAGCGAGATCGCTGTATTTATTCTGGTCGACGTATCGTCCAGCATGCGCGGCAACCGTATTGCCGAGGTCAACAAGGCAATGCGCGAAGTGCCTGCTCAACTGCGCAGAATAAACGACGAACTACTTGACAGTCACATTGTGGTGGCGCCGATGGCGTTTTCTTCGGGCGCATGGTGGCTGACATCGGACGACAAACCCGTCGACCCGAGCGACTTTGTCTGGCATGACGTACAAGCCGACGGTATCACCGACATGGGACACGCTTTCGACTTGCTGTACGACAAGATGACTCCTGCGGACAACGGCGGCTGGATGAAAGGGCGCGGCGGCATGGCGCCCGTTGTGATACTCATTTCCGACGGTTCGCCCACCGACAACTACCAAGGTTCGCTCAAACGCCTGCGCACACGCGGTTGGTTTGACGTTTCTTACAAGTACGCCGTTGCGGTTGGCGGCGCCGACAAAAAGGTGCTTACCGAGTTTACGGGACTTGCCGACAGCGTAATCGACACGGAAAAGTTGCGCCGCGACCTTAGTTCGGTAGTGCAAGCCGTGGTTGTGTCCGCGTCCAAGACGGCAAGCAAATACGGCTCGCGGACAGGCACCAAGCTCGGTGCGAACAACGTTGTGTTGCCTTCGGCTGCCGATACCAACAGCGAAGCGGCAAGGTACAACGCCGCGCAGGTCAATCAATCTTTACGCGACGTGGACAGCCGTAGCGACAGTGAAGAAATCTACGACGGCGACGATGACGAATAGTCGTGAGATGCGGTGAGTTATGACTACATACAATTGTTTTTCAACTTCGGTGCGCGGCGGTTCACACGTGGCAAGCGGTTTGCCGTTACAGGACGCCAACTTGTCGGAGTGCAATGCCTGGGTCGCTTTATGCGCCGTTGCCGACGGACACGGTTCAGCAAAATACTTCCGTAGCGACGTAGGTGCAAGGCTCGCTTGCCAAACGGCGGTAAACAAACTTCGGCATTTTGTGGAAGCCAACCGAGATTACCAAGCGCTTACATCGGGCGTTGACGAAAAGTTGTGGCGGCTACGCATGGCAATACTTGCCGAATGGCAACAGCAAACAGAGGATTACACACGCCTGCACCCGTTTACCGACAGCGATCTTGCCGCTTCGTCCGATGATTTTGTTGCGCGACTGGATTACGACGTCCGCCAACCTTACGGCACAACGCTGCTCGCTGCGGCTGTTACGTCCGACTACTGTTTGTGTATCAAATTGGGCGACGGCGAAGCGACAGTTACTTGCAACGGCGTCACGCAACTGTTGGATTTCGGCGACGATGAGCTGTGCTCCAACTTTACCTACTCCATGTGCGGCGACGATGCTGCGGAACGCATGCAGATACGCTACTATCCGCTTGACGGCGTAACAAACGTTGCGCTCGGCTTGTGTACCGACGGACTGAGCGGTGCGCTTGCCGACGAAACTACCCTTGTACGGGTAATGGACGGCTACGCGCGAGAGCTTGCAACCGACAAACAAACGGCTACTACGGCAATTGCCGAACAACTACAAACCGTATCTACCAAAAGTTACTCCAAAGACGACGTTTCCGTCGCCTTTGTGTGGGCAGACTGCGATTGATACAAAAGGGAGACGACTATGGGCAAACTGAACGCAAAAGTAATTGTGGCAAAATGTAACCAACACAACAAAATGTTCGGCGTACGCGTGGAAAAAGACGCGGACGGCGATTGGATAATGACCTGGGCTTTCCCTTTAAGTGCCGACAGGGCTTCTGCCGAAAGCTACGGCAAAGAGACAATCGACGGCTCGCTGTGCAGTAGCAGCAGTTACAACGGCTGTCCTTACTGCGGTCAAAAGGCGTTGTATAAATGCTCCAAGTGCGGCACGCTGAACTGTCACAGTCACGGCACCAAAAACGTCAAATGCGTCAACTGCGGCAACGAAGGTACCATTGGCGGCACTATCGATTCGTTTACTACCGACAGCGACATCTAGTACGGGCGCAAGCTTACACAAGGAGCAATTAGTATGAAACAGCTATTTTTGATTGTCGACTGTTCCGGTAGCGTCACCAACACCGACAAGCCGCTTGTCGCGTCGATAAACGACCTGTTGCGTAACGTCGTCAACGAATGTGCCGAAGAGGCTGCGGCAATACACGTTGTTGTCTATGCCGACGGAGCGCGCAAACTGCACAGTTATGCCAAGGACGACAACTACGTGGACATACCCGAAGAAACTTTCGGCGGACGTTCTTCTCTCGGACGCGCGTACAGCCTGCTTACGGGACTTATCGTGGCGCAACGTGTGGATTTGTCGGACTGCGTGTTTGCGCTTATCACCGACGGCGAAGCAACCGACAACTATGCTAAACGTCTTGCCAAGTTGGATCCCGACAACAAGAGCGCGCGCCTTGCGCTGTGCATGGGGCGGACAACCGACGTGACTCAAACGCACGCGTCCGAACCCGATTACTGCTTTGAGAACGGGGCGGACAGCGAAGAAGATTTTGTCGAATCGATACTCGACTGTCTGTACGAGTAGCGGAGGTGAACAGTGAGTTTTTTAACTAACGCCAAGGATTTGGCAGAGTATTTCAGGGGGTCGGTTACCTATTCGTTGTGGGACGGCGCACATACCGCCGCCGACATTTCCGCACACACCGACGAGTTGTACACTCTTGCGGACAGAAACGCTTTTGCAGCATTGTTGCATGACTGCGTTGCCGACAGTACGTTGACGGAAATTTTTCTTGCGTTGTTTGATTGCAACAAAGGATTGACGGCTTTCGCCGACGAAGCAAACCGCGTCAATCCTGCAAACGAAATATGGAAGTTTGTCGGCAGTGACGGCAAAAAGTTCAAAAACGACATCGCCGCGGTGTACGTCGCTGTCAACACCTGGTTGGCGTTTTATGGCGCACCTATGGCAGAAACAAGTTGGAGCAAGTGTCCGTTTTGCGGCGGTAACGTCGACGGGGGCAAATGTAAGAAGTGCAAGCGAGTAACGCAGGACTGTCTTGTTGCCGACGGCACTT
>CAKQXG010000078.1 GCA_934281515.1 uncultured Clostridia bacterium | reverse complement strand
GCATTGGCGTTGGGATCGTCTACGTTGTCTGCCGCTTTGTAGGTGGTATACGTTCCGTCGTCGTTAGCCACGTAGTACATGCTTTCGGCGTTGTTGATGAGTACCGTACCCGTCTTGTAGAATACGATGGACGCAAAGTCGGACGAGTAGTAGGTTACGTTGACGCCTGTGTCGACAATCTCGTTGCCGTTGATTGTGTACAATGCCGCAAACGATGACGTGCTGTCGATAAAGTAGAACAGTTTGTCGTCGATACGGAAGTAGTAGCCGTCGTCGCGTGTCCCGTAGGAATCGTATCTTACCGCGCCGCCTGCGTTGTCAAGTACCACCACCGACAAATCGGTTTGGTTGATGTAGGAGCCTGCGATGTTGTCCATAACAATGGAGTAGGCAGGGTAACTTCTTCCGCCGAGGCTCACTACGGTCAACTTGCCTACGTACAGCACCTTATTTTCTTCGTCAAACACGGTATATTCGCTGCCGTTGAAGGTGTAGGTGACGTTTTTGGGATTGACTTCGCTGCCGTCCTCGATGTCGTAAACGATTGCCTTGCCCTGTCCGTCAAACTCTATGGTCTTGCCGTAGGGTACGCCGTTTTTGAACAGGTTGCGTTTGCCGCTTTCCTCGCCGCGCAAAGCAAACTTGTCGCCGTTGAGGTCAAGATAAGCTTTGCTGTCGTTTATCAGCATGTAGATTGCCTTACCGTCGGTCAACACGCCGTCTGTCACAATGTAGTAGCTGAAACTTTCGTTGCCGTCCTTGTCGGTGTATTTGGCAATATGCGTTGCGCCGTCAAGTTCCAACGTTGCGCCGTTGGCGTCGGTGTAGGTTTTGTTGTCCGCGCAAATGCGGAAGTAGCCGTTGTTGAGAGTAAACCTGACAGTAGTTGCGCCGTCTATCGACGTAAACGTGTAGACGATCGCACTGTATTTGTCGCTGAAGAATGCGTTCTCCTGTTTACCAACGGAAACTACCGTTTCGCCGTCGCTCGTTTCGGTGTAGGTGTCAAAGGTACCCTTGATTGTGTTTGTTCCGTCGAAGTACGCTATTACAAGTTTGCCTTCGTAACGTTCGTCTGTAAGGGTAATCTTGTTTTTACTGTCGGTGCTGTTGTCGTCCCTCAGCTCGGTGTAGTCGACAAATTCGATTACGCTGTCAATCTCGTAGTAATCGAAGATGTATCTCGAACCGCTTTGAGTAAAGGTAAACTTGAACTTCGTTTCGCCGTCGTCGGACGTAAATGTGTACAGATATGCATATGTACCCGGGAAGAACAACTTCTCTTGCGTGTAGTAACCCTCGATTGTAGTTGCGTTGTCGCCGTCTTTTACAATGTAGGTCGCTTCGTACTTGCCGTCGCCGAGATCCTTCCAACTGACGGTAAGGGTGCTGTTAGCGTCGGTCTTGCCGTCTACGCGTTTGTACATTACAAGAGGAGCTTGTTCCAACACATAGAAACGTTCGTGATCGTCGTTGTCAAAGGACAGGTACAGTCCGTCTTGTCCGTCGGTCAACACCCAGTAATTGGTCATCTTGCGGACAAGTCCCACAAGCACCTTGCCGTCGCCGTCGATGTAGATACCGAATGTGCTGTTTTTGTACAATTCCGCACCGCTTTGGGCGCCCTTGGTACGGAAACGCTCAAACAGGTCGGTTTCCGCTCCGTCGGCGTCGGTGTAGCCAAGCGCAAAACAGAGCGAATAGCTGTTGTAGTTGCTGTACGCAAGCGTCATCGTCTTGTACTTAAAGGCAACCGCATTTGTCGTATCGTCGGGGGTGTACAGGTAGCTGTAATCGTCGACGTTTGCCTCATAAGTACCTTCGGTAGTTTTTGTGAGCACCTTGTCGATGTACTCCCAGGTTGCGGCGCGACCGTTGCCGTCGGCGATAAGGTAACTGTCGGTAAGGTAGCCATTGTCGTCCACGAGTTGTCTTTCGGTGTAGCCTGCGCCGACCTCTTCAAACCAATGTACGGGTATCAGACCTACAGGCTCGCCGGCGGGATTGCGCAGGTAGTCTACGTACAAAATGTACACACGTGTTTCGTTGTTGCCTTTTACCGTGACGATTGTGCGGAATTTCTGACTGTTGTTGATTACGTCGTAACGTATCGATTGAACAGCAGTGTATTCTCCCTCGAAGGTTTCACCGTCAACGCTCTTGTATACGGCCTTTGCGCAGCCGTCCAGCGTAAGGATTGTACCGGTTTCGTCTTGTTTGCCGTAGTCGCGATCGTAATCGGGTTCGTAGTAGTCGTAGCCGAATGTGCCGTTGTAGTCGTTTACCTTGACGCAAAGCGTGCTTTGACCCGTGGAAATGTTGTAAAACACCACTTTTTTGCCATTGTTGTCGGTGGATTGACCTACGGTGTAGGTGTATGTGGCCGACTGATCCTGCACGGTTACAAGCACGGTGCCGAAACCGTTGAAGGTCATTCTGGGATAGTATGCCGCGCGACGAGTAATTTCGCCGTATTGGCTCTCATCGCCGCGGATGCGGAATGCGGGTGTGCCGCCCAACGTGCCGATGATAAATGCAAAGGACGTTTTTTCGCCGCCTTCTTCCGTGGGTTCGAATGTGGCAATGTACAAGCCGGTTTCGTCGATCGTGTAGGTACCCGACTTCGTTATACCGTTCTTGCTGTCGTAGTATCTTGCGCCGTTTTCGTTGTCCAGATACAGCGTGACGTCGTCGTTGAGAGTGTTTAGCCCTTCTACCAACTTGTAGCTGTTAGCACGGTTAGCGTAGTAGATAAAGTGTTCGCCGTCAATCTTGGCACGTACCTTGATACCGTCTGCAACCGGGCTTTCGAAAATGTACATGTCGTAGCGACTGTCGTATGTTCCTTCGATTTGAATGCCGCCGCGCAGAAGAATCGCACTGTTGTCGGCGTCGTGTTTGAGGAAGATGTAGTCCTCTCCCGAGAACATGTCGGTGTAGCCTGCTTCCCACAACGGATACAACGAAATGTTGCTGTTAAGCACATAGTCGTCGCCGATAAGATCGGTGTAGGTTGCGCCTTGTCCGGTAGCCCAACCGAGCATCAGATAGCCTTCGTAGGTGTACTCCGTGTCGGGGAGGAAATCCGTTGCGCCGTAGCGGTAAGTTTGTTTGCCGACAAGCGTAGCTGCCCCACCCAAGGGATAGCTTTCGTACACCGCCACTTCGTAGGTATTACGAGAAAAATGCAGGTTAAATACGTTTTTGGAAGAGTCCTCGGAGATCATGATGTCATCGACGTCGTCTGCCGAAACGGCAAATCCGTCAATAGTTATGTCGGGGAAGAAGTCTTCTTCTACAAAGGCGTAACCTTCGGCATACTTCTCCGTATAGTCGTACTCGTCGCCCTCGGCGCGTTGAAGATACACATTGACCGTGTATGCCGCCTTGTAACGTGCGGAAAGAGTCAAGCTACCCTTGTCGGCAGTGTCGTTTGCGGAAACTTGTCTGTCGCCTTCGAACCAACCGCCAAACTGCAAACTGCCTTTGACGGGAGTATAGTCGGCAAGCGACTGCAAAATGTTTGCACCCTTTTTGATTACAACGGTAGTTGCGTCGAGAACGCCTCCCTCGGGTTGCAATGTTACCGTGCAGGCCTCTGCCCACTTGGCGTAGTATGTTGTTTCCTCACCGAACACTGCGCTGTCGACAGCGTTGCCGTCGAAGTTTTCCGACGTGTACCAACCGTCAAACAGATAGCCGTCGCGTTCGGCTTTCGGAAAAGACACCGCTTCGCCCTTTTTGCCGGATACGGTGATCGTGTTTCCGTCGTAGGTGACAAAGTAGTTGTTTACCTTGTCGTTGCATGCGACAAGCGTCAGGCATGCCGCCAACACTATTGCGGCAAGTACTATTGTCGAAAGCAATTTTGTAGTTTTGTTCATTTGTTACTGCCCTCCTGTAAGGCTGTCGTGTGCGTCGGGGTGCGCGTTGCCGCACAAGAACGCACCGATGTAAGTTAGTCGTCAATCTTGTTCCATATCGCAATCAATCGGGTGCCGTCGGAAACCTCCGTCAATTGATTTGTGGTGTATACCACCGAGGTTTCGCCGTCGTCGGCTTGCCAACCGCCAAAGACGTAGCCCTGTCTGACGGGATCGCTGTAAACGGCGGAAGAACCGACGGACAAGTTGAAGTTGAGCAATGTATCGCTGTCTTTGGTAAAGGAAACGACGTATGTTCCGTCGTCGTCCGAAGCAAACTCGCAACCGACCAATGTAGGACGGAACGCCGAATTCCAACGTGCGCTCCAACCATCGGGAATCTCGCTTGACTGCAAGTATATCGTAAGCGAGGAGTTACCGTTGAACACATGTGCGCCCATCTCGGTCAACTCGTCGTAAATGTACACTTGTTTAAGTCCGCAACGGTAAAATGCGTAGTCGCCAATGTAGGTCAAATCCTGAGGCAAAGTTACTTCGCTGAGCGACGAACAACGGTAAAACGCATACTTGTCAATCCTTGTAATGCCGTCGGCTTTGACGGTAGTCAACGCCGAACACTTGTAAAAAGTGCGCTCGGGAAGTTGTTTGAGTGTGGACGGCAATGCGACTTCTTTAAGCGAAGTACAAGATGCGAACACCGCGCTGCCCATACTCGTCAGGCTGTTGCCCAGTTCTACTTGTTTGAGAGAAGTACACCGCGTAAACACGTTGTTGCCAAGCGTAGTTACGCCGTCGGGAAGAGCAATCGTTTCCAGGCTGCTTGCGCCGCCGAAAGCGTAGTTGCCGATTGATTTGAGTTTGTTGCCGACAGTCTCGAAGTTGACTGTTTTGAGCTTCTCGCATCCGTAGTAGGCGTAGTCGCCGATTGATTCCACATCTCTTACGATATTGGCAATCATCAGTCCGCTTTTGTAAAATGCCGAACGTCCGATGCGTGTAACCGTCGACGGCAAAATGATGTCGACCAACGACTCGCATTTATAAAACGCGTAGTCGGGGATTTCTTCAAGTTCGCAAAACTTGTTTATGTCAACGATATTCAATCCGGAGCATTCCGCAAACGCAGCCTCGCCGATATATTTAAGGCTCTCGGGAATGGTAACGGTGTTGAAGTTTGCGCGTTTGTAAAATGCGTAGTCGGCAATACCGATCGTACCGCCGGTAATGGCAACTTGTTGCGTGGCGCTGCTGTCCGACTTTTTGTAGCCCACAAGCCATTTGCCTACGTAGACTTCAAGCGTTTTGGACTTCTTCCAAAAGCCGCTGTCCTTAAATGCGTCCCTGCCTATCTCACGTACCGTAGAAGGCAAGGTGAAGTTTTTGTTGAAGCCATTGAGGTAGGTAGGATCGCCGAAATGCTCACAACCGCCAAAGGCGTATTTTTCGATTTTTTCCAGGCTGTCGCCGAGAATGATTGTTCCGCCGCCCAATTGAACGCAATCGCGGAATGCGCTTTCGCCGATAACTTTCACTCCGTTGCCCAAGTCAATACGTAGCAAGAGAGAACAACCTCGAAAGGCACTTTTACCGATATATTTCACGGTGTCGGGGAGATACAACGACTCAAATCCCGATTTTCTGTTGCGGAATGCCGAATCTGCAATACCCACCGTGCCGTCGCGCACCGTAAGGTCGCCTTTGCCGGAGCCGCCGACAACGGAAGCGTCGGTGTCAAACACCCAGTTGCCTACGTAGTACACGCCGTTGATGCCGTTTTGATACAGTTTGGTGTTGTAAAACGCATACTGACCGATGGATGTAATACCGTTTTCCTTCCCGTCGCCAAGGGTAACTTCGGCAAGCGACGTGCAATCGTAAAAAGCCGAGTCGGATATTGTCGTTACGTTGCTAGGGATTTGTATCGAAGTAAGTTTTACGCACTTTTCAAACGCACCCTCGCCGATAATCCGCAAAGACTTGCCGAATGTGATACGTTCCAACGACGATGCCGACACAAACGCCGACTTGCCGATTTCCGTTACGTTTTTGCCGATTTCCACATTTGTCAACGCTTCGCAAGAGCCGAATGCGCTTGGTCCGATGTATGTGACGGAGTCGGGAAACTCGATTGCCGCAAGCGAAGTGCATTGCATAAAGGCTTCTTCGCCGATTGTGGTAGTTGACAACCCCAGTTTGACTGAAGTCAAGTGTCTGCAATAGCGGAACGTGTATTTGCCGATTTCCGTTATGCTGTCGGGCAATTCTATACTCGTCAGGGCGCTGCAACTTTGAAAAGCGTAGTCGCCAATCGTTGTCGGACTGCCCTCGAAGGTGACCGTTTGCAAGTTGGAACAACCCGTAAAAGCGTACTTGCCTATCGATTTGACGTTTGCGCTGATCGTAATGCCGGTAAGCGCGCTTTTGCCGTAGAATGCTCGGTCGGCAATTGCCGTGACGGGTTTGCCGCGATATTCGTTGCCGACAACCACGTTGCCCCTCGCCGTGCCGATTCCGCTGACGACGTACTCGGTGTTGGCGTTTGTCAGCGTGTATACAAGTCCGCTTGACGGTTGCATAACGTAATTGAGTCCGTCCGACCATGCCGAAGCCATGTAGTTACCCTTGGCGTCGAGTGCCTGCACCTTAAACACGTAGTCGCCGCTGTCGATGTTGAGCAACGAATAGTAGGCTTTGGCTACGGTTACGGTACGATTGGTACCGTTTTTGGACGAAATATTCAATTTGTAGTAGGTGGCGTCGGGAACTTCGTTCCAAGTCAACAAAGGTACCGACTTGGTTTCGTCCACGGCAAGCCCAGTAGGACTGTCTAGCTTCATGCCCGAGCAACCTGCCACAAACACCACAAGCAAGATTGCCGTCACAACTATTGGAATCCGCCGTAATATTTTCATAAAAACTCCGTTTGGGGCGAACATATATCGCCGTTTATCAGTTTGCTTTGTTTTTTTCCTCTGCTTTTTTTGCTTTGGCGTCGCGAATGATTTCGTGAGGCCACTTAAACTTGAACTTACGCACGGCAATGTCGATAAGGAAGCACACCAGCGCAAGAATCATAAACAGCCAACGAGGGTCAAAACTCTTGGGAATACTTGTGATAAACCCTTCGAATGCAAGAGAAGGATCAAACCTGCCGTCGGTTGCGCTTTGGGTATTGCCGCCGCCCGCCTGAGCCATTTGCGCAAGCAACTCGGAACCGACTTCGATGTCGTCGACGGGAGCAAATTCCTTGGAGTAGGAAAACACCCTGTACACCACTTTGCTTGCAAGTTCCGTGCCGTCTGCGGCAAGCTTGCGTATCGTAATGGCATACACGCCGCTTTGACGAGTGTACACGCTCGCCCTGTTGTAACCGCTTTTTGCGTCGGGCTGCGTAATACGGAAGTCGTTGCTGTCGAGTATGTCGGAAGAAATGACAATCGTTTCGCCTGTTTTCAAGTCCGTTTTTGTCTTTACCGAGATATTTGCGGTAAAGTTGTCGTCACGTACGGCTGCGGTTATTTCCTGCGGACGAATGTCCGACGTGGGAAACACCTTGTTGATTGCCGTAAGCAAAAACTTGCGACCTACGTCGTTGGCAACAAATCCTGTCGACCAGTTTCCGTTTAAGTCACACATAAAACTGCCGACGGTACCCAAGCCGTACTTCCACTCGGCATACACAGGCACGTTGTAGTCGCCGTACAACACGGCTGTTCCTTCGCGAGCCTTTGCGCCATAGAAACCGCCCAGCGACGGCAACGTTTCGCTGCCGAACAAGCTTGCGTAGGTGGACGACGAGTTTACTTTGGGAGTAAATTCCTTAACGGAAACTTCCTTGATTTCGGGGACGCGCAAATCGTCCTTTACTTTGTCGGTAAGGTCAGCGGAATCCTTAAACTCGATCCAATTTATTTTGCCCTCATCAATGAGCGTATCCCAGTGGCTTTTACCGTTCGCCCCATCGGACAATACCAGGTAGGAGAATGTGATACCCTCTTCGGTGTACTGTTCGATGTCTGCCTTCGCTTGGTCAACGTCGCCGGCCAAACCGTCGGTAACCATGACGATGTGCATCTTTTCGATGTAACCGTTGGCGTTGAGCGATTTAAGCTCTCGCGCGGCGTACTCTATCGTAGGAGCGAATATCGTACTTTGTCCTACGCTCTCGTCAGTAATTTGCGAAATGGCATACTTCAAATCCGACTGACGCGTGACGGGTATTGGCTTGGACGTTATCGTTTCGGGGTCATCTGCAAACTGCATGATACCGCAGTAGTCGCGTTCGCTTAAACACGTGTAGTCGGAGATTATCGTCAACGCCGTGTTTTTGACGTCCTGTATAAGCTTTTGCATACTGCCCGAAACGTCCAACACCAGATATACGCCTAACGGCGGAGTGTAGTCGATGACTTGCACGGGCAACATTTGTTGGTACAAACTGCCTTCCATATCGCTGCGGTTGTAGGCATGTGGTACCGGTTTGTTGTCTGCGTCGAGCAATTTTTCGTTGCCGCCGATGGTAAACAAGCCGCCGCCCACCTCATACACATAGGTATTGAGCAATTCGTCCAGTCCGTCGTACTTCAACAAGTCGGCATTGGATACGTTGTTGAGTATAATTTCGTCGTAGGCGCGCAATTCGTCGAGAGTTGTGGGCATTTCCTGCGAACCGATGTAAATCGTCTTTACTTCGTAGTCCTCCAACAACTCGACAATCTTGGTCGACTCTCCCGCAAAGCCCTCGATTATAAGTACATTGTCGTACTTGTTGAGCAACATGTAGGTGTACAACAAGTTATTTTGCTCCGAAACTTCTTTTTCGTTTGAGGTAAGACGGAAGCTGAGGGAATGCAAGCCTTCGCCGACAAGCGCGTGTTCCATTTCGACAACCTGTGTGCCGGGCTTGATTTCCGCACTTATTTTAGTTGCCTCTTCGCCGTTGTCAAACAGCCTTATGTCGGAAGCAATCGTTTTGTCGGAAGAATTGTTGACCGTCAGTTTGAGTATAAACGTTTCTCTTTCGGCAACGTTGTAATCGGGCGTTTCGCAAGAAACAAGCGAAAGCAAGTCGTCGTCTTCGGGCGAAGCAAGACACACCGTGTCCACTCTGATGCCCTCCGCCACTGCGTTTCGCACAGCCGACATTGCATTGCCGTCGGTTTCGAAACCGTCGCTGACTACCACTATCTTTGCCGATTGCTTGTTTGTAAACAAAGTAGAAGCGTAATTTACAGCCGAGGCGATGTCGGTTGCCTCGTTGTCTTCAGTTTGTCTGTCTGCCGAATTGTATGCGTCCAGTACAGCCGACACGTCGTTTGTAAGACCCGAGATCAACTTGTTGTCAAAGCCGAATCCCACTATACCTATCTTGAACACGTGCGGATCGG
>CAKQXG010000077.1 GCA_934281515.1 uncultured Clostridia bacterium | reverse complement strand
GAAAATATTGCAGACTTGTACTACTATGTCTGAAATAGTACTATATGAATTGCCGCTTTTCTGTAATTGTTCGACAATTTGTTCTCGTGTCGTGGGCGCATTTTTCGCTTGTTGCACGATTTCGTCGGACTGTACCGTAACAGTCAAATCGGCGTGTCGCGCAGTCAAAGTTGCCTTTTGCCCTACGTACGCAGTAAAGCATAACGATACGTCAAGAGTTTTGCGTACAGACAAATACCGTGCAGAAAGTTCCGCACTGCTTGTACGAAACGCCTTCATCCCGTCAACGACCTTGCCAGAAAACCGAGCTTGTACTATTTTGCCGTCGGCAAGCGCGACCGCTCCGCAAACTTCTTTGCCTTGCTTGTCAAAAATCTTAAAACCGTCGCCCTTACATACGTCAACATCGCAAACAATACTACCGCTACGCACAACGCCGACGTATCTGCCGATGTGTCGCGGATGCGCCGTATATATAATATTGTCGTTGTTTCCTTTAAGGTACGGCAAATACTGCATATCGCCGCGCTTGTACACTTCGGTAAGGTCGGCACGCAGTTTTTTGTCTATTGTCCCACGTTCAAAAAGTTGCTTAAAAACCGCCGAACACACCGCCGCATATTCCGCGCTGCGGTTACGTCCTTCTATCTTGAACACGGTTGCGCCGTTTTTTTGCAAGTCGGCATATTCTTTCGATCCGTCAAGATCGGCAGTGGAAAGCAAATAGCCGCTTTTTCCGCCGTCAGCCGTGTAGTAGTTTCGGCAAGGCTGCGCGCATAATCCGCGATTACCGCTGTTGCCCCCTGCAACCGAGCTCATCAGACATTGCCCCGATTGGCACACACATAGCGCGCCGTGTATAAACGTTTCTGTTTTCACGCCCGTGTCTGCAATTGATTTTATGTCTTCAAGACTGCACTCTCGCGCACAAACCACAGTAGTCGCGCCAAGCCGTTTCAAAAACTCTGCGCCGTAGCGGTCATGGCAATTTAGTTGCGTGCTGGCAACGACATCGAGATTGCCGCCCAATTGTCCTGCAATATGCAGCAACGCAAGGTCGGTTACAATCACGCCGTCGGCGTTAGCTTTGTATGCGGCAAGTAAGGTTTGCAACGCTTGCGAAAATTCGTCGTTTTTGACGGATGTGTTTACCGTGACATACACCTTAACCCCAAACAAGTGACAAAAATCCACCCATTCGGCAATGTTGTCCTTGGTAAAATTGGGCGCTTTCAAACGCGCATTAAAGTCGGCAAGTCCAAGGTAGACGGAATCGCAGCCATTGTACACCGCCGCTTGCAGTTGTTCGATACTGCCTGCCGGGGCAAGTATCTCATATTTTTGTCCGTCTGCCATGGTTACCTCTGAAACATTTTTATAATTGTTTTGCAACAAAATTTCGCATACGTATGCAAACTTCGACGTAATACCACATAATAGGCATCTTGTGTTTTAACTGTCATTAACGCATATGCAAAATTTTCGGTCACACTACGGTTCGGTCAGCGAAGAGTCGCACCGTACTTGTCTGCAATGACTTTCAATGCACGTCCGACTTGTTTTTCGATGTCGTTGTCGGACAATGTTTTGTTGGGATCGACAAACACAACCTTGACTGCAACCGATTTCTTACCTTCACCGACCTGTGCTCCGCGATACACGTCAAACAGTTTTGCGCTTTCGCACAAGCCTAGCGCGGTAAATTCGTCAAGGATATTTTGCACAGCTACCGCATCGTCGCAAACAAACGCGAAGTCGCGCGTGATTGACGGGAACTTAGCTATCGGCGCATACTTGATTTCACCACGGCGAACATCGATAAGCTTGTCCAGACTCAACTCGGCATAGTACACGTCGGTTTCGATATCGAAGTTTGCGCAAACCTGCGGATGTACCTTGCCAAACGTGCCGACCACAGTGCCGCCTACGGAGATTTCCGCCGCAATACCGGGGTGCAAAACGTTACTTTGCGTGCGCTCGATCCTGATGTCTTTGTCGGCAAAAGTATACACCGCTTGCAACACATCGTCGCGGAAAGCGTCGAAAGTTACGTCGGTCGCAGCCATAGAGATACGTTTTTCTTCTACGGGCAATTCCGTCAAAGGCATGCTTTTCGCAAGATACACTTTGCCCACCTCAAACAGGCGCAAACCCGTATTTTTGCGAGATAGGTTAAGCGCAACGCATTGCAACATATTGGGCGCAAGGCTCCTGTTCATAACCGACAAATCTTCGCCGATGGGATTCTTCACCCTGATATATTCCGCTTCGTCAACAGACGTAACGGAAGCCTTGTTGAACAGCGAGTAACCACCAAATGGGTAAAATACGCACTCATTGTAGCGCATGCCGCACAACACGTTCTTCACTTTGGCAGCCATCGAGTCCGACAACGTACGTCCGCCGCACGTAATGTGACTGCCTTCCAGCATCGTACCGGTAATATTGTCGTAGCCGTACACGCGGATAAGTTCCTCCACAATGTCGCAGTCACGAGCAATGTCGTCACGGTACGGCGGCACGGAACACTCTATCGTGTTGCCGTCAAAGGTTGTTTCAATGTTAAGCGAATGCAAAATAGACAGAATTTTGTCGTCGGGAATTGTGATACCGAGCAATTTTGCAATGCGGTCTTTGCCGAAAGTTACAATACGGTTTTGGGCAACTTCGCCTACGGAGATACGTCCGCAAGTGATTTTGCCGCAACCGAGTTGCTCAACCAGGTGCAACGCACGGGAAAGTCCAAGATTATTTGTGTAACTTTCGATACCTTTTTCAAAACGTGCCGAACTGTCGGAACGCAGTCCCAGACGGCGGCTTGTACGGCGAACGTTACCGCGTGCGAAACTTGCCGACTCGAACATAACGCAGTTTGTTTCCGACTTAATTCCGCTGTTTGCGCCACCCATAATGCCTGCCAGACCGACGGCGCGGTCTTTGTCGGCAATTACAAGATCTTCCGTTGTCAGCGTGTATTCCTTGCCGTCAAGCGGAATAATCTTTTCTCCGTTTTCGGCGCGGCGAACCACGATTGTTTTGTCGTTGATGTCTGCATAGTCAAAAGCATGCATCGGTTGACCGATTTCGTACAACACGTAGTTGGTGATATCCACCATATTGTTAATGCCGTGCAAACCGACCTTTGCCAGGCGAGAAGTCATCCACAAGGGTGACGGCGCAATGGTAACGTCGGTAACGCCCTGCATATAGTAGTTGGGACAAATATCCGTTGCCTGTACATCCACGGTAACCATGTCGGCGGTGTTTTTGGCTGCTGTTTCGGTAAAACTTACGTCGGGCTCGCGACAGGTTTTACCAAGCGCAACGGCGACTTCGCGTGCCAAACCAAGCACACTGTTGCAGTCCTGACGGTTGCTTGTTACGCAAACATCAAGCACGTAGTCGTCAATACCGACTTCTTTGCGGATATCTTCGCCTACGACGGCATCGTCACGCAATACCAACACTCCGTCAACGTCTGCGCCGGGGTAGTAATCCTTGGTAATGCCAAGCTCTTCGGGTCCGCAAAACATACCAACGGACTCTTCGCCGCGCATTTTGCCCTTGGTGATGTCAAGTCCGTTTGCGGTGTGCGCCTTGTGCAATGCAACAGGAACCTTGTCGCCCACCTTTACATGGTGGTCGTTTGTGACAATGGGCAACAACTCGCCCGTACCGACGTCGATTTTGCAACAAAGCAAACGTTCCGCGTTGGGGTGTTGAGCGATTTCCTTAATCCGGCAAACCTTAACGTTAGTAACGTCTTTGCCCAGGTAGTCAACTTCTTCTATTTCAAGTCCGATGTCAACCATCTTTTTGCATAGGGTATCTATGTCCTCGGTAACATCGACGTACTCTTTAATCCACGAAAGAGGTAATTTCATTTTGCTCTCCTTTATTTGCCGAATTGTTTAAGGAAACGTTGGTCGTTTTCGTAAAACAGCCTGATGTCCGGTATACCGTACTTGATCATTGCGATACGTTCTACGCCCCAGCCGAAAGCGAAACCTGTGTATTTAGTGCTGTCTATACCGCAGTTTTCCAACACATAGGGGTTGACCATGCCTGCGCCAAGCACTTCTATCCAACCTGTACCCTTGCACAAACTGCAACCTTTACCGCCGCAATTACTGCATGTAAGGTCTACCTCTACACTGGGTTCCGTAAAGGGGAAGAAACTCGGACGGAAACGCACCTTTGTTTGCGGTCCGAAGAAGTTTGCTGCAATGTATTCCAACATGCCTTTAAGGTCGCACAAGGTAATGTTCTCGTCAACCACCAAACCTTCGATTTGATGGAACACGGGACTGTGGCTTGCGTCACTGTCGCTACGGAAAACCTTACCGGGACAAACCACCTTGATAGGCGGCTTTTTGTGTTCCATAATACGCGCTTGCATAGCAGAAGTTTGCGTGCGCAACAAAATGTTGTCCGTAATGTAAAATGTGTCCTGCATGTCGCGCGCAGGGTGGTCGGCAGGAATGTTGAGTGCCTGAAAGTTGTAGTAGTCGGTCTCGATTTCGGGACCGGACAACACTTCGAATCCCATAGAAACAATCAAATCTGTCATCGTGTTCTCCACAATCGTGACGGGATGTAATGCGCCCCAAGGTTGTTGCGTGTTGAGAGAAACGTCCACTGTTTCTTCGGCAAGTTTTCTATTCAACTCTGCCGCCTTTACCTCCGCCGCTTTGTCGGCAAATGCCTGTTCGAGAGCGTTGCGCAATTCGTTTACCTTTGCGCCAAACTTCGGGCGTTCCTCGGCAGGCAAATCTTTGATACTTTTAAGCAGGCTTGTCAAGGCACCGCTTTTGCCAAGGTACTTTACCTTCAGCTCCTGCAATTCCTGCGACGAAGCGCAACCTTGCAACTCGTCCAGGCAAGCCGTCTTGATTTCATTGATTGTCATCGGTTCTTCTCCTTGCATATTTTGCATTACTATGTCTGTAATAGTATTTTATAAAATGGGATTTTGTGAGGCAATTTTGTCTTAAAACAACAAAAACGCCCCAAAGTTATAAACTTTAGGGCGAAATTACTCGCGGTACCACCTAAATTCAAACGCAACAAAAGTCGCATTCCTCTTGACCTGTATCGTAGGCATACGGGCGCGACTACATGTCACCGCACCAACTCGGAAGTGAATATCTTTTGCGTGGTCGGCAAGGCTTACACCACCCCTTGCTCGCTTGACGATACTGCCTCGACAAAACCACCGCGACGTCGATATGTCGTCGTGTGATTTGTCCGTCGGAACTGCATCTTCTACGTTGCCTGTCGCAAACTCTTGTGCTTCGTCATCGTTTGCAAACAGTATACCAAATATTGTTTGTTTTGACAAGTGTTTTGCGACAGATTGGTTGTTTATTGCGTTAAGATTTACACATGCAACTACATTTGCCTTACGGCATATTTTACACAGATTCAGGTCGGCGTGCTTTTGCTAATCATACATCGACAGACTCTACCTTACTTGCCAAGATACACCTGAGGAACTTTGCCGACAATTACCGTTTCGCACACAAGCACGGGTGTTTCGACAACTACGGTACGACACGCGGTCGGCACGGCGATTTCTACCGAAGTTGTCACCACTGCGTACAGCCTGTGCAAGGTTTGGTTTATCCCTGCCGACGTAAACTCCGACTCTAACCTGCACTTAACCAAGCCTATCTGACGAAACGTAGCCTGCACTTCCGGTCCGCTTTCGGACAACAGGGTGAAACCGCTGACGGTGCCCAACGGAACTGCATAAACCGTCTTGTCTGCGATCAAATGTTGCACCGCCGCAGAGGTCTGTAATGCAAACAAGTTGATAGCACTTTGATTGGCCTCCACGGCAACGATTTCGCCGCCTGTATCGGTCGACACCGTTACAAGGTCGCCGTACTTTGCGTCGACAAATACGTCTGCAACGGTCTTGTGCACTGTCAATGTAACGGTAGATTCCACGTTGTCGCAAGCAAGTTCGGCAAACCGAGTCATCATACTTGCCCAGTAACACCTGAAACAAACAAGTAACGCGACCACACAAAAAATAACCATTACCCACGCTGTTTTGCGCCTTTTTTTGCGCCGAATTTTGTCACGCGCGTTATTGTCGACAATCATGTAACCTGCCACTTTGCTTGTTCCTTGACACAGTATATTCCGCACGAGTGCAAAAAGTTACGAAAGGGCGCAAAAATTTATATTGCTTGCCTGTTATTTCTTTTTTGTGCGCGGACGGAACAGCACCGACACGGCATAGCCCGACACTATGGCAACGCTTATGCCCGTTGCACATGCCGACAATCCGCCTTTCAATGCGCCATAAAAACCTTCTTCTTTTGCCGACTTAACCGCGCCCTTGACCAATGCGCACCCAAATCCCGAAATAGGCACGCTTGCCCCTGCGCCTGCAAATTCGATAATAGGCGAATATAGTCCGAAACCTTCCAGCACTGCGCCTATTACCAGAAACAACACCAATATTTTGCCGTTTGTCAGATGAGTGTAGTTGATGATGATTTGCCCGATAAGACAAATGCCGCCACCCACCAAAAACGCCTTGATATACATCAGAAATACCGTCATTGCGCCACGACCTCCACCAAATGCGTTATCCCCGGGATACTATCCCCCTGAAAGGACGTAGTAGGACTCATAAGTGCGCCCGTCCCTGCCAACAACACTCTGCCAAACTCGCCGCCGCGAAGCATGGACAGCAAATAGCTGTTAAAAACCAATGCCGTACATCCTGCTCCGCTACCGCCTTGATAGGTCTGCTGTTCGTCGAAATACAGCGACGCGCCACAGTCATGCAATTTACCTACGATATCATACCCCTGTTCGTCAAGTAAGTCGACAAGTATGGACTGTCCCAATTTACCCAAGTCGCCTGTAAAAATGGCGTCGTAGTCGTCAGGCGTCGTGCCTGTATCCGAGAAAAAAGTCGCAAGGGTGTCGCAAGCCGACGGGGCCATTGCCGCACCCATGTTGTTGGCGTCCATCACGCCGAAGTCCACCACACGTCCCACGGTAGCACGGTTAACGCGGATACACGGCGTTTCGACATTCTCACGCGCCAGAATAGTTGCCCCTGCGCCAGTTGCCGTCCACTGTGTGACGGGGCTACGCAGCACGCCCAATTCCAACGGATAGCGATACTGTCGTTCCGCAGTAGAAAAGTGACTGCCCGAAATGCACGCGATGTACTCCGCACCGCACCCGAGCAATGACGAACCGACAATAAGGGACTCCACATAAGTTGCGCATGCGTTGTACAGGCCCACAAACCCTGAGTGGTATTTTCGCGCGGTAAAGGACGTGGACACGATTTGATTGAGCAAATCACCGCCGACAAAAAAATCGATGTCGCGCGGAGTCAGATTTGCCTTGGCAATTGCGCCGTCAACGCAGTGCTCGAACATTTTGCGTTCGGCACGCTCAAATGTGGTTTGCCCGAATGTGTCGTCTTCCAACGCAAGGTCGAACATGCCGTGGTAACGTCCGTCGTTTTCCTTCGGACCAGCAATCGTGTACCCTGCCAAAATATAGCTATTACTAAAAGTCAATGTACGTGGTTTGTAATAATTCAATTTTAGCTCCTTTGGTTTTGTAATTATGTTTACTTGCGACAAAGCTTTCGTCTATTACAACGCCCCGAAAATCAATGTCAGCACGGCAATAACTACCGACACGGTCACGCCGTTGACAATAACGGGACCTGCCACCTGAAACATTTTTGCACCTACTCCGTAAATGTAACCTTCGGCACGAAACTCCAACGCAGGCGATACTACCGCATTACTGAAACCCGTGATTGGTATCGTCGAGCCTGCTCCTGCAAAACGTCCGATGTTGTCGTACACACCAAAGCCCGTCAGGACTGCGGCAAGCAATACAAGCGTTGCGCTTGCAAGGATAGAAGCATCCTCTTTACTGAACCAAATCATGTAAAATTGAATAAACCCCTGCCCGATCGTACAAATAAGTCCGCCTACAAGAAAAGCCCAAAACATATTTTTCCAATGTGCCGACTTGGGCATTTTGTCAAAAACATACTGCTTGTAGTTGTCCTTTGTTATCGGGCGATACGTCGCCTCGGCATTTTGTTTTGTTGCGGATTGTGATTTCATTTATCCGACCTCACCATTAATAGTTTTCTTGCTATCGCTTTATTTCAGCTACTTATGTCTTTCAAGTTAAGCGCATTATAGTAACGGCATGCCGAAAAGCATTGAAAAACACGTCGCAATCGGTTGCATGCACCAATCGAACATCCTCGTTTTACGGCGTCTACGCTTCGACTTGCATGCGGCGGAAAGATATCTTTTCAATGCATTGCGTGCGTATACAATCACATACACCATTACTTGTTTTCTCGGTTGTTTTGCACGCCAACGGTGTCGGGAAATGCACTTTCCCGCATATCCGAAGTAGAACCGTACTCTCTCTTTTTGGGGTATTTCATACCGCTATTGTTCCCCACCGCTACGAAAAACTTACCCGGTAACAAAAAAAATTCCGTTCGTAACGAGTTGAATATCGTAATCGCCGTAAATAATGATTAAAAAATATAAATTCAAAATTTGCATTCCGCAACTTAGTGTTCCGTAAATAAACGCACTTTTTCATTATTTTGAAATATATAGATTAAATTCAATCTACATTATGTTTATTATGCTCACTAAAAAAATAAACTCATTCAAAATTCAGTCACAAAACGTGTAAAGCAAACGCTATGTTATAAATAATACCTGGCACAACGAACCAAAACATTGTAAAACAAATAAAGAAAACCCCTCAAAAGTGACATCAACATGCCATTTTTAAGGGGTTGGTGGGGAGAGGTGGATTCGAACCACCGAAGTCGTGGACGACAGATTTACAGTCTGTTCCCTTTGGCCGCTCGGGAATCTCCCCATATGGAGCTGGTGAACGGAATCGAACCATCAACCTATTGATTACAAATCAATTGCTCTGCCTGATTGAGCTACACCAGCATTTTTTGACGCTTCGACAGCTTAGTTGAAATAAAAAAAGCCCCAATGATTGGTGCTTCGGGGCGGAATCGAACCACCGACACGGGGATTTTCAGTCCCCTGCTCTACCTACTGAGCTACCGAAGCAAAACATTGGCGACCCGGAAGGGGCTCGAACCCTCGACCTCCAGCGTGACAGGCTGGCGTACTAACCAACTGTACTACCGGGCCAAATATAGATGTTTTGCATTGTTTGGTGGGCCTTCAGGGACTTGAACCCCGGACCAATCGGTTATGAGCCGACCGCTCTAACCAACTGAGCTAAAGGCCC
>CAKQXG010000076.1 GCA_934281515.1 uncultured Clostridia bacterium | reverse complement strand
GAATTGTCTCAATACATTTTTACATATACGTACGCACCGTTGGGACGAACAACAAATACGTAGCCGCAACCTGCGAACAAACCCCTGCGCATTTCATTAAAACGCCCGAAAGTTTGGTTAAACTTTCGGGTGCAGGCTACACGGCGTAGTCTTTTTTGATTTGTTCCAATATCGGTTGGTCGGCAGGGCAAAATTGATAATTATCAATCTCGTTGACCGTTATCCACCTGATGTTGTTGTGTTCCAACGCCTGCGGAAAACCTTCCACGATGGTTGCGTTAAACAACGTCAGTCGCACGGTGATGTCGGGATAGGAGTGCTTGGTGACAATGTAAATGTCCAATGGTTGTACCGTCACGCCCAACTCCTCGGCGCATTCGCGCACGAGCGCTTGCTTTTTGGTTTCGCCTTGTTCCACCTTGCCTCCGACAAACTCCCACATCAAACCGCGAGCTTTGTCGGCAGGACGTTGACAAATCAAAAACTTATCCTTGCGCCACACAAACGCAGCCACTACTTGAGTTTCTTTTCTTCTTCCCATATCAATTTTGCGTCCTATATTTATTTGGTCGGCACCTTACACAACGGCAACATCACCGTAAATGTCGTGCGCCCGTCTTTGCAATCCACTGCAATGGTACCGCTGTGAGTGTCCACTATCGTCTTGGCAATGGACAAGCCCAAGCCGTTTCCGCGCGAGTTGCGCGACTCGTCCACAGTGTAAAAGCGGTCAAACAGGTGAGACAATTGTTCCTGCGACAGTTGCTGACTGTCGTTTGACACCACCAATATGGCGTGTTTGCCGTTTTGGCTAAGGTTCAGCAAAATGTTGCCTTCGTCTGTACTGTATTTGTTGGCATTGTCCAACAGTATTGTCACCAATTGTTTCAGTTGACTTTCGTTGCCGGTAACGTACAAATCGTGAGTCAGTTCGTAGTCAAACTTTTTGCCGTTTTCGTAAAACACGGTGTCATGGGCAAGCACGGTGGTAAAGGTACAGTCGGACAGGTTGACGGTAGTCAACTCTACCTTCAAACCGTCGTCGTTTTTCGCCAAAAACAACAGGCTTGCAACAAGTTCCGCCATACGTGCCGATTCTTCACGAGTGTTGTCTATCCATCGCATCTGACTGTCCACGGTCTCGCTACCGTGCGACGCAATGATTTCGGTATTTGCCATGATTACGGACAGCGGCGTTTTTAGCTCGTGACTGGCGTCGGCGACGAACTGCTTTTGCCGTGCCCAACTTTCTTCGAGAGGTCGCAAAGCAACCGTTGCAAGCACATAACTGATTACAAAATATATGCCCAGACCGAGTATCAACGTGGACAACGCAAACACAAGGTATGGCGACAAGCCGTTTTCCGCCGAATCAAGATCGTTAAACACCACACGCGCGGTCGTCTCCGTAATGACGGTTTTGTAGCGCAGGCGCATGTGAGTCAGTCCGCCGACCTTGTTGTTTTTGACAGCCGTCCGCACGCAATCTTCCAACTCGTCGGTGCTGTAAGCAAAGTCGCTGCCCTTGTACCATACAAAAGTATCGTCGGCACGATTGTACACCGCCAACGCAAGGTCACTGTACAACACGTCGGTGGCAAAGTCGTCCTCGGACGATTCGTAGTACGCCAACGCGCGGTTCATACGGTTGCGACGTTCTTCGCCGATTTCCGAGTAACCTAGCGAAAATATCAACATTATGGCGATAAAAAACACCACGCCCATGCAGATGAGGTTTATCAAAATCAACTTGTTGCGAAGCTTACTTATCACTTTCTTTCTCCAGGTAGTACCCTAGCAGGCGCTTGGTCATGATCGTCAGTTTGCTTCCGATAAAGTACAGTTTTTTGCGCAAAAAGGACATGTACGCCTCGACGTTGTTTTCGGTGATGTCTACGTCCAAACCCCACACCTTACTTATTATGGCGTCCTTACTTAACACCTGCGTAGGATTGGTAAGGAACATACGCATAATTTCGTACTCCTTCGCACCGAGCGATACGCTTTTTTGCCCACAAGACAGTGTGTAGTTGGACGTGTCAAGCGTGATGTCGAAGTAGGACAGTTTGTCAAATACCATTTCCGATTGACGACGGGCAAGGGCTCGCACGCGTGCAAGCAACTCTTCGGCGGCAAAAGGCTTTGTAAGATAGTCGTCGGCACCGCAGTCCAACCCTCTTACGCGGTCGGAAACATCGTCTTTGGCTGTAAGCATCAGTACGGGCACCTTGCATTTGTTTTCGCGAAGGCGGCGTACCACTTCAAAGCCATCCATTTTGGGCATCATGACGTCCAGTATTACAACGTCGTAGTCGCCCTTTTTTGCATAAAAGTAGCCGTCCTCGCCTTCGTATACAACGTCGGCGACAATCTTGTTACGGCGAAACAGCTCGCCCAGGGCGTCCGCCAACTTTACTTCGTCATCTACTACAAGTACCTTCATGCGAGGGTCCTCCTTGCAATTATGTTTCATTACACACAATTTACTACCGCGGTCTTAAAGCTGACTGAATGAGCCTGCATACTTTTGCTGTACAAGCGAAACAATGCTTTACATTGCTGACATCAAAAGGTTCAAACGCGATAAAATAGTATTTTGCGTTCACTCAAATCATTGTGAAAATTTAAGGCTAAATACAGAAAAGTGTGCTACAATGTAAGCACGTTTGGAAGGTTATAAATTGCAATCCCTCTTTTGTGTTTATGTTTAATCTCCTCATCCTTCCAAACCATCGGGCGGGTCCATCTAACCTGCCCGATTTTTTTTACCGACCACGCGCACCTTGCCGGCGGGCAAGCAGGAATATGCGCCGCGGTATAGTACGTCAACGTCAGGTTGACGTCACTACCCAAGCAATTTACATATCCACGTGTACAACTCGTCGCAATTGTCGGCAAACATCGTTGCGCCTGCCGTCTCCAGTTGCGCCTTGTTGCGGTAACCCCATGTCACCGATATGCAAGGCATGTACGCATTTTTCGCCGTCTGCACGTCAACGTCGCTATCGCCGCAATACACGCAGTTATCCGCGCCGATACGCTCGGTCAGTTGCAACAGTCTTGTAGCGTCGGGCTTGATAATGCCGTCGGGACCTGTACCTACCACGTAGTCGACAAGGTTGCCAAACTGCGCGGTGCACGTGGTTTCGGCAAAGGATTGATCCTTGTTGGAGTACACGCACACAACGACGCCGTCCCGTTTAAGCCGATTCAGTAATTGTATAATGCCGTCAAAAGGCTTGGTTTTGTCATTGCAGTGCGCGCCATAGTACGTCGCCTGCAATTTTTTTGCCTGCGACAGTTTGTCGAGATGTTTCGCACCCAGTGCACGGGTAAGCGTGACGGTCATTCCGCTGCCCACCATTGCCGCCACTTGCGCAATGGAATATGTATCTAACCCCAACGACTGCATTGCATAGTTGACGCTGTCCGTAAGGTCGGGTACGGTGTCAAGCAACGTACCGTCCAAATCAAAGATCACTAGTTTCATTTTTATTTTTTTCGGGAAAGAGAAACTTTTGCAAAAAGAGTATTTCGGCTCGATTACCCCTACATGCGGGACCTTCGCTTCTCACATTATTCTGCTTGTCATCGATGCGCTGTTTCGGCGCGATTCATACACACGGCACACGCCGTTTTACATGGGTGCGTAGCACATGCTTCATTGGTACGGGGCGACTATCGTACATATAGTTTCGCCAGTCCACCAGCCGCAGTTTCTCTGTATGCGACGCAAATATCACGCCCTGTTTCATACATAGCTTTTATCACCGTGTCAAGCGATATTTTTCTGCTGTCGGTCAAAAACGTTGCCAGACTGACGGCGTTTATGGCACGCATTGCCGCAACGGCGTTGCGTTCGATGCAAGGTATTTGCACCAATCCGCCTACGGGGTCGCACGTCAATCCTAAGTGATGTTCCAATGCAACCTCTGCGCTGTACTCTATCTCGTCGCAACTCATGTCGTACATTTCGGCAAGCCCTGCCGCAGCCATGGCGCAAGCCGTGCCGATCTCCGCCTGACAACCGCACTCCGCGCCGCTTATCGAAGCATTGGTCTTGACAAGGCATCCTACCAGTCCTGCGGTCATCAACCCGTGTAAAACGGTTGTTTCGTCGTAGTCTTTCTGCTCGGCGGCAAATCGAAAAACGGCAGGCAACACCCCCGAAGATCCGCATGTCGGCGCAGTGACTATTGTACCCGTGTCGGCGTTTTGTTCCCCTACGGCAAATGCATACGAGGCAACAATCCGATCTTCGTGGCTTTGTTCGGTTTCTCGTCCGTTACCGTCCAAATACAGTTTCTTTGCACGGCGTACAACGCCCAGTCCGCCGGGCAAAACGCCCTCCGCAGCAAGCCCGTCATCGATGCTTTGGTACATAAATTTCCATACCGTATGCAAAAATTCGTGTATCTCGGGTCCCTCGAACCGTTCCACGTACTGCCACAGTCGAAGCCCGTTTTGCATGCAGTATGCCTTGATTTCTTCAAAGCTTTCGTGCGGATACACGTCTTTGCCAAAGCAAATATCCTCGCCCGCAACGGCAATATCTCCGCCACCGATACTAAACACTTGCATGCTGCCCACTACGCCGCCGTCGACGTCCAATGCTTGCAATTGCATAGTGTTGGGATGAACACAGGGCGACGTTTCGTCAAACACAATGTCTACCGTTCTACTGCCGAATACGCTTTGCACGGCCCTGTCGGTACCGTGTCCGCGCCCGGTAAGCGCAAGACTGCCAAACAACACCACACGATATCTTGCCGCGCCGTCGTACCTGCTTAAAAACAGTTCGCATGCCTTGGCAGGACCCATCGTATGACTACTGCTAGGACCTATGCCTACCTTGTACAATTGTCGCAAACCTTTCATAACTGCCTCTTGTGGGTATGGCGCAATACCTGTCTGTTACGCCATTTTGTAGTAGTTGGTAAACGCTTTGTTGCGCGTACTGTCGGCACTTTCGATAAATATTTTCAGTTTGTAAATGTCGCTATCGCTGTTTAGCTCGTAACGCATTTCAAATGTCCACACCGCGCCTTTTACAAAGTTTCCTTTCTCGTCGGTTGTTTTGTCTTTAACATAGTAAAACTTGTACAATTCGCTAGGATTGTCGTCATGGTAGTCGGACAAATCATTTTTTTGTTCAATTTTGTACCAGGTTTCGCTATCGCCAAGCATGTACGATCTTGCTACTCCAAACGCTCCGTCAAACTTATCCTTAAACATATTGAAGTACATTTCGGCATTTTGCGCAAAAACTTTTTCGTCGGGGCAGTTTTGGGAAAACACATACCCGTCGCCAAACCACGTGATGTCGGTGTGCATTTCTCCTGTCAAACCCGTCGGCACAGGAAGTTCGGCAAGTCCTCTGGCCTCCAATTCAGCACTACTGAACCACTTTGTGTCATCGCGCGTTTGCGTGGTACCGCCACCGTGTTCTTCGTCGTCGCCGCAAGCTACAAAAGCAAAGCATGCCGCAATCAACATCAATACGGACAATAAAACAGATAAGTATTTTTTCATAATTAAACCCCCAAAATAAACATTACTCGCCCTCGCTTACAAGACGCACGATTTCGTCCTTGGCTTCGTTAGCGTCGGGCATCGGATATTCCACAAATACGTGCGGCATGTCGGGGTAAGTTTTAAGTTGACAAAAAACGCCCGATTCGTCGCAACGTTGTTTAAGCTTGATACAATCGTACAAAAACATCTCGGCTTCACCAACATATACATACAACGGCGGCAATTTGTCGGTAACGCCGAACAACGGACTGGCCAGGTAGTTGCCAACAGGCAAATCGCGCCTGTATGCTGCGCCGAAGGTAGTCAACTCCACCTTGGACAACGTCGGATCGCTGTCTTCGTTGGGGTACTCGCCCGTCATGTCGACGTCCAGCCACGGGCTTAGCAAAATCACTTTCTTAGGCAAAGGTACGTTTTTTTCGGCAAGATACTCGGTCAAAGCCAACGCCAAGCCACCGCCTGCGCTGTCACCCATAATAATTACGTTTTCTACGCCGAAACGCTTGCAAACGTCCTTGTATACGCGAGCCATGTGCAGCACGGTGCGTTCACACTTATGTTGCGGAGCCCTGCCGTACAGCGGCAACACTGCCGAACACCCGGCGCGCCTTGTCAACACTTGCAAAAAACGCCAATGGAATATCAACGGCGGATCCACATACGAACCTCCGTGAAAATACAGTACGCACTTACTGCCCTTACCTATTGTATAGCAGGTAGTCGACGCAATTCTGCGACACTCGGGGCGCATAATCAGTCGCACGGCGCGTGGCGGAATATATCGTTTTGCATTCTGGCGACGTTTAGCACGCAATGCCGACGTAGGGTCGAAGCTACGTAGTCGCAAATCGCGTGCTGTACGCAAAATTTTTTCAATTGCAATACATTGTTTGCTGGGCATATATTTGTTTCCTTTGTAGATGACGTCATCAATGACGAAGAAATGAGTACATGCTAGTGGCTGTTGGGTATCACCAACAGAAAAACGCTTTGATAGCTACCTCCGGTCGGAGCAAAAGAGTCGGCTAAAACGAAGTTTCCCAGCCACGCCCTCCCTCCGAGGTTTTCTTTTTGGTGACATCCGACATCCACTAAATTACCTATGTTAGTTTACATTCGGTTGCTTTCATTAAGTTGGACTTCACTTCGTCTTGATGATGTAGAAAATTGTCACTCTGAACTGTGTCGAAGGGGCATTGGAAAGGTACCGCGTAATCACACGGATAAAGCAAATAAGACTAATCACCGCCCCTTATTACGCGCCCACCAAACATACACACAAATACCGTGTGTATGCCACTGCCCCGACCACCCGCCCCGAATGGTCAAGAACTTGATTTATATTAGTATTGTACCAAATTTTGTCACAAAATGCAACGTTGTACAACCGATTTCGATTTCTTTAGGCGTCAATACTTGAAATTTTCTGCAGAGTATGCTACACTGTTGCTCGGAGGAAACGTTTATGCACACATGTAAAGTATATTTTAACGTCGGATTGCCATTCGATGAGCAAAAATTTCGCACACTGATTGCAAAAAAGGTGTTGCCTGCCGACATCGCTCCCACGCAAATCGACCTGCGCTACGCCGACGAAGTTGCGGCGGAGTTTGTAAAGCTGGGTTGCACCGTCAAACGTGGTTTGCGTTGGCTTGAGATAAACACCTGCACAGAGTACAGTCCCGTCGTGGACGAAATGACGGCGCATACGTTGCACAACCTGATCGGCAACGAAGACAAACTTGTCGCGCTGAAACAAAAATACAACCTGACTTACACATTGGAAATCATTCCCAAAATCGATCATGCAAGCAATCAACCAAACCCGTGCCTTTCGCCTGCAGACGAAGTAATCGCTTTCCTGTACAAGTCGCAAACGTCGCTCGACATCGACTACTACGTGCTGTAATTGTCCAGCGCAACGCACTTGCAACCCCGATGCACAGACAAAGGCAATATCTTTGACTTTTTGCTTAACCCCGACAGCCTTGACATTTAGCTAATTTTGCCTGATAAACATTATAAAAATATAAAGCTATTACGGATTTAGCGCACAAATGCGCTTTTCCCGTAGTAGCTTTTGTTTTATTTGCGATGATTTTCATATTAACAAGCACTTTCCATACCGTCAAAAAGCTTTTTTACGCCCGATTTTATTCTCTTTTTGCCAAACTACTTCGTGAACCTTCAATTTATCTCTTTACCTCACTAAATTTTATTATACAAATGCGATGCTATTACGGAAAAAGCGCAAATTTGCACAATTTCCGTACTAATTCGACAAAATATCTCTTGACCTGACGCATCGATTTATGTTACAATATTACGGGAAAAGTAACAAATGGACCATTTTCCGAAATGAGGTTTGACAATGGAAAAACAAATCAACCGAGACATCTATCTGCAACGCCTGATAAACAAACGCGAAAACGGCGCAATTAAAATCGTCACAGGGCTACGTCGTTGTGGCAAAAGTTACCTGCTGTTTAACCTGTACTACAACTATTTGCTGTCAACAGGCGTGGACGAACAACACATCATCAGGCTTGCCTTGGACAACGATCGCAACGCCGCTTTGCGCAACCCCGACAATCTGTCACAGTACTTGTACGACCACATCCCTGACAACCGCGAAATGTACTTTGTTTTGTTGGACGAGGTTCAATTTGCGATATCCGACGGCGAATTACACAGTGGCGCGCCCCTACGCATATACGGCATACTAAACGGACTTTTGCAGCAAGGCAACGTCGACATTTACATTACGGGCAGTAATTCTCGCTTTCTTTCGTCAGACGTCGCAACGGAGTTTCGCGGACGCGGTGACGAAGTACATGTCAATCCGCTGTCTTTTGCCGAGTTTTTGTCGGCATACCAAGGCGGTGACAGATACGACGCATGGGACGAGTACACCACCTACGGCGGCATGCCACGCCTGCTTAGTATTGACGACGACCGCGACAAGGCACAATATCTTATCGATTTGTTTAACCACACCTATGTCCGCGACATTGCCGAACGCAACAAGCTACGCGCCGACATTATTCTGGACAATCTTATCGACGTGCTTGCTTCTTCGGTCGGTTCGCTGAACAACCCTACCAAGATTGCGGCAACGTTCAATTCGCACGGCATCAAAACCACCGACAAAACCATTGCCGCCTATATCGGCTACTTGCAGGATGCGTTTCTTGTAAGCAAGGCGCAACGCTACGACATCAAGGGGCGCAAATACATCAACTCCCCCTACAAATACTACTTTACCGACGTCGGCTTGCGCAACGCTCGTCTCAACTTCCGTCAGCAGGAGCCAACTCACCTGATGGAAAACGTAGTCTACAACGAACTTGTCGCACGCGGATTTAACGTAGATGTAGGCATTGTGGAGAGCCGACGCACCACAGACGGCAAGCAGACCACGGCGCAACTGGAAGTTGACTTTGCGTGCAACCAAGGCAACAAACGTTACTACATACAATCGGCGTACTCCGTCCCCACCGCCGAAAAAATGCAACAGGAGCAAGCTTCGCTCGATTGTATCGGAGACTCTTTCAAAAAAATCATCGTCACGCAGGACCGTGCCAAACCCTGGCGCACGGAAAAAGGGTACCTTGTAATAAACATCTTTGACTTTTTGCTTGACGCAAACAGCCTAGACATTTAGCTGATTTTGTCCATAAAACATTATAAAAATATAAAACTATTACGGATTTGGCGCACAAATGCACCTTTTCCGTAGTAGCTTTTTTTGTAAAAGAAATCCCCCACTGCGTTATGTAGTGGGAGATTGAAAATTTGGGAATTCGGTTACTTTATTGCTGTCAGGTTGGTAGCTTCTGCAACAGTTGCTTCTTTTTTCATACACTTTGTTGTGTCAGTGCTGTTGAAGATGTTTCCGGAAGAAGTAATCTTCGTATTGACATCAAAGCTAGTTACTTCACTATAACCG
>CAKQXG010000075.1 GCA_934281515.1 uncultured Clostridia bacterium | reverse complement strand
CACGCAAGGTGGGCTTGGGGTTGCCGCTTATCAAGATGGAAGCGGAGATGGCAGGCGGATCGTTTGACATTGAGTCGAACGTCGGCTCGGGTACCACGGTAACTACTACATTTCAACGTGCGCACATCGACAGACCGCCGCTTGGCGATCTGGGAGAAACGATGGCTGCGTTGATGCCCGACTTGGGCAACACAAGATTGATTTTTTCCTATCGGGCAAACGGACAATCGTTTGTACTCGATACGGACGAAGTAAAGACGCAACTGGACGGCGTGCCGATAGATACGCCCGAAGTACTGGTCTTTTTGAAGGAACTTACAAATGACAACATTACGACAATAAACGGAGGTATCGTATTATGAAGAGTATTGCCGACATCAAAGCGATAAGAGAAAAAATGCAATCGCAAATAGTCGTGCGTGACAAGGAAACAACGGATGAAATTCGCGTTGTCGTAGGTATGGCGACATGCGGCATTTCTGCCGGCGCTCGTCCTGTATTCAACACACTTGTGGACGAAGTGTCCAAGCGTGGTTTGCACAACGTCAAGGTCAGCCGCACCGGTTGCCTGGGCATGTGCCGTCTGGAACCCATTGTGGAAGTGTATGTACCCGGTCAAGAGAAGGTCACCTACTGTCACATGGACGCAGACAAAGCAAAGAATATGATTGTAAACCACATCGTCAACGGCAATATTTGCACGGAATACCTTGTCGGAAGTGAGGAATAAGCAATGTACAGAAGTCACGTATTAGTATGCGGAGGCACGGGCTGCCACAGTAATCACAGCGCGGAAATCATCGAAAAATTCCGCAAAGAAATTGCAGAAGCAGGTTTGGAAAACGACATTCAGGTGGTACAAACGGGTTGTTTCGGTCTTTGCGCCGTAGGTCCCGTTGTCATCGTCTACCCCGAAGGAGCGTTTTACAGTCATGTTCACATCGAAGACGTGGACGAAATCGTGTCCGAACACCTTGTCAAGGGACGTATCGTCGAGCGTTTACTGCACAAAGACGATCCTGCCGCCAATGCCGTACGCGCATTGTCCGACACCAACTTTTACAAAAAGCAAACCCGCGTCGCTCTGCGTAACTGCGGCGTAATCAACCCCGAAAACATCGACGAGTACATAGCTTACGACGGATATCAAGCTCTTATCAAGGTGCTTACCGAAATGCAACCGCAAGAAGTCATCGACGTCATCGGCAAGTCCGGACTTCGCGGACGTGGTGGCGCAGGCTTCCCAACAGGGCGCAAATGGCAGTTTACACACGATGCGGTCGGCGACGTCAAGTACGTTGCGTGCAATGCCGACGAAGGCGACCCCGGCGCATTTATGGACCGTTCCATTCTGGAAGGCGACCCTCATGCCGTGTTGGAGGCTATGACCATTGCGGGATACGCCGTAGGCGCACACCAAGGCTACATCTACGTTCGTGCGGAGTACCCCATTGCGGTGCATCGTCTGCAAGTGGCTATCGCTCAATCGCGTGAGTACGGTTTGTTGGGTGACAATATTCTCGGTACGGGTTTTGCTTTCGATATCGAAATTCGTCTTGGCGCAGGCGCATTCGTTTGCGGCGAAGAAACGGCATTGATGACCAGTATCGAGGGCAATCGCGGCGAACCTCGTCCCCGTCCTCCCTTCCCTGCGGTCAAGGGTCTGTTTGGCAAGCCGACGCTTCTTAACAACGTAGAAACATACGCCAACATCACGCAAATAATTTTGAAGGGCGCCGAATGGTTTGCTTCCATGGGTACCGAACGTAGCAAGGGTACCAAGGTATTTGCTTTGGGCGGCAAAATCAACAACACGGGTCTTGTAGAAATTCCCATGGGTACGCCTTTGCGTACTGTCATCGAAGATATCGGCGGCGGTATTCCCCACGGCAAAAAGTTTAAGGCGGCGCAAACGGGCGGTCCCAGCGGTGGCTGTATCCCCGCAAGCCACTTCGACATTCCCATCGACTACGAAAGCCTTATCAGTATCGGCTCCATGATGGGTAGCGGCGGTCTTATTGTCATGGACGAGGACAACTGCATGGTAGATATCGCCAAGTTCTTCCTTGAGTTTACCGTCGACGAGTCCTGCGGCAAGTGTACCGCATGCCGCGTCGGTACCAAGCGTTTGTACGAAATGTTGTGCAACGTAACCAACGGAAAAGCAACAATGGAAGACTTGGACAAGATGGAAGAGCTGTGCTACTACATCAAGGACAATTCTTTGTGCGGCCTCGGTCAATCGGCGCCCAACCCCGTGTTGAGTACCTTGAAGTACTTCCGTGAAGAATACATCGCCCACGTGCGTGACAAGCGTTGCCCCGCAGGCGTATGCAAAAACCTTATCAACTTCCGCATCAATCCCGACAAGTGCATCGGTTGCAAAATGTGCGCGCGCGGCTGTCCTGCCGACGCAATCAAACCGCAAACCGAGGTCATGCCCGGCAAGAAGTTGCCTTACCTTGTCATCGACACCAACAAGTGCGTCAAGTGCGGCAACTGCGTGACGGTATGTAAGTTCCACGCCGTGGAAAAGAAGTAAGGAGGTAGACTACAATGATTAACCTTAAAATTAACAACGTTCCCGTTTCCGTCGAACCGGGTACAACCATCCTTGCCGCGGCAAAGAGCGTCGGTATCAAAATTCCCACGCTGTGCTATTTGAAGGGCGTAAACGAGATCGGCGCATGCCGCGTGTGCGTGGTAGAAGTCAAGGGTGCGCGCAACCTTGTAGCTAGCTGTGTGTATCCCGTCAACGAAGGCATGGAAGTGTTTACCAACAGCGAACGTGTGCTGAAAGCACGCAAAACGACCATCGAGTTGTTGCTTAGTAACCACCGCAAGGAATGTCTTTCCTGTGAACGCAACACCAACTGCGAGTTGCAAACCCTTGCCTACGAATACGGTTGCGACGCAAACAAGTACAAGGGAGCAATGTGTACCGACCCTGCAGACAGCAGTACCGACTACCTCATCAGGGACAACACCAAGTGCGTGTTGTGCCGTCGTTGCGTGGCAATGTGCAACAAGGTACAAAAGGTGGGCGTGTTGGGCGCAAGTGAACGCGGTTTCAACACTCACATCGGTTGCGCATTCGATATGAACCTTGTCAATACACCCTGTATCGGTTGCGGACAGTGCGTAACTGCTTGCCCGACAGGCGCATTGAAGGAAAAGGACGACATCACACGTGTCAAAGAAGCCTTGGCAGACAGTAGCAAATACGTAATTGTAGGCAGTGCACCCAGTGTTCGTACCGCTATCGCCGAAGAGTTTGGCAATCCCGTAGGAACCGACGGCACCGATAAAATGTTTACCGCATTGCGCCTTATCGGTTTCAAAAAGGTATTTGACGTCAACTGCTCGGCGGACTTTACCATTATGGAAGAGGCAAACGAGTTGCTTGCTCGCATTACAAACGGCGGTACGTTGCCGATGTTTACAAGTTGCTGCCCCGGTTGGGTGACGCATCTGGAAAAGAACTATCCCGATCTTTTGGGACATCTGTCTAGTTGCAAATCGCCGCAAAATATGTTCGGCGCATTGGTTAAACACGTGTTCTCCAAGAAAGAAGGTATCGATCCCAAGGATATTTTTGTTGTGTCCGTCATGCCTTGCACGGGCAAAAAGGGCGAAAAGAACCGCACCTACACCGACGGTATTGTCGACGTAGACGCAGTGCTTACCACAAGAGAAATTGCTCGTCTTATCAAAAACAACGCCATCGACTTCAACGCATTGCCCGACGGACAACTTGACAGTCCGTTTGGCGAGTACACCGGCGCAGGACTTATTTTCGGCGCAACGGGCGGCGTGATGGAAGCGGCGTTGCGTACTGCCGCGGTCAAACTTGGCGGCAAGGGCGCACCGCTTGATTTTGAAGAAGTGCGTGGACTTGACGGCGTCAAAGTAGCCACCTACGACATCAATGGTACCAAGGTCAAGGTTGCCGTGGTCAATGGTATAGGTAATGTCAACGAAATTTGCGAGCAAGTGCGCCAAGGAAAGGCATATTACCACTTTATTGAAGTGATGACCTGCCCCGGTGGTTGCGTAAACGGCGGCGGACAACCGATAAGAGGCTACTACAACAACAATCGTGCCGAAGTTACCTCCAAACGCATGGCAGTGCTGTACAACGGCGACAAAGCAATGGAACACCGTCGCAGCCACGACAATGCAAGCGTGCTTGACGTGTACAAGCAGTACTTGGGCGAGCCGAACGGCCACGAAGCGCACAAACTGTTGCACACGGTTTACAACGCCCGTCCGCGTTACGTAAAGGAATAGTCTATATTTGAGATTTGTATGTGGGGAGAAACCTTTTCGAAAAAGTGTTTCTCCTCACTTTTTTAAGTTTTGCGTTTGATTGAGTGGCGCAAAATGTGATTGTCAAAAAATCTTTGGTTTGTTAATAGTGAAATTATTGATTGTGTATTTGTACAGTTGACCTAGTTGAAATACATAATTGAATATGGTATAATGTTTTTGGCGAGCCGATATGCTTGACCTGGCAAATTACTTGTCGGGCAGGTACTATATTTGCGGCGCAAAAGGAGGAAATATGAAAACAATCAAACCAACAACAAAAGTGATAGTAACGGTAGTTGCGGCGGTGTTAGCCGCAGTACTTATTGCAGGAATTATAGTAGGCATTCTGTACTACTTTAACAGCAACACGTACCTGTTTCGTATGTCGGCATTTGAAGGTGAGTATGTCAACGAAGCGTATTTGAGTTTTGGTAACAAGCCTTTGTATAAATATATTTACACCTTTTCATTAAAATCCTCAAGTGACGATGCAGAGAAAGAAAGCTATGGCTGTTATGTGCAGAATGGGGAATATAAGTTCGACAGAATTGGTTACAATGAGCAAAAAACAATTGACAAAAATGATTTTGTGCCTAATGTACTTGAAAAGTTGGAATTTTTTGCAAAACTGTTTGACAAAAAATGCGAAGTGACAATAAATCAAATTATTCTTGGTGAAAACAGACAAGTTGCCCAAATAATAAGCAACGAGTATATTTCGAAAGGCGAACCAAGCATGCCTAGAAGGAATATTTTGTGTCGAATCAGTGACGGCATGCAGATAGATGGCGTAATGTATAACATATACAGAACCGATGATTCCTCACGTTTTATAATAAGCGACCAAAGAATAGAGTTTACTTCATCAATTACGATTGAAGAAACAGCGCAAACGTACAGTCTTGAGGTATACTGTACGTTGCTAAATGTGGACTTTATTAAGACTTATAGAACAGAGTATACGATCGAATTATAAAGGTTAAATATAAGGAGGAAAAGAAATGAAAAAGATTACACTGATGTTACTTGTATTAGTATTATCGATTTCGGTAGGATTGTCAATTGAAATTCTTGACGGTGAAAAAAGTAAGTATAAATATCAGTGGTAGTGGAAACTTGTATGTCGGAATTGTTGCCGGTAGACTAACATCAGATGGTTTTGTGTATGATTGTAGAATATCTGAACGTAACAGTTTAACTGTAAGTGCCGGTGGCTCTGCTGTGGTCGGCGGCTTTATAGGATGGCTGTACGGTGGTCAAATCAGAAATACCTATTTTGGTGGGAATGTAACTGCAAATGGCGCCGGAGCAGTTGAAGTTGGCGGACTGATTGGCAGAAACTCCTCCGGTACAGTTTATGCAAGTTGGTCATCGGGTAGCGTAAAGGGAACGTCTAGTGTAGATTCCACCAAAGTTTACTGCGGAGGTTTGATTGGACGTATGGTAAATAATACGTCTGCTGCTAACAGATATCCGGAAACTATGCATTGCTATTCTACTGCAACTGCTAATGGCGAGGCAACAGGCGGCTCTAGTTATGTATATACGGGCGGGCTAGTGGGTATTTTGAGAAATGGTATACTTATGTACGGTTATGCCACAGGAAGTGCCATAGCAAAAAATCAAAACGGAACTGCTGCCGCAGGTGGTATCGCCGGGAATATTGAGAGTTGCACTGACGGAAGATGGGTAGACAGTGTATTTTCGACAGGAAATGTGTACGCATTTGGTAAAAAAAGCGCTTTGTTTGTCCCCGGAGAGAGTTATTATGGATATTTTACAGGGCTGGAGAAAGATAACTCTTTTACTAATATATACTACTCAAAAGAAGCTACAATGCAATGTAACTCCGGTGGCAAAGAAAAGAAATGGAATTCTACATCTTGGTATACAGGTAAGACGACTGCCCAATTAAAATCGGTTTCGTTTCAAAAAAATGAATTAGGACTAGCTCTCTCATTTTGGAATTTTGTAGAAGGCGAATATCCTAAACTAAGTTGGTGGTGTTCTTGGCAACAATCATAGAAAAAATAAGAACAGAACATACCAGGCGACGAATCGTAGCGATTTGCCGTTTTGGGTTGCAATCATGCATGGCGGTTTGCCGCTTTTGGCTGTAATCGGTTGTAAATATACGCAAAAAGTGTTACAATACAATCAGAATAATTATTACGTTTGGCATTCGATATGGTTTGCACTAGTGCGGACAACGCCATTTTGTCAATTTGTTACAAAATAATGTACGTGTTACCGTGTTCGTATGATTAGTGCGGCGACGCATGCGTTGTCGGTATTTCTCACCCAAAACCCAACTTGATTGCCAGACAAAAAGGCGGATACTATGGATAAACTTTTGGAAAGATTTTTGCAATATGTGCAAATAGACACGGAGTCCGTGCCCGACGTCGAGCAGTACCCCAGCAGTGAAAAGCAGAAAAACTTGTTGCGCTTGCTTGACGATCAACTTGCCGAGATGGGAGTGGACGTGCAAATGGACGACAACTACGGCTATGTGTACGCCAAGTTGCCTGCCAACTGCGACGGAGGTTACAAGTTGGGATTCATTTCCCACGTAGACACTTCGTCGGCAGTCAGCGGCAAGGACGTTAAGCCGCAAATTACGGAAAACTACAACGGACAGGCGATTGCTCTTGCCGAAGGGCGCACGCTTGACCCGACGGAGTTTCCTTCGTTGCTTGCCCACCTTGGCAAAACTATCGTCAGTAGCGACGGCACAACCCTGTTGGGAGCAGACGACAAGGCGGGCGTAGCTGTCATTATGCAAGCGGTGGAATATCTTGTCACCCACCCCGATGTCAAGCACGGAGCGTTGCGCATTGCCTTTACCCCCGACGAGGAAGTAGGGCGCGGAACCGACTTCTTTGACGTAGCGCGCTTTGACGCCGACGGCGCATACACCGTTGACGGCGGTGGCATTGGCGAATTGGAGTACGAAAACTTCAACGCGGCAGGCGCAAAGGTGCATGTTACGGGCAAGTCGGTGCATCCCGGTTCGGCAAAAGGTGCAATGATCAATGCCAATCTGGTGCTTATGGAGTTTCAGTCAATGTTGCCGGTCGAGCAAAACCCGATGTACACCGAAGGCTACGAGGGCTTCTTCCACCTGGACGGTGTGCAAGGCAGTTGTGACAGCGCCGTCGGCGACTACATCATACGCGACCATGACCGCACCAAGTTTGAAGCAAAAAAGCAACTGTTTGCGCAGATTGCCGAATTTCTCAATGTAAAGTACGGCGAAGGTACCGTTGTTGTGGAGATGAAGGACAGCTACTACAACATGAAAGAAAAGATCTTGCCGCATATGCACCTTGTCGACAATGCTAAACTTGCCATGGAACGAGCAGGCGTTACGCCCGTCGTCACTCCGATACGAGGCGGCACCGACGGCGCACGTCTTAGTTACGAGGGACTGCCTTGTCCCAACCTGTTTACCGGCGGCTACAACTTCCACGGCAGATACGAATACATACCCTACGAGGATATGTGCAAGGCCTACGAAACGGTGCTTAACCTGGTAGATATCTACAAGGACAGATAACGGCGGCGTATACCAAACATACTTATGACAGTTTCTCTTGTTGTTGCAATTGTGACCGGCGTGCTTGTGTGCGCGTCGGTCGTGTTTTTGCCTAGCGTACGTATTTGCGGAAAGCAGTGGGATGTCTATCCGATTGTGGCGTTGCTTGGCGCTGTGGTGTGCGTAGTCGGCGGCGTTGTGCCGACAGACTACGTCGTCAACGGGCTTGTTGCCGACACATCGGTCAATCCGCTGAAAATTCTCGTCCTGTTTCTGTCGATGACATTCTTGTCGGTGTATCTTGACGAATTGGGCGTGTTCGAGTACCTTGCCAACAAGGCGTTGTCGCTGGGCAAGGGCAAGCAAACCATGCTGTTTGCAATTTTGTATGTGACGGTGGCGGTGTTGACGGTTTTTACTTCCAACGACATCATTGTGCTTACATTTACTCCCTTCATTTGTGCATTTTGCCGTCGTGCCAACATCAGCGCGGTTCCGTACCTGTTTTGCAAATTTGTTGCCGCAAACACATGGAGCATGTGCCTTGTCATAGGCAACCCTACCAATATTTACCTTGCAACGTCGGCAAACATCGACTTCGGCAGTTACTTTGCTACTATGGCTTTGCCAACTGTTGTCGGCGGCGTTGTGTCCTTTGTGGTTTTGCGTCTGTTGTTTGCCAAACAATTGAACGTGCCCGTGCAGATTGCTACAGACGAACACGCCACCTTGTCCGACAAGACGGAAGTTGCCGTAGGCGCCGCGCACCTTGTCGTGTGTCTTGTTTTGTTGGCGATAGGCTCGTACATAGGTTTGGAGATGTGGATTGCCTCTGTTGCGCTTGCTTTGTCGCTGTGCGTGTTTACCGAGGTTATATCGATTTCTCGTCACGTCAAACCTGCCGTACTGTGGCATGCACTGAAAAGATTGCCTTATCAGCTGATACCGTTTGTGTTGGGAATGTTTGTGCTGGTGTTGTCATTGCAGTACAACGGCGATACTGCCCGATTGGCGCAGTTGTTGGATTGCAAGGCTAACGTGTGGAGTTTCGGTATAAGCGGTTTGATTGTCGCAAACGTGATCAACAATATTCCGATGGCAGTGTTGTACAGTTCGGTGTTCGGCGCACTGCCCGAAGTCGGCGTCGGTGCGATTTATGCTGCGGTTGCGGCTTCCAACATAGGCGCATACCTTACGCCTGTTGGTGCGCTTGCCGGGATAATGTGGCTTGGCATACTGAAAAAGGAACATGTCAACGTAGGCTTCGGCACATTTGTAAAGTACGGCGCAACGGTTGCGTTGCCTACGCTTGCGGCCACGTTGGCTATGCTGTCGCTTGTTGTATAAGTACCACTTTTGACTATTCGACGTGCCAACTAGAACTGTTTAACGGCACAAAGGAGAACTTATGCCCGACTTTATACTACATTCCAAATACAAGCCTTGCGGCGATCAACCGCAAGCCATTGCCGAGCTTACCCAAGGTATACGCGACGGCTTGGCAACACAGGTGTTGCGTGGCGTGACGGGCAGCGGCAAGACCTTTACCATGGCCAACATCATTGCCAACGTCAATCGTCCTGCGCTTGTAATATGTCACAACAAAACGCTTGCGGCGCAGTTGTGTAACGAGTTCAGAGAGTTTTTTCCCGAAAACCGAGTGGAATTTTTCGTGTCGTACTACGACTACTAC
>CAKQXG010000074.1 GCA_934281515.1 uncultured Clostridia bacterium | reverse complement strand
ATCGAACTGCTTATTCCCGGGTTCGGTTTCTTTGGCATCAGCGGTCTGTCAATGATAGTTATTGCTATCGTACTGCGCATGATCATGGGCGGCGACGCGCTTATGCTGCTGTACATGCTGTTGCTTGCGGCGGTGTTGTTTGCTTTGCTGTTTTGGCTGCTCGGCAGTTTTATACGCAAGCGGCAAGCCGACCCGAAATCTCTGTTTTATGTCAAACCTGCCGTATCGGAGACTATCACCGCAGGCACGCGCGACTACACCGACCTTGTCGGCAAAAAGGGCGTTGCAACCACGATTTTGCGTCCGATAGGACGTGCGGAGATTGACGGTAAGCCTATTGACGTTGTTTCGCGCGACGGCTTTCTCGACTCGGGTACTCCCGTTGTGGTGGTGTCTGTCGAGGGACAAACCGTAACGGTTGTCAAGGCGGACTAGTCATTGCTGTGCGGCATGCAGAGTTGCGGTTGTCGCAACAATCGTCTTTCGATACTTTCGCCCTTGCGACGAGTATATGCTAACAAATCGTGCGCTTGCCAACGCAGTTGCGCACAAACGGGGCAGCACCCCGAAGGAGAATGAGTTTTAATATGTTTTCTTTGCTATCTATGGCTGCAGGCGCCGAGCTTGCATTGATTATTGCCGTCGTGGCGATAGTGTTTATCTTTATTTTGTTGCTATTCTTGCCTATCGGCACCTACTTTATTGCCGCAGTCAGCAACGCCCATGTCAGTATGGGACGTCTCATCGGTATGAAGATGCGCCGTATCAAGTACAAACAACTTGTCGACGTGTACATTCGCGCTAAAAAGGCAGGTCTTGACATCGACATTGCCGAGCTTGAAAGCCATGTAATGGCAGGCGGCAACATCAGTAACGTTGTCAACGCGCTTATTTCCGCACACAGCGCAAACATCGACCTCAGTTTGCAATCGGCAAAGGCTATCGACCTGGCAGGTCGTGACGTACTCAACGCGGTGCGCGTGTCCGTCAACCCCAAGGTTATCGAAACGCCCATCATTTCCGCCATTGCCAAAAACGGTATCGAACTGCGCGTAAAGGCACGTGTTACGGTACGCGCCAACATTGCCCGTCTTATCGGCGGCGCAGGCGAAGAAACCATCATTGCACGCGTCGGCGAAGGTATCGTCACAACCGTCGGCTCGTCCGAAACGCACAAGGAAGTGCTTGAAAACCCCGACAGTATCAGTAAAACCGTGCTTAAAAAGGGTCTTGACGCAGGTACGGCATTTGAAATTCTGTCCATCGACATTGCCGACGTGGACGTAGGTCGCAACATCGGCGCACAACTGCAAATGGATCAGGCAGAAGCCGACAAGCGTATCGCTCAAGCCAACGCCGAGGAACGCCGCGCAATGGCTATCGCTCAGGAACAGGAAATGAAGGCTCACACGCAGGAAATGCGCGCAAAGGTTGTCGAGGCCGAAGCCGAAGTTCCTCGCGCCATGGCGGAAGCTTTCCGCAACGGCAGACTGGGCATCATGGACTACTATCAGATGCAAAACATCCAAGCCGACACGGCAATGCGCAGTGCAATCAGCGGTGATTCTACTTCGAGCAAAGGTGACAAAAAATAGGTGACGAAATGATTGCGATAATCTTTCCCATCATATTTCTGGTTGCGTTTTTTGTTATGTTTTTCGGCGTGTTTAAAAAGGCGGCAGAAAATGCAAAAAAAGCAAACGGTGAGCAAAATCGTGCACAAACGTTGGACGGCAACGGACGTACGCCCGCGCAAAACGAGTATCTTGCCGAACTTCGCAGACGTGCGGCGGAACGACGTGTCGCGCAAAACAATGCGTCGAATCTCGGCGGTGCAAACCACAATGCCACGCACGGCGACGACTGCCCTGCCGAGGCCGACGCACATGCCCACGAACACGTAGGTACGGAAGAGCACTATGCGCCCATCGTCGGGTCGCTAGGCGGCGAAAGCAGCGAAGGTTGCCCCGATCTTGACGGAGTAAGGTTGCTTTCGCACGACGTTGCATACGACGGCGACGACGGAACTAAACACTTTGACCGTGCCAAGTTGGCGCAAGCCATGGTGCTGGGCGAAGTGCTTAACAATCCGCGATTCAAACATCCCTACAAACGCTAACGGCGGTTTTGTTCCTGTGTGGCAAAATGTATGCCGCCGACAGCCTTTACTTGTCGTTATCAATGATTTACTACAATAAAATTTAAAAAACTTTCAACGAAGTGCCTTGTCGTATGGACAGGGCACTCCTTTTTGTGGTATAATACAAGTGATTGAGCATGAACTATATGCAGGCGCATAAACACGGAGAATAAAACATGGCAAAAAATTACAACATATTGCATTTCGCGTCACCTCCGCATTGGTGGGGAGAAAAATGGCGCGAAGGTTTGTATCTTGGCAACGGTCTTGTCGGCGCAGATATCTATGGCGGCGCGGTGGACGAGCGCGTGTTGATAAACGATGCCCGCGTCAATTGGAAGGGGCGCACAACGGTGGTGCCCGATGTTTCCGACTGCCTGCCCGAACTCGCCGAGCGCGTGTCACAGGGCGAGTTTGTCCGCGCACAAAAGGTATTGCCGAACGCGCTTGCGGCAAAAAACTTTCGTCCGCATGTCGAATTGCCGATGCCGTTGTGTCAACTTGGATTGCACTTTGTTCACAACATGCCCACCAAAGGCTATCGTCGCGCACTCGACATGGAGCGTGGCACTGCCAATGTGACATACTCCGTAGGGCAAACGACCTACATACGCGATATGTTTGTGTCGCGTGCCGACAATGTCGTGGTGTATCGTCTGACTAAAAACGGCAACGCGGCGATTTCTTTGAGGCTGCAACTGACCCCTGCGGTAAGTTACGGCGCGGACGAGCAAACCGACTTTATTGACGGTGCGGAAACTGTCTACGAAAAGCGATACATATGTTTTGCCGCGCGTAACGATGACACGGGCGCCGACTACGGCGTGGTAGTAAAGGTCGCGCCGCTTGGCGGTACCATGCGTGCCGACGACGAAGGACTTGTCGTCAACAATGCGCAATCGGTGCTTATCTTTGTCAAAACTTTTGTCGGCTCGCGCGAAAAGCAGTGGGCGACGTTGAAACTCGAACTTGACGGCATGCGCGACGGCTACGAAAAGATGCTCAAAGCTCACGTGGCGTTGCACTCCAAGCTGTTTGGCGGCGCAACTCTGCGTTTGCACGACGGTGACGAATGCGACGTTGACGAATTGATTGCCGCGACGGAAAGCGGCGCGTTGTCGCCGTTACTTACGGAAAAAATGTACAAATTTGCCCGTTACCTGTTTGTTTCGGGTACATCGGATCAGTCCGACCGCTTGTTTGCCCCTTGCGGACTGTGGAACGGCAGTTACAATCCGCATCGTTCGTTTCTGACCTATGACGGGCAGATGCAGACAAGCTACTTGTTTGCGCTGCAAGGCAACATGTTTCAAGGGTTGGACAAGACTTTTGACTTGTTCGAGCGTTACAACGGCGACTACAAAAATAATGCGCAACGCATTTTCGGTTGTCGCGGAGTGGTCGTTCCTGCCGTACAGGCACCCAAAACTGGTCGTCTTGGCACCACCGATGTGTTCGGCGTTCATTTTTCGGGTAGTGCGGCGTGGTTGTGTTCACTGTACTACAAATATGCTCGTTACAGCGGCAATACACGCTTTTTGAAGTCGAAATTGATACCTTTTATGAAAGAAGTCGCGCTGTTTTACATCGACTTTTTCCATGAAGGCGAGTCTGGCTTGGAAGCGGTGCCTACGCCCTTGCCGATAAGGGTAGGCGACTACCGCAGTTACGAACGCCCCGTTGTGGCAAAAAACAGTGTGCTTGACTTCGAGCTTGCGCGGGAGTTGTTTGCCAATCTTATCGAAGCATGCAACGCATGCAACGTCAAGCCCGATCCGCGTTGGCAACAAATGCTTGACAAGATACCGCATGCGCAGGTCGGCAGTGACGGAGCGATGAGAGAGTTTGTCAACAGCATTGTCAGCGTCGATTACTCGGGTGTAAGTAACGGCACATTGTATCCTGCTTACTTCGGCTACTGCGTGGACGTCAATACCGACGACGAAGTTAAACGCCTGTACGAACGTACTGCCGATCGCAAGCGTGCCAACCCGTCGTTGCAAAACAGTTTCAACCTGTGCGTGTTGGCGTCGGTGTACGCGCGTCTCGGACTTGCCGACAAGGCTTCGGCGTGTCTGGCTGACGCACTTCGCGGTTGCGTAGTCAACAACCTTGTATTGCTTGACAAGGATTGGCGAGGCATGGGTGTGTGCGGTGACAGCGCCGTTTCGCCGGTACAGTTAAACACCAACCTTGCTTTTGCCAATGCCGTGCAACAAATGTTGCTGTACAGTCACAACGGCTTTGTAAAGGTGTTGCCTGCCGTACCCGACGGTTGGTACGTGGAGTACAACGACTTTGTTTGCGACAACGGCGTGTCGGTGTCGGTCAAGCGCAACCCTGCCAAGGGTACGTTTAGGGTGAGTTTGTTTGCCCGCAAGGAAGCAAATATCACTTTGTCGCTGCCCGACAACTGTCGCAAGTTGACTAAGTGCAGTTTGTCCGACAAGCCGCAAGGCACGGAATTTAGGCTGACTTTGCCTGCGGGCAAGGCAGTGGAACTGGTCTACAAGATTCCCGTCGATAAACAGGCAAAGTAATGTTTTTGTCTGCAAAAAATCGATACGTATATGTTTTTCAGCTACATTCGGGGTGGCAAAGTTGTAAAAAGATTCTTTATTTGCTTGTGCCGACGGCTAAAAAGTATATCGATTTTGTCATTATCAAGGAGCAATTATGACTAAACAACAAATACAGCAATCGATGGACTACAGATGGTACCAACGTCAATGCAAGTCACTTGTGGCGTTTTGGGGTGTGATGGCCGTTTTGTCGATATTCGTTTCTATGTTCGTCGCATTTACTCGCACCGAAGTAATTGTTTCCTTTGGAGTAGGGGCGGCGATCGGCGCAGTGCTCGGAGTATGCTTTCTACCGATATGGATTTACTTGTGGGTAAAGATGTCGCATCTTTCCAAGTCGGCGGAGGAATTTGTCGTTGCGCAAACCGTACTCGATAAGCCACATCTTACAGGTGGTAAAATTGTTACTGCCGACACTGCCCCTTTGTTCGGCGGCGGATGGTTCGATTTGTATCTGTTGGAGGACTACAACAACAAAACGGTGGACATTGCCTACAACCGCGAAACGGGCAAAGTCGTTGTACTGGGTAAAAAGGACTGAGTGTGTGGTAATTGCGCCTTTGCGGTGCCGTCACTACGGGATAGATTTGCTATCCGATAGGTATTTTTATTATTTCAATAGGAGGACAATATATGGTTACCAAGGGCAATCTTCTTTACGAAGGCAAAACAAAGCGTGTATGGCAAACCGACGACCCTAAACTTGTCGTTGCCGAGTTCAGCGACGACGCCATGATGTACCATGCCAAAAAGAAACAGTACTTCTCCGGCAAGGGTGCCTATTGCAACAAAATCAACGCTATACTTATGCAGGTGTTGGAGGACAACAACATACACACGCACTTTGTGTCGCTGTTTGACGACAATTCCGCAGTGGTGCGCCGCGCCGACATGATTCCCGTAGAGGTGGTCGTGCGCAACTATGCCGCAGGCAGCATTGTAGATCGCCTCGGCTTGCCGTACCACAGCAAGTTGCGTTTCCCCGTGTTGGAGTTTTGCTACAAAAACGACCAACTGGGCGACCCTGTCATCAACGAGTACCACGCCTTGACGCTGGGACTTTGCACACGTGAAGAAATGAACTACATGTGCTACTGCGCAACACGGGTAAACAAGGTGTTGACCGATCTGATGAAGCCGCTCGGCATTATCGTCGCCGACTTCAAATTGGAGTTCGGACGCGTAGGCAGCGGACTTGTCATTGCCGACGAAATCACGCCTAATGTGTCGCGTTTTTGGGACAAAGATACGCTGAACCGTTTTGACGACGGCGGCACAAAGCCCGACATGGAGTACAAAGTGATACTCGAACGCCTGCAACAAGCCGTCGGACAAAACAAATAAGGAAGTAAATCAATGAAATGTATGTATTGTGGCTGTGAAGACAGCAAAGTTATCGACAGCAGATCCACCGACGACGGGCGCAGTATACGTCGCCGTCGCGAGTGCGTGCAGTGCGGCAAGCGTTTTACCACCTTCGAAACAATCGAACTTGCGCCGTTTTTGATTGTCAAGCGTGACGGCACGCGCCAATTGTACGACCGTGGCAAGCTGAAAAACGGCATTTTGCGCAGTTGCGAAAAACGGCCTATCAGCATGGCGCAGATCGACGAAGTAGTGGACAACATCGAAAAAACGCTGTACGGCAGTCTGGAAGAAGAAGTGACGTCGATGCAAATCGGCGATTTGGTAATGGACGAGTTGAAAAAACTTGACGAAGTTGCTTACATAAGATTTGCTGCCGTGTACAGGCAGTTTAAGGATAGTGCGACGTTTTTGGAAGAAATGCGAAAACTATTCAATTGACGGCATAACTCCGACCACACGCACAACAGCGGCGGCACGGCGCCTAACGTGCACGTTTAGGCGATATAGATATACCCTCGTGCCCACGGCAGTGCTCTGTTGTGGTCGGACTATGTGGGTGCGGGCATGGGTCGTGCACCCACTAGGCAAAGTTGGTTTGTATCACTAGTTTGGTGAAGCCATCAAAATCGATTGCGACCCAAAGTGAAAGCTCACCGCATCTAACAGACTTTCGTTGGGGCGAGCATCCCCAACATCCCCCGCAAGGGCGCAAACCCCGACACAGGTTCGTGGTTTGCGAAGGTAGTTGAATATTGCTTGCCCCTAGTGCGTCCACGTCAGGTGGCTCCTGTCGCGGGCGGTCAACTGTTGCCACTATCTACCTACGTCTATGCCGTCAATTGAAAGTCACTGTATAGTGAAAGACACATTGTAAAAAATAGCGATGTTTTCATGTTATACTACTCGTTGAAAACCTTTCTACGTTGTCAATTGAAAGTCATTGTATAGTGAAAGGCATATTGTAAAAAAGATTGCAATGTTTTCACGTCAAACGCTTGAAGCCTAGGTGTATGTTTTACATTTTGCACACGTCAGTATTAAGTCAACGACATTTATCAGTTTAAACAAAGGAGTATTATGCGTAATATCGAACAGGAATTGAAATTGCAACTTACCGCAAGAGAGTACGCGCTGGTTGCGGCTCGCGCGGCGGAATGCGGCGACGCTCGTACGGTGTCGATTACCAATCACTATTTTGTCGGCGACGACATGTCGCATGACACAATGGTGCGCATCAGGCAAATCGGCGACAGATACGTGCTGTGCTACAAACGTCGTCTAAACAACGCCGACGAAGTGATGGTGTGCGACGAACGCGAAACCAACGTCGACGGACCGTTTACAAACATGGCCTTGCAAGTCGGTTTGCCGTATCGCAGCTTAAACTCCATTTTTGACACCGATGTGTTTACTTCGTGGCTCAAGTATGTGGGCAAGTCCGAAACTTTGCGCACGTGTTTTATGCTCGATGGGTGGCGCGTGGAACTTGACAAGTGTAGTTATCTCGGGCGCACCGACTACGAGTTGGAGTGCGAGTCCGATCACGTCGACAGTCTGGAAAAACTCAAAAATTATCTTAACCACACCTTTGGCATCCCTACGCGCGGTTCTCTGCCCAAAAATCAACGCTTTTTGGATGCTCTTGCCCAAGACAACGCAAAAGAGACTTCGCATGCAGGCGGCGCAACCAAACATACTGACGGCAACAAAGAAGATTGAAATATTATGCACGAGCTACTAGACAAATACAAGTATATCATTTTTGACTTTGACGGCACGGTCAACAACACCATGCCGGGCATTTCGGCAACTTTCAAAAAGGTGCTTGACCACTTCGGCGTGGACTACGGCAATGTCGACTTTCGCCGCCACATCGGCCCTCCGCTGGAATTCAGCTACGAGGAACTTGTCGGCAAACAACATATGGACGAAGCTATTGCCATGCACTGTAAGGTGTTTGACGAAACCGACGCCGTAACCAACAGTCGCTTGTACGACGGCATTGTCGATGTGCTTGCCGCACTGAAATCACACGGCTACGTGCTTAGCATTGCCAGCAGCAAGTACGAGCCGCATGCTTTGCGCTCGGTGCAGGTACTGGGTATCGCGCAGTACTTCGACTACGTTTATGCGCAGACCGAACGTCGCGGCTACAAAGCCGAAGTGTTGCGCCAACTTGTGGACGACCACGGTTGGGCGCGCAAAGATTGCCTGATGATTGGCGACACTGCCCACGATATGAACGGCGCACGCGACAACGGAATTGACTTTATGGCAGTGACATACGGCTTCGGCAACAAGGAAGAGTTGCTTGCAGGTCATCCCGTAGCGGTAGCCGACACGCCTGCCGATATTGCCGAAATATTACTGTAAATATGCGCATCCGAAAACGTCGGTTGTAGCGAACAAATCTTCAAAAATGATACAAATATGAATCGAATTTCACGTTTTTGTGCCGTTTTTTAGGTTTTTTTGACCATATCGGAGTAAATTTTTTTATAATTTTTACGTTGAAATGAGCAAATCGCCACAAAACACTAGACAAATCGTGCCAAGTGGTGGTATAATCAAATCAATCCCAAAAGGAAAGGAGAAGTTAGTCATGGCTCACAAAATTACCGATGAATGTATCGCATGCGGCGGTTGCCAAAGTGTATGTCCTTGTGACGCTATCAGCGAAGGCGATGGCAAGTACGAAATCAATCCCGATCTCTGTGTAGATTGCGGAAGCTGCTCTGCTCAATGTCCCGTTGGAGCAATCGAAGAAGAGTAAAGCTCAATTGCATTTGGCGAAAGGACTTGTGATACCACAGGTCCTTTTTTCTTTACAAACTGACGTCATACGGCAAATTGTTGTTTCAATACAGAAGTAGTAACAAAATAGTACACTTTGCGGCATCGATTGCAAGAGTGTCTGTCGTGGAGTCGACATCGACGGAAGTTTGAAAAAAAGAATACGATACAAATTTTTTTTTGTCAAATATTGACAATTTATACTGTTTACAATATAATATAAACAAATGCAGGTATTTGCGCCGTGTTGCGTAACTGTATTTATCAAATAACTTTTGCAAAAGGGGTGTTACCCTACAAAACCATCGGAGAATTTCATGGATCAAAGCATGCTTGAGTTTGCGCAGAATTACGAACCTGTGTTCAAACCAAAGTTTCAACAAAAAGTTGACGAGTTTTTTGACTCGCTTGTCAAGGAATCCGCGGTCAACGTTCAGCAAAACCACGAATCGTCGGAGCAGTACCGCAAGTACGCCGCTGACGTGGAGCATCTGGACAAGCAAATCGGCAAATATCGCGGTTGGCGAGGATTTTTTATCTTTCTGGCGGTGTTGGCGTTCGGCGCGGCGGTAACGATGATTGTACTTGCCATACTCGACTACGTCAACAACGGCGGCGGTAAAACGCTGATGTTTGCGTTGATCGGCGTCGGGTGTATTGCGTTGGGC
>CAKQXG010000073.1 GCA_934281515.1 uncultured Clostridia bacterium | reverse complement strand
ACTTCGGACTGCATGACAATAAGCGATTATATAAAACAAAACCCCCGCCACTTACGTGACGGGGGAAAATATCGATCTGTTACTGCAAAAACGCTTAATGCCTGATTTAAAGTAAAATCAATACTCTTTGTAAAAATAAAAAATTTGTATTGAAATTTTGCCAATGTGCACTTTTACGACAAACAATTACAACATACGCAGCCTGAAGCCCACTCGATTGTAGACGATGACGACGATTTACAGTGCAAATAAGCAAAGGCAAATCTTGTTGCAACTCTCAAATCGTTGCTCAATCACGCTTACGTAGTCACTCAACCGAATAACTAATATAAAAGGCTAAAACATCTTTTTGAAAAAACAAAATCACTTCCACTCCAAGTCGGCGACTAGTGCCACGGCTTGTTCGGGCGTGCCGCAAAGAACGCATTTACCGCCGTCGATAACCGCCGTTTTGCCTATGGCAAGATTCGGGTTCGACGTCACCACTACCTTTGTAGAGTCGACAAACAAGGCAAATACCGTCTGCATGTCGTAGCTGTCAAAAGGCGTTTCGGCATGACGTTCCGCGACAAAGAAATCGTCAAACAACACAATTCGGCGCGGCACGGTCAGTCCGCGAGCAAGTACGACAAGTCGCCGTTGGTCGTCGGTCAGGTCGCGAACACGCTTTGCAAGCAGATCGGCAATTGCTAGTCGTTCCACCACACTTGCAACGATCTTGTCACGCGTTTTGCGTTCGATCTTGCGCACGACAAGCGGATAAGCAATGTTTTGCGCCACCGACTTGCCGTCGAAAAACAACCCCCTGCAAGACAGGTACAGCATGCCGACATTGCCCGGCTTAACGTTGTCTACGGGTGCACCGTCAAGCAAAATTTGTCCGTTTTGCGCTTTCAATTCACCCATAAGCAGTCGGCACAATGTGGTTTTGCCGCATTGGCTGTCGATAAGCACGGTACACGTCTGCTCGTCAAGGGCAAAAGTTGCGCCGCACAGCACGTCGAAGTCGTCATATTGGTGACGAAAAGTCACGTTGTCGAAACAAACCGCCGTCATGCCTGCAACTCGTCCAGGGTCAGTTGGAAAGCCTCGACAAATTCCTTCATAAAGTAGTCCACTTCGGGACTGTGGTAACCGACAATTTCGTCATAGATTGTCTGTTTGGCGTGACGAAACTCCGCGTTGCCCATGTTTACTTCGTCAACGCACTTAATGTAGGCGGCAATTTTGTCGGCATACTTGACAAAACGATGTTCCACACTCTCGTTGTCATTGACAATAGGGTCGTAAACCGCCGACAACTCGTCGGGCAACAGTTCGAGCAGTTTGTCGTTGGAGTAGCGTTCCAACGCCTTGTACGCGTCACGGATTTCGGGGTTGAAGTACTTGATAGGCGTAGGCAAGTCACCGGTCAGCACTTCGCTCGTCTCGTGGAACAACGCCTTGACGGCGATACTGTTAGCGTCAAGATTACCGCCGAAGTAAATGTTGGAAATGTTGGCAAGCGCGTGCGCAATCACCGCCACTTGTTGACTGTGTTCCATGATGTTTTCGTTGACCGTGCTACGCATCAGGCTCCAACGATTGATGTACTTCATTCTGTTGAGATAAGCGAAAAACTTGTACATGTTGTACTCCTACGTCGATTTTTTGTTGCAGTTTGCAATGCTCGGCTGCACGCAAAGTGCCGATTTCTACAACATTTTACCACACAAAATGCCAAAAGTACAGTAAAAGCGCAAAAATCCGCCAACAAAGAGCAAAAAGGACTTTCAAAACGCAGTTTTTTATGCTATAATAATACCAAATAACGACTTTTGCCGCATGTGGGAGGGGTCAATGAGCAACAACAACGATCTGGCGGTGTTTACCGACAGCATAAACAGGCTGATAGAAGGGCAGTTGATTTTGGTCAACCAAAACATTGCCGCCGTTTTGCGTGCAGTGGCAAGCAGCGAGATACTGTGCAAGTGCCTGTCCGAAACTCTACGCCTGACGTCCTACGCCACGGAGTACAACCGCGCACGCGTCACTTGGACAAGGAGCGACGGCGTTGTCGTGTCGCAACTGAAACTGCCGCAAGACCGCAACCGCCTGTTTGCTTTTGTGGTGTGCCTGCTTACCGAAGTGGACAGCGGACGGCGCAACTTTTTGGACTTCTTGCGCGACTACTACACCGACGAATACAACAACCCGAGCTACGCCAAGTTTGCCGACGAGGTGTTGCGCCCCTTCAAAAATGCCGTGACGGGCATATTGAGTTCCATCGATCCCGACAGCTTAAGTCCCGAAAAGACAGGCAGCGCCGAACGCTTTTTCAACGCAGAACGTATTTACGTAGAAAGCGGTACCATTGTTGTAGCCACCCAAACCATGGAGGACATCGGCACCACTCTACGCGGAGAAAAACTGTCGCCACAAGACCTGACAGAAGCGCAAACCGTGCGTGCCTACCTGACCAACGCCCTGTACACAAAAAATCCGCGGTTGATTACCGTCAGTTGGATAGCCTACAAAAACACCGTCGGCCGCTACCCTTCCTGTGCGTACCTATTGGAGAAACTTTACAAAATTCTTGCACCGATTTTATAAGCCACTTACACTACAACCATCGGTTTAGTCACGAAATTTTGCATACGTATCAGGAATTTTTCTACACAACACCAAAAACAAAGCACCGCTTTCGACATCGAAAACGGTGCTTTTTGTTGAAAATAATTTGTATTGTACGATAGCAAACTCGCTCTTACACTACTTGCATACGCAAAGCGCAACGAGCACGTAGTACCCGGATGCTGTTGTATCGGTGTTTGCCACTATTCCACAACCTACCCAACGAGGGCGTAGACGGGTGCAGATGGGCACAACTGGCGAAGCGAAACCGAAGGAGCGTACATGGGCGTACGTGACTGAGGCTGAACAAGCACGTAGTGCCTGGATGTGCCCGTATACGCCCTCGTTGATTATTCTTCGGCTTGCAACTTCTTAGCCTCTTCGACTATCTTTGCGACGTTGGCAGCAGGTACTTCTTCGTAGCGGACGAAGTTCATTTCAAACTTGCCGCGACCCTGCGTCATACTGCGCAGATCGGTGGCGTATTTCAATATTTCGCCCAAAGGCGCTTCGGCAGTAACAACCTGTTTGCCGTTCAGCATTTCGGTACCCATGATACGTCCGCGGCGTTTGTTCATGTCGCCCATGATGTCGCCAAGGTAGTTATCGGGTACAACAATGCGCAATTCGTAAATCGGCTCAAGCAATACCGGACCTGCCTTTACGCAACCGTCTTTGTACGCCAGAATTGCCGCCATCTGGAATGCGATATCCTTACTGTCAACAGGGTGGCTGGATCCGTCAAACAACGTTGCCTTGAGGTTGACCATCGGGTATCCTGCCAACACGCCCTTTTGAATGGCTTGACGAAGTCCCTTTTCTACCGACGGGATAAATTGACGGGGCACTGTGCCGCCGACAACCGCGTCTACAAACTCGAACACGCCGTCTGCCGCACCCGGCTCAAAGCGTACTTTACAGTGACCGTACTGTCCTGCGCCGCCCGATTGCTTCTTGTGCTTACCTTCGGCTTCCGCCATCTTGCGGATGGTTTCGCGGTAGGCAATGCGCGGATCTGTAAGCAGTGCTTCGCAGTTAAACTTGCTCTTAAGCTTTTTGCAAATAACGTCAAGTTGCGTTTCGCCAAGACCGGACAGAATCATTTCGCCCGTTTCGGCGTCCTTGGTTACGGTAAAGGCAATGTCCTCGTCCTTCAACTTGCTAAGTCCGCCAAACACCTTGTCTTCGTCGCCCTTCTTGGCGGCATACACGGCACGGCTGTACACGGGACGGGGCAATTCCACGGCAGGCAGACGAACGTCGCCGCTTTCGCACAACACGTCGCCGGTGCTGGTTGCCGACAGTTTTGCCAATGCGGCAATGTCGCCTGCAACAGCGCAGTCGGTTGTTTCTTGCTTTTTACCTTTCATAAAGTACACGGTGCTGATCTTTTCTACCGTGTCGCTGTTTTCGTTTTTGATGCTCATGCCGCTCTTAAGCGTACCGCTGACCACCTTAAATATGGACAGTCTGCCCACGAACGGGTCAGCAATGGTCTTGAACACGCGCAAAATCACTTGTCCGTTGGGGTCGGCAGGGATAGCCTTGCCGTCGGCGTCGATTGTCGGACGTTTGTCCGGTCCGGGCAACGTGCTTGTAATCATTTCAAGCAAGCCTGCAATGCCTTTGTTAGCAGTTGCGCTACCTGCAATAGCGGGGATAGCCGCTCCGTTAAGCAATGCGGTGCCAAAACCCGAGCTTACTTCTTCCGCAGTCAGTTCTTCGCCTTCGAAGAACTTCATCATCAGTTCGTCGTCGCCTTCGGCTGCCATTTCAACAACCGCACCGCGCACGGTTTCGTACTCGCCTGCAAGGTCGCCGGGGATGTCGGCGGACAAATCCTTCTTGGCAAAGTCTACGTAGCTGCCTGTAACGGCATTGGCGTAACCCACCATTTTGCCACCTTCCATCTTGGGTGCGATTACGCTGTGCACCTTGGGGAATTTCGCCTTGATGGCGTCAACGGTGTTGGCAAAGCTTGCGTTTTCCTTGTCGATACCGTTGATGAAAATCATGCACGGAATCTTGTGTTCGCCGCAGTATTCAAGTGCCTTTTCGGTGCCGACGGTCATGCTGCCCGTTGCGCCTGTAACGATGACTGCGCTGTCGGCAACGGTCAGTGCTTCCAGCATTTCGCACTCGAAGTCGAAATAGCCGGGGACGTCGATTATGTTAATCTTCTTGCCTGCGTACGTGCAGTTTGCCACGGACAGGCTGATAGAAATCTTTCTGTTTATTTCTTCGGTGTCGAAGTCCATTGTGGAGTTGCCGTCATCGGTGCGACCCAATCTGTCGATTGCACCCGTATTGTACAACAAAGCCTCGGCGAGAGACGTTTTGCCTTCTCCGCTGTGGCCGATAAGAGCGATGTTTCTGATGTCTTTTTGCAATAGTGCCATTGTGTGTACTCCCGATAAAAATTTCTCTATGTTTGCCAAGCGAAAAACCGCTTGTACAAACCGCTAGTATTTATTATATACTATAATAGCGACGATTTCAAGGGGGTTTTGAAAATTTGTATATAAAAATTTTAATTTTTTTTTTTGAGTTAGAGAGAAACGCAATGAAAAACCTTTTTTGTCCACCTGACGTGGACACAGTATAAAGTAGCAGAAGCGTGCAAGACAATTCACAACGAAATTTGTCTGACAGCAAGTGAAAAACTTGCCGTCAGACAAGTGTAATACTTGCACGGGGCAAGTGAATACGCTACGCGGTGGAATATTGCTACTCGATGTGAAATTTGCGCAAGATCGGCGCAAGTTAAGGATATTTATTAGTACACAAACTTGACGTCACCACTGTCTGTTATGTCACCCTGAGCATTAGTCGAAGGGTCTCCGGGAACGGCAACCGCTTGAAAATATACTGTATATTGCCAATCAAGACCTGGCTTACAATGTCCCTTTCCAGGGGATCCCTCGACGTTGCTCGGGATGACAAAAAAAAGATTGGCAGGTATAAAGTCTACTGCTACTTCCCTGGTGCGTGCACGTCAGGTGCCGTCCACGTCAGGTGGTTTCCGGGGGATGTTTCGACTGCGCTCAACATGACGTTAACACGCAGTGACCATAAGCAGTGATTTTCTTTAATACCATGGCGAATCAGACGACAAGAAGGTTGGTCACGGCATTGCACTGTCGCTCCACCAGGAAAAGGCGCAGAAGGTGGTAGATAGTGGCAACAGTTGGCGACAATGCGAAGGAGTCACCTGACGTGGACGCACTACACTTCGGGCAAAAACTTAATGAAACGGCGGAGATTGGTGTAGATAGGCACAACAGGGCGAAATGCGCAAGGGGAGTGTACACTGACGTACATGACCCGAGTGCATAAGCCACGTAGTGCCTAGATGCGCCAATATCCGCCGTTTACCTCACAAACAAGGCATACTTGTCAGTAACGTCGTTCCAATCGTCATCCACCACAGTCAATTCGCCGTCGTCCTTGCAATGCTTGCGATACTTCTTGCGCATGCGGCGCACAACGCCGTCCACACTGTCAAACACCTGCGCATTTGGAAACACTCTCTTGAAACACCTTTTGTACCCATTCATACTGCTGTGCCCCAATGCAATACAGTCAAACTGTCCGCTGTACCCCTCGGCACACTCGGCAATGTAGTCAACCATGTTTTGTTCGTTGCCTGCCTCGGCAAGCTCGGTAAAACGTGGCATATGTACGCTAATCACATTGTCCACGGGCAGTTTGTCACGTTGTTCGTCACAACTTACAACCAATATATTACTCACCGTGTACGTGGCGGCGTGCAGTATTGGAGTTTCGCAATAATACACGTTCCGTCCCCTTTGCGACAAAGCACGCCCTACAAACCCCAGCGCAACAGGCGCAAGCACTACCGCGTCACAACCTGCCGATTGCAGTTTGTCCACGCATTCTTCGGCACGCTCGAACATTTTACGCTTTGCTCCGCCAAACGGCTTGGCACACAGCAAACATATGTAGTTACACGGCAGTGCCGCACGCAGTTTGCTTGCCAGGTACAGTCCGCCAATGTTGTCGTCCACCACTCCGATTGTAAGCATAGCACTCCGCCTCCCGTACAAGTAATACAATCTATTATACTGTCGCACTTCGGCGTGTATGCTTTTAAAGTATATGGTGCGAGGGAGCCACCTGACGTGCAACCTAACGTTGACGACTAGGGGCAATACAAAGTACCTTTCTTGTAAATATGCAACAAAACGACAAAAAAAGCCTTCCCCCGAGGTGGGGAAGGTGGCAAAAACATAGTTTTTGTCGGATGAGGTGGTAGAGATAAATTGTATATTTACAATATCCGCCCCACCGACGAGGTGCCACCTGACGTGGACGCACTAGAAACAGTTCAAAAAAACATACTACAACTTTTTATATATCTTGATTCCTTCTTTCAGTATTTCATTTGTCAAGTCAAAGTTATCCTTTATTTGCAGTTGATTCAGCACGTCCACCTTTTTACCAAGGCGTTCTCGCAAAGTTTCTACCATTCCAAAATATTGCAGACCGCTTGTTTGCGTGCTTACAAACAAGTCCACATCGCTTGTTTCGGTGGCTTTGCCCTTGGCATATGAACCAAACAAGTACGCATACTGCACCTGATACTCGTCAAACACTTCACGACAAACATCGGCAATATACGCCACCGTCAGTACGCCGTGTTGCTCGTCCACAATACCGTACTGTTGCAATTTGTCCGTCATGTACAAGTACTTAAACGATGCCATGTTTGCCGTCGGCTTTTCGTAATTCTGATATGTGCGCATTGGCAATCCCAAATACTCGGCGGCTTGCCGTTGGGTGATATTCTTGTTTTTACGGATTTCTTTCAATGTCATATCGGTACCTCTATGCAGATTATACATTACTTTGCCCACTCTGTCAATGTATTATACGCAGTTTTGCGTACTATTTTTCAATGTGTAGTACGTAATTTTGCGTAGTTTATTGTCTTATGTTGTACGTACAGTGGCGTAGTTTTTTTGTATATTTTGATTGTGCGAGAGCGGGAAACTTTTTGCAAAAAGTTTTCCTCTCTCGCGCTCCTACCTTTCAAAATTTTTGAGAAAAATAACCAAGCTGTCACAAAAAACTTTTTTTGCGACACTCTGCCCACCTTGATATACACTTTAAAAATGCGCTCGTGCGAGTCTTTGCACGAGCGCATAGATGCGTGTGTTATTAATATAAATTTAAAACCACTATGCTATTGTATATGTGTCATTTCGAACATTGCTTCCGATAAGCGCACCGCCATTTACGGTTGTGCAACCGGTGATAGTTGCCTTATATCCGTACGAATAACTGTTTTGCGAGTCGTGCACATTCCAAATACTTCCGATAATTCCCGAACTCTTGTCGCCTGACTTAATGTCCGCCGTGTTTTGACAGTTGCTTACACTCAAAGTTACTACACGTTTATTATCTTCTCCAGGATAAGCATAGCCAACAATGCCACCGATACCATTAACTCCGTCATTTATTGCAGTAATATTTCCGCTGTTTTTACACTTTTCGATTATGTTTACCGTATTGTTTTCCTTCGTGCTGACTCTACCAACGATACCACCAACGCCGACATTCGCAACATCGGTTGTAGTTATGTTACCGGAGTTTTCACAATCAGTCAGCGAGCCATTAGTGGAACCGGCTATACCGCCTACATTTCCGCAACCGAACACATCACCAAAGTTTTTACAGTTCGCGTATTGGTTATTATTATCGTTAATACCGACTATTCCACCTACTCCTGATGTTTTGCCTACTTCTATCTTGCCGTGATTTTCACAGTTTGCGATAGAGATCGCATGACTAACGAGAGCGACGATACCGCCAACGGGATTACCATCGACATTTGGGCTATCGATGTCTCCGTAGTTTTTACAATTTTTGATTACGGAGTTGTCGCCCTTTGTACAAACAACTAATCCTGCCACTTTCCCACGAGGTTTTCCTTCTTCATTTTGGCCGAGTTTACCAGTCAAGTTTACATACGACGTAACGTTTTCGATAGTTGTGCTTGCTCCCAATGCACCGACAATACCGCCGACATCCGTACCCGTAGCAAAGCCATGGACTTCTACATTTTTGATTGTTGCCTTTTCAACATATCCGAACAACGCTCCGTATACAGAGGCTTTGTATTCATTATCCTTGTACTCTTTGTACTCGTTAGGATATTCGGTGCCGTCAATAAACAACCCCGATATCTTGTGATTTTGGCCGTCAAACGTTCCCATAAATTTGTGTTGACCAAATTCTTCAGAAGCACGATAGTTGCCGATAGGCAGCCAATTTTCATTATTCAGACTAATGTCGGCAGCTAATTTTACCGTAAGACCTTCAAATGTCAAGCCACCATTAACGCTTTCGCGGAAAGCAAACATGTCTGCCGTAGAATCGATTTCATAAGCGAAGGAAGCTTTTTCTTCCGCTGTAGATTCGGCAATTTGAGCACCTTTGGCAACTCCGTTGCTGTCGGTAACCACAACCAAGCCACCGTTCTTTTCAACTACTGCTCCCGCTGCGGCACTAGTGATAAACAAAGAACCGTTATTTTCTACAATTACTTTGCCTGCGCTAATTATCGCTTCGGCAATCAAACCGTAGTTGTGGAAACACGTACTACCTGTTGTAATATCGGCTTCCGAAACTGTTCCGTAGAAATATTGTTGACTGTTTGTAGTATCATTTACCGTAAGTTTGCCACCCTTCATATTAAGGTCGACATTTTGATTAGATGTGCTGTTAGTGTACTCCACGTTCACACCGGTATTCTTACCGACATCAATACCCTTACTTGTCGTAATGGTACCTGTTACGCTACCTGCAAGGTACGTGCTGTACTTGTCGGACACGCTTACGTTTGCGCCGCTGGTGTTGTTGATTACCCACAATTGGTAGTCGGCAGCTGTGCCGTTGGGTTGGCTGTCGGGAATGTACGTTACTTCCGTTTTGCCTTCTTCGATGTACGCAAAGCAGTCGTTAAGGCTGTCCCACACGATTTCGTTTTCGGTTGCTTTGGCGTTGATTTTGCTTACGTCAAAGCCGTTCTTTTTGGTTGCTTCGAGCGCTTGGCTCATGGTCTTGTG
>CAKQXG010000072.1 GCA_934281515.1 uncultured Clostridia bacterium | reverse complement strand
GTGTACGTGCAAGGCATCAACAATCTGTACGAGTTTTCCTGCGGTGATTTGTCGGGATGGATGTATCGCGTAAACGGTGTATTCCCCAATTACGGTTGTTCCAAGTATGTGCTTAACGACGGCGACGTAGTGGAGTGGGTGTACACCTGCGACCTCGGGCGCGACGTGGGCGGTTACATGGGAGGTGCGGCATGAAGTTTTTTGACAAGCTGCACCCTGCCGCGGCGTTAGTCTACTTTGTAGTGGTAATTACGCTTACCATGTTTACAAGCAATCCGCTCGTGGTTGGCGCGTCTTTCGTATTTGCCGTGGCGTTTTGCGGATTCTATTTCACCGCGCGTGACATGTGCGGTAGTTTGTTGCTTGCGTTGCCACTGATGGTTGTAATTGCGCTGGTCAATCCCCTTTTTGTGCATAAAGGTGACACGATATTGTTTTTCCTTAACGACAACCCCGTCACCAAGGAAGCGATTTTATACGGAATCAATTCGTCGGTGATGATAACCGCCGTGTACTATTGGTGCAAGGCATACAACCGCATTGTAACAAGCGACAAGTTTGTGTACCTGTTCGGGCGAGTTTCGCCAAAGCTGTCGCTGTTGTTGTCGCTGGTTATTGGCTTTGTGCCTAAGTTTAAGCGTAAGTACAGGGAGATCGACGAGGCGCAAAAAGCCTTGGGCGTGTATGCTCGGGGCGGCTATGTGGACAAATTGGCAAGCAAATTCAGGGTGTTGTCGATATTGATCACCGACGCATTGGAAAGCTCCGTGATGACGGCAGACAGTATGGCTGCACGCGGCTACGGTCTGCGCGGACGTACAAGTTACTCGTCGTTTACATTTGCGCCGTCGGATGTGTTTGCGTTGACGTTTGTGTCGGCAATCGGCATTGCGGCAATTGTTTTAGGAGCACTGAAAACGGGCGCATTTGCATTTTATCCTACGCTGACTGCACTTACTTTCGGCACAAAAGAGTGTGCTTTTTATGCTTGCGTGGCGTGCGTGTTTGCCTACGCTGCTTTGACAGAAATCGGGGAAGAACTGCGATGGGTTTATTTGAAATCGACAATTTAACATTTGCCTACAACGGTGCCGACGGTAATGCCCTCGGTGGTGTTTCGTTGTGCGTAAACAAGGGAGATTTTGTGCTTATTTGCGGCAAATCGGGATGTGGCAAAACCACGTTGTTGCGGTTGCTTAAACCTGCCCTTGCCCCTGCAGGTAAGCGGTCGGGCAACGTTACTTTTGACGGCACCGACATCGCCGGGCTTGACGACCGCACGGCAGCAGCGGCGATAGGGTTTGTTATGCAAAATCCCGACGATCAAATCGTCACCGACAAGGTGTGGCACGAGTTGGCATTCGGTTTGGAAAGTCTTGGCGAACACAGTGATGTTATCCGCCGTCGCGTTGCCGAAATTTGCGGCTTTCTGGGACTGACGGACATCTACGGCAAACGTACCTGCGAGTTGTCCGGCGGCGAAAAGCAGTTGCTTAATCTCGCTTCGGTTCTGGTTACCAATCCCGAAGTGGTGTTGTTGGACGAGCCTACCGCACAACTGGATCCAATTGCAGCGTCGTCGTTTTTGCAAGCGCTAAAAAAGCTTAATGAGGAACTGGGACTTACCGTGGTGCTTGTGGAGCACCGCTTGGAAGAAGCTTTTGCCATGGCAAACAAGGTTGTCATTATGGACAATGGCAAGGTTGTGTTTGCTTCTTCGCCCGAGGACATCGGCGAGTTGTACAACAACGACAAGTTGGTGTGCGACATATTCGAGGGTTTACCTGCCGCAGTAAGGCTGTTTAAAGCCACTAACGGTGCAGGTAAGTGTCCGCTTACAGTGCGTGACGGCAAAAGGTATGTGGAGACAAACTTCGCCAAGGACATGAACGATCGGTTTGTGCCGCCTGCTTGTGGCGGTGAAGTCGCACTGGAAGTTGTCAACGGGTATTTTCGCTACGACAGAGACGGTGCGGACGTGTTGAACAATCTCACCTTGCAGGTGTACGCCAACGAAATACTGTGTATATTCGGTGCCAACGGCGCGGGCAAAACCACCTTGTTGTGCATATTGGCAGGCACAAAACGTTTGTACAAGGGCAAGTATCGTTTGTGGGGCAAAAAGATTAAGGAGTATACCGGCAATTCACTGTACCGTGACAACCTGACGGCAATGCCACAAAATCCGCAAAATTTGTTTGTCAAAAATACAGTACATGCCGATCTTGTCGAACTTGCCAAGCTTGTCGGCTACGACAAGACCGAGATTGACAAAGCCGTTGCCGAGGTTATGTCGCAAACGGATATTGTCGAACTTGCCGAGCGTCATCCCTATGACCTAAGCGGCGGCGAAAAGCAAAAAGCCGCATTGGCAAAAGTGCTGCTTACCCGACCGAAAATTTTGCTGTTAGACGAGCCTACCAAGGGGTTGGACGCGTATTCAAAGCGGCAGTTTGCCGACGTGTTGCGCAAGCTTAAAGCCGACGGCAAAACAGTGGTGATTGTTACTCACGATGTGGAATTCGCCGCCGTCGTCGCCGACAGATGCGCTATGTTTTTCGACGGCAAAATTGTCTCGGTTGCCGACAAGTACGCCTTTTTTGCCGACAACAGGTACTACACGACGGCTTTTGCAAGGATAACTCGTGAGAACTTTGCCGATGCGGTAACTTTCCAACGCGCCGTGCAACTGTGCAATAACAACAAACTGTAGACATAATGCAAATAAAAAGATGACAAAAAATACCTTAAAAAAACTAATACAGTGCGCCGTGGTGTTTGTCGCGGTGCCGCTTGTGATTGCGCTAGGCGTAACGTTGCTTGCCGACCGTCAGTATATGTGGGTTTCCGTGGCGGTAGCAGTGTTGGCGTGCGTGCCCTTTTTTGTGGCGTTCGAGCGTGGGCGCAAGACAGGCAGAGAATTGGTTGTCATTGCCACCATGTGTGCAATTTCGGTTGTGGGGCGGCTGATTTTTGCGCCGATACCCGGTTTTAAGCCAGTTACGGCGGTGGTGCTTATTGCAGGCATGACTCTCGGCGCGGAGGCAGGGTTTATTACAGGCAGCATGACGGCGCTTGCGTCAAACGTGTTTTTCGGGCAGGGACCATGGACGCCCTTTCAGATGTTTGCCTGGGGTATTGTAGGTTACGTTGTCGGATTGGTGTATTTCCGTCGAGGACGTTGCGGCGCGGTAGGGCTGATTGTTGCAGGCGTGCTGGGCGGCGTGGCGTACTCCATGCTGATGGACGTGTGGACGGCGGTATCGCTGGGCAACGAATTTACCTGGGGCAAGTATTGGGCAAGCGTAATTGCGGCACTCCCCGTAACGGCAGAGTACGCCGTCTCCAATGTAGTATTTCTACTTCTGTTGTACAAACCATTTTATCAAAAGCTGACACGAATCAAACAAAAGTACAATGTGTTTCAGTCATCCGACGAACCGATTGCCGCCGATATCCCACCCGAACTCCCCGACGCAACGACGAATGAGGATACGACGGAAACCGTCCACCCAAACTAGAATAAATAAAATAATATGAAAAAGGATTTAAGCAGAGTGAGAGCTTAAATCCTTTTTTAATAGTGGTATTTTAATGAGATAAATATAACTAAAAACTGCTTCTAAAGTCGGTTTAAAATGTTCATCGAATAACGTATTCGGTGAACAAGTTTGACATAAATATGATTTAAAAATTTAATAAACCATTTGAGAAAAATTTAAAAATCTAATAATTATGCAAAATGACCCTTGATTTTTGCAATTTTTTTTATATAATAATAAAAAAGTTCACCGAATACGTTATTCGGTGAACTTTTATGGGTGGATATTAGCATTATAAACAATACGAAAATTAGTTTATGGTTCCAACATTTCTTTGCATAAACAACCATGTTTAAATAAAAAAATTACAAAGGATGAAGCAATGAAGGTAGATTTCTCGAAAATAGAAATAAATTCCAAATATATCTATTCGCTTGATTCTCGGGTGTTGAAAATTCTTCTCAAAGATAAAACGACCAAGAAAAATATCATTTGGGCTACCGATGAATATGCAAATTTCGGTACGGGATATTCTGCATCCGACGAAATTTATCCTACTGATATCGAGGGCATCGCATCTATTATTACTCCGAGAGTGGCAAAGAGCAAAGAGTCTCAAACAACTCGTGTTCGCGGCATGGCAGAAGTCTTTACTCCGTCTTGGGTTTGCAATAAGCAAACCAACCTGATCGACTGCGCTTGGTTCGGCAGAGAAAACGTTTTTAATATCGAAACCGACAAAGGCTGGCAAACGATAGAAAGCAAGGTTGTTTTTCCAAACGAAAAAGGTAAATCGTGGCAGGACTACGTGAAAGCAAACCGCCTTGAAATCTCTTGCGGCGAAGCACCTTACCTTACAAGTCGCTATGACGCTGTGTCAGGAGAAATCATTCCGGTACACGACAGAATCGGCTTTTTAGATAGAAAACTACGTATTGTGTCTGAAAATATCGATTCCGAACCCGAATGGTACACTTGGGCGAAGAAGGCTGTACAAAGCGTATACGGATTCGATTGGCAAGGCGATAACGTGCTTTTAGCTCGTGAAAATTTGTTGCGTACGTTCATTGATTATTACGTCGCAAAATTCGATAATTTTCCGATTATCGAATATTTATTGGAAATCGCCGAAATTGTTTCGTGGAATATTTGGCAAATGGACGGGCTTAAATATGTAATTCCTAACAGTTGCAAGACAATTGACGAAACGGTCTACACTCTTTTTGGTGAAGAACATAATAAAGTTGAGTGCTTGGGTTGCAAAACGAACAACCCGCACAAGCATAACGGAATTTATTGTAAAATAAAAGATTGGCAAACAGGCAAAACTATAAAATTTATTTCGCTTCTTAAAGGGGGAAGAAAAGGAGTGAGTTTAAATCGACATTTGAATATAAGTTAATTTATGTTTTTCGTATCAACGACGAGCAACATAAAGATTTATTGAAAATCGGTGACGCAACGGTGCACACGGACAAGTCCGCCACCGAGTTGTTTCCTAATTGCAAGGAACTCAACAAGGCGGCAAAAGATCGTATAAACGAGTATACCAAAACGGCTTCGATAGAGTACGAATTGCTTTATAACAAACTCGCAATAAAAAACATCTCAAACGGCGGTATGCCCAAGGCTTTTCGCGATAAAGTCGTGCATAACGTTCTTTTGCGTTCCGGTGTGAAACGTCACGAATTCAAAATAGAAAATGCCGGTAAAGAATGGTTCAAAACAGATCTCGAAACCGTTAAAAAGGCCATTGCAGCCGTAAAAGAAGGTCGTTCGTCGCTCAACCCGGGCGACGTGACCGAAGATGAATCCCCTATTGTATTTCGTCTCGAGCAAGCGGAAGCAATCAAAAGAACGATTAGTCAATTCAAAAAGGGCGATCTTATGCTTTGGAATGCAAAAATGCGTTTCGGCAAAACTTTGTCCGCACTGCAGGTTGCAAAGCAAATGAAATTTACAAAAACGCTTATTTTTACACACCGCCCTGTAGTTAGCGACGGCTGGTATGACGATTTTAAGAAGATTTTCCGTGGCACAGACTATATTTTCGGCTCAAAAACGGTAACCTTGCAAAACTATGTTGCACAAAAGAAGGCACTTTTGCGATGTTTTGCGGAACACTCGCCAAACTGTCGGCTTGCTTAAAAGCGCACGCGGCATAAAAACAGGCGAATAGATTTTTGTAATTTATCCGCCTGTTTTGTTGTTAAGGACTGTTTGTTGCTTGCAACTATGTTTGTAAATCAAGATTTTTATTCTTGTTTGCGTGCAACACCTTAAATAAATTATCGTTTTAGCAACCGACAACATCTAATCCCCGTGTAGGACGAGAATCAGGATTTTGTCCTTTCTGTAAGTTTCAAACCTTCTTATTTTTTTGTAAGACGATTTTTGAAGTCGTTTTTGCCTTTTTATCTTCGTCAATGATGCCTGCAATAAGCATCGCGTTCGGGGTTGGGGGGCACGTCGACTTGACCTGCTTTTGTCAAACGTTTCTCCAGTCGAATACCGTGCCAAGCGGGAAATTTTTGTCGTCGCAAAGTTCGTTGTAAATCCGCGGAGCATCCGAGGGCGATTCAATACGCGAAATAATCGGCTCTACTTGGATTCGCTTTGTGGCAATCATGTCAATAATTGCGTTGCAGTCATCGTTGTGAGTCCAGTGATGCGGATAGGACTCGTACTTCGGTCTTACAAAATTGTGCGCGCCTATCAGCTTGATCCCCGGTCTGTGAACCTGTTTGTAAAAGTCAATCGCACAATCGGACACTCTCGTGCAGCCGAGAAGCGATATTCTGCCCATCCAAGACGCGCAATCCAACGCTTGTTTCAATGCCTGCGCCGCACCTGTAACTTCAACGCAACCGTTTACGCCTTTGCCCTTTGTAATATCCTTCACCTTTTGAACAAAGTCCTCTTCCGACGGGTCGAGTGCATAGTCGGCGCCGAGCTTCAACGCAAGCGCACGTCTTTGAGCGTTCAAATCGACTGCGATTACAGGATTTGCACCGGAAAGTCTCAAAAATTGCGTCGCAAATATTCCGAGAAGCCCCTGTCCCATCACCATTGCGCTTTCTCCAAGCTCGATTTCGAGTTTTCTAACTCCGCCGAGCCCCATGGAAGCAATAACAACAAATGCCGCTTTGAGAGATGAAACAGCGTCGTTTTCAACCTTGGTTATGTCGCTTTCGGGACGAATATTGTACTTGGAATGGCATCCATGATATACCAAAACGCGATCGCCAACGGACACTTTTTTCACCGCGGAACCGACTTCTTCCACATATCCCACGCCGCAATAGCCCAGTGACATGGGGAATTTTTGCGAGGTGTTGTTCATACCCAAAATGCAAGCTCTTTCCGTACCGCCGCTTACAACGGTATATTCCATTCTTGTAAAAACTTCGTTTTCCTTCACCTTGCCGACTTCGTTTTCAATAAGTTCCGCCTTGTGAATACCCGTAAAAAATATTTGTTTGTTTTGCATATAATACCTCACATTTTATTTAATACAAGAAGTTTTGTTTGAAATTGCGCCAACCGCGCCAAACAAAACCGACGTTTTTACACACTTGCCGAACAAAAAACGTTTTGTTCTACGTTCACAATGATTTGATAGATTTTGAACTTGTTTCTTGCTAAGTGTTGCACTTAGATTGACAATTCACTAATAGTATATATATTTTCAACTGTCCAAATAGTGTGCAAATCAACCTGCTGCCCTCGCCGCAACGGTCAACAAAAGAACAACGCGACCGTCCGAATCGGACCTGTATTTATTATATCAAAATAAATGCGTTATGTAAATAGCCTATTTGATTTTTTTGTCATTTTTGATAATGAAAAAAGTCGCAAACTTGCTTGCAAGGGTTTGCGACTTCGCACATTGTCGGTAAACCATAACAACGTGATAGAACAAATAGCGGATAAATTGATAGAAAGCCAAAACGACAGATTGAACGACACGTCGGTACGAGCGGTACTGAACAAACAAAAGGTACAACTTGAAAAGCAGATAGAAAACTTTCTCGACGCCATAGGCAAAGGCATCACAACGATGTCTACGAAAATAAAACTCGAAAATCTCGAACAAGAACTTGCGGACGTATCAACAAAAATAACCGCCGAAGAGTGTAAACAGCGAATCGGACTGTCGCGAGCGGAAATAATAGGTTGATAACGGTAATATTTGACCCAAGCTCTTCGAGTTGGAGCTTGTATGCGGTATCGACTATAGCAGGGATAAAACGGCTTTCAAGCACGCTACAGCACACATCAAAGACTTTGTTTTCAATATCGTCTTTTTGCACGCTATCGTGCCACCACGGAAGGCAATAAAATATGGAAAATAAATTTGCTCTAATATAGAAAAACGGGCAGACGTTTTGCAATGTCTACCCATTGAAATTTGATAAGTAATACCCGCGGGTTCAAATCCCGATTGCTATTCGCTTGTGATTTGAACCCGTATTTTTGGCATAAAAAAATGAACCCGAACTTTAACCTTTTTACGGGTTCAGTTGGGTTCATCTTGGCGGAGATAAGGGGATTCGAACCCCTGACCTATGCATTGCGTGCAAGGAACGAAGTGACGCCCCCTAGCGTATTTGCTTGGCAAATCGCGTACTAGCAGCGCGCGATGCGTGAGCAATGCATAAAAAAGCTCGGCATTTACTACCGAGCTAAAAATTGGTGGAGATAAGGGGATTCGAACCCCTGACCTATGCATTGCGAACGCATCGCTCTACCAACTGAGCCATATCCCCACAATTATACAAAGCCTCCGCTTGTTGCGCCGTAGTGGTGCGCCTGTTGCTACGGTGTGCTTTGCCTACCCTTGTAGTATAGCACACCGCAACAAAAAAATCAAACGCTTTTGCAATATTTTTTAACAAACCAACAATACAAAGCTGTTGGGAACATTCTTCGCCAAATTTGAAAAATGCGGACCGTTTACTTGCGGCGATTTCTGCGCTCCGTTTCGGCAATAAGGTCGTCTATGGTCAAGCCGCCGCTGTACTTTTCGTCAAGCGAAACCTCGATTCGGTATTCGTAATCGTCCAGTGCGTACTTCTTTTTGAGTTTTGTCAATTCGGTTTCCGCCTCGGTTTTGATATCGTTGGCGATGCGCACATATTCTTTTTGCGCTTCCTCCAACACTTTCGGGTTTGAATCGTCTGGGAAATCGCTGTCGACACTGAGAGTGAACAGAGCATGTTTTCCGAAGAAATTTACTTTGTTCGAAATCAGCAACTCACTGCCGTCCGACAAGAAAATACCGTCCGAGCCCGCCGTGATGAGCCTCAAAGCCCTGTCCAACTCGGTCTTAAACTTGTAATACTTGTCGCTGTCCGACTGCGCCGTTTGTGTCGAGGAGGACTTTGTGGTTGTTCGAGGTGTGTTGAAACTTTCGGAAGCGGAGGCTTGGTAATCGGAAAACTCCGCGCCAACCTTTATGCGCCATACGATCATTGCCACAAGCAAGGCAATGTCTACCAATGTGATGATGACGTTTGTCGTTTGTTTGGAAGCGGCCGAGCCTACGCAGGCGAACAGTATGCCAAGCAAAAACGATGCAACCATGGCGGCGGGAAAATAGAACGGTGCGGTTTTTGCGCTCATGCCTTTGCTCGATGCCACAAGCCAAGCAGCGCACAGCAGAGGACACACAAAAGAACTTGTCCTTGCCAAAGCCGTTGCAAACACGCCGATATTCGAGCCGATGTCCGACCAGGTAAGAGCAATGCCGACAATTACGCCGAGTACCGCCAATACTGTAAACAAAATGCGTTTAAGCAGTCCCAAAAAGCCGCTGTTCCACTTGTCGCTGTTAAGCACATCGCCAAGCAGTTGCAACAGTAGTGCTTCGACAATTGTAAGCGCAAGCATGATAGAAACTTCGTCGGCGATATCTGCAAAGTTTTCTCCCATGACGGCAGCCGGCAAAACGGAAAACAGCAAATAGATGACTATTGCAAATACGACGGTAGTCAGCAGTCTCAAAAACTTGTTGTTTAATATCTTTCTCATTATTGTAAACCATCCATTATAATAATATTGATAATTATATAGTAGCACAGATTGACTAATCTGTAAACTAAATTGCACAGCAGTTTTGTGTTAAATCGATTTAAATCGTCAACTTGAAAAAATATAATGGCAGAATTATAAACCCGTACAATAAGGTTTATGTTCCATAGGGAGAACAAAAACAAAAAGCGGATGCGTTGAAACGGACAAGTCAAATATAAAATAGAAA
>CAKQXG010000071.1 GCA_934281515.1 uncultured Clostridia bacterium | reverse complement strand
GTTAAGCAAGAATACCTGCCACTTGTCGGTAAATTTGTTGTTATCTTTGTAAGAGTTGATATCGATTGCGTTCCAGTCGGAGTTGAGTTCCTTCTTAAACTCGGCGGCAACGGTCAAAAAGTCCTTTTGCAATTGAGGGATGTCGTCGTCGGCAGGTTTGGTACCAGGATCGTCGGGGGAACTGATTTCACTGAAATACTTTACGTAGTTTTTCAAACGCTCGATACGCACGTTGGCTTGGTCGATAAAGCCTTGCTCGAAGGAGTCTTCGTCGCCCGCAGCTTCGTTTTGTTGACGATATGCCTTCAAACCGACGATGTCCGTCGAGTAGATTGTGGACGAGCCGGTGTAGGCAGGATCGAGGTACACGTACAGATTGAACAACACGTCGTTGATGGTCAAATCTACACCATCGGAGAATTTGATACCGTTTTTGATAAGAAATTCGTAGTCGGTGTAGGTTTTGCCGTTTTCTTCGACCTCGTTGATGTCGTAGTCCTTGGCAACGGTAGGTTCGTCTTCGCCGCAGACGATTTTGCCGTTTTTGTCGGTGCTGAGCATACCGATCTGCGTTATGCCGGCAATTTGCGAGTCGTACGCAGACGACGAGAAGTACGGGTTGAACACTCCGTCGGGAGTGGAAATACTCATTGTAAACGGGCGGGTTTCCAATTCGGGGTTTTTGTTTTCGCCCGGTTTGTCGGGATTGGGTTTGTCGGGCGTTTGGGTGTTGCACGCAACCAAACCGACAACTTGCCCCAGTAGCAAGACAGCCAGTATCAATGCAAAAACTCTACTGCTCTTTTTCATGATTCAAACTCCTTTAGTTATGTTTGCGCAAGTCGAACCTACGCAACAAAATGCTTTAATTACTGTATTTCCGTCATCGTCACCGTAACCGTCGAACCGATGTTCGCAGGTGCGGCTGCCGACGAGGACTTGTTGTCTACAATCCAATTGCTGTATTTCGGTTCGGCAATGAATTTGTAGCTGCAAACTATTGTACCGCCGACGCTAACGTTTGTCACCTGCGCGCCCTCCTCGGCAGCGCAAGCAAACATTGCCAAACGGTATGGATCGCTGTCGTACACAGTGGATTCCGCCGTAATGCTGACGTTACTGAATACCAAGTCATATACGTTGGCATTGACTCCCAATGTGCCAAACATTGCGCAATCGTGCGGATTGTTTTTGTCGAACGTGTGTGTGATAGCTATGTTGGACAAGGTGTGATCGTTGCCGTTTATGGTGACGTTGAGTATATCCTTGACCGACCATGTTTTACCGGTAAAGTCGATGTTGGCGTCAACGTAGATGTTTCCGCCGGTCTTCAAAGCATTGGTAAACTCGTCGGCAGTCTTGACAATATTCCAGTAGCCGGGGATAAACTTGACGTACACCGTCACGTCTTCCGTACCGTAGGTGTAGGGCCAACCGAACACTTGCGTACAATCCTTGTCGACGTAGTACTCGTAAAACGTAGCGTTGTCCTTGGAAGGTTGTCGAGTGGAGGTAGCAGCCGGCCTGTTACGAACCTTACCCGGGTCGTCGCTCAACGTCTTGACGATTTCGCCCGTGTCGACGTCGACAAAGTTCATCGCCACCTTGACGGTAAGATTGGCATACAGAGTGATGTTTGAAGTAACCTTGTCATTTGCAAAATCCCACTCTTCGCCGAGTTTGACAATGCCGTCCTCGTCTTTGACGGGTTTGCCGTCGTCGTCCAATTGGGGCAGATACCATTTGTTGTCGCAATAGTAACCCGTAAACGACATCGACGGGAAGTCGGTTCTGTCGCCGGGTTTTAGTCCGACCAAAGATCCGTCAAGCACGCCGATAAAGCTGCACACGTCGCGATCGGACAAGCCGTTGTCCGCCTTGAATTTGTCGCCGACATTGTAGTCGAATGTGACCAGGTGGTCGTACTTCTTTTCCGTAGTCTGGCATGCGCCGAGCAGCGTAACCGCCAGCAACATTACCAAAGCTGCGATAAGTACCGATTTTAAGTGTTTGGTTGAGTTAAACATTGTTTTCCCTTGGCAACACGTCGGGTGTCGCCGTACCTTTTGTTTGCCGCACATTGCGCCCGAACGTGTCGAGCGCAACCGTGCAACTAAAAATTACTTGTTGTTTCTTTTCTTTGTGCACACCACTGCCGCCGCAACCGCAATGCCGAACAATGCCGCTGCGCTGCTTGCAACAACAGTCTTGCAACCCTTTTTGTCGGGTTTGGGATCGGGTGTAGGCGTGGGGTCGGGATCGGGCGTAGGATCGGGATCCGGATCGGGTGTGGGATCAGGCGTAGGATCGACGTTCTCGATGTTGAGCAACAATTGTACCTTGTAAGTCTTGCCGTTGTAGTCCACCGACAGCCAAATGTCGGTATCGCCGTTGGCAAACACGGTTTTGTTTGTTTTGTATTCCGTAACGATGATTTCCGACTTGTCGGCGAAAATCAACTTCAACACCATGCCGCGGTCGTCAAAACTCTCGCCTGCGGTGTATCTGGTCTTGTCGGGAGCGTTTGAAACAACCAGTCCCTCCACTTCGACAGGACTGCCGAGTGCTTGTTTGGCGTTACGCAAAGCCGTTTCGTAATTGACCAAAACGCCGAAGCTGTCTGCCAACAATGCAATTTGATCGGAGTCGGTCACGGCATTGTATGCCAGGCGCGCCTTGGTGACTGCCGCCGAAACTTCGGCAAGCTCGTCGACGGACGTAGCATTGGCAATTTCTTCAAGACTCATCATGTTTTCGGCCGACGCAATAAGGTTGATTACGTTGTGCGTTTGGTCGGTTGCCTTGACGTCGTCGGTGGTTTGCACGTTAAAGAACGCTTTCCACACGTTGTTGTCGTAGCCCGTACCGTTTTTGGGAACAATTGCTGTAAGACCGAAGTCGGCAACAATTGTCGTCGGGAAGAACATACGTGCAATGACGTAATTCTTGAAGTTTGCGTAGTAAATACTGTAACCACTGGTAAACAGGGAGTTGATGTAATAGTCTTCCACTTCTTCCGCAGCAACGTAGGTTGCTTCCAACACGGGTGCTTGTACACTGTTAAATGTGTAGGTCTTGACGGAACTGCCGAAGAATGCGTAGCTGCCGATAGTCTTGACGGTGTAGACAAGTTCCACACTGCGAAGTTTGCTTACGCTTTGGAACGCACTTGCCGCAATGGCTACCGTACCGTCGAGAGTCTTGTAACTTGCGCCTGCCTTGGCGGCAGGATATTGCAACAAAACAAGTCCGTTTGCCGTCTTGGCGTACAACACGCCGTCAACCGTAAAGATGTTTTGTCCTTGCGCCGAAATCTCGGTAAGAGTGTTGATGTCGGCAAATGCGCCTTGTCCGTAGGAAGAAACCTGACGAACACGTTCCTTGCTGACGCGACCTTTTTCGTCGTACTCGTTCCAATGGTAGTCGGTGGTTACGTTGTCGAAACCGCCGCCAAAGGTTACCGTTGTAAGCTTGGTGTTTGCAAAGGCGTAGTCGCCGATGTAAGCCAGATTGTTGCCGAACGTCACTTCGGTAAGAGGTGCGCCGTCAAACGCATGCTTGCCGATTTGCGTAATGCCGCTAAGCGTAGCCGTTTTGAGTGCCGACGAAGCAAAGGCGTAGTCGCCGATTGTTTTGACGTTGGCAATGTCAACGCCGGTAAGCGACTTGGTGTTGTACAACGCATAGTTGCCGATTGCGGTTACGCCGGACAAATTGATTGTCTTGACGGCAACAAGATTGTAGAATGCGTAGTCACCGATTGTTTCCACGCTGTCGGGCAAGTTGACGGTTTTAAGTGCGGTGTTGTTCTTTGCCGAGTAGAACGCATATGCGCCGATCGTCGTCGTTCCGTCGCCAAAGGTTACGGATGTGATTTCGGAACAGTTTTTGAAGACTTCGTTGCCCATTTGCGTTACGGCGCCAAGCGTCACCGTCTTGACCTCGTCGTTGTTGGCGAAGGCTTCCGCACCGATAACAGACAGGTTGGGGAAGTTGATGTTGACAATGTTTGCGCCGTTAAATGCGCTGTCGCCGACCTTTGTCACTTCCGTTGCAGTAATCGACGTCAATGCCGAGCATTTGCAGAACGCTTCGTCGCCGATTGTAGTAGCCGTCGGCAAAACAATGTTTGTAAGTGCCGTGCAACCGTAGAAAGCACGTTCACCCACGGTGGTTACATTGTTCGTACCGGTAACTTCGGTAAGAGAGGTACAGCCTTCGAACAAGCCTTGCGGCAACTCGGTAATATCCTCACTGAAAATGACCTTGGATACGTTGCTGTCCGCAAGCGCATACTTGCCGATTGTCTTGATGTGATACAGGTTGAGTTCGCCGTTTGTCAAGGTCAATCCCGACATAGCGCCGTCGGCAATCTTGTCGGCAAACGAACTTATCAAAAATTTCTCGGTATAGGTAGGCACACAAATAAGCTCGTCGCCACGCATATTGTACAACACGCCGCTTGAAGTTGTGTAGTAACTGTTATGCTCGTTTGCGCTGTTCTTTACAAAGAAGCCGCTTGTTGCCGAGCCTGCAAAACTTGTTGCGCCGATAAATACAGCGCGGCCGAATGTAGGTTGAGCGTTGTCCGACAAACGAACGATTGTAAGATTTGTACAATCCTTAAATGCGTTGTCGCCGATTGTGTAGCTACCGTCGGGCAAAGTAAACTCGCTTATTGCGGTGTTTTCGAATGCGTTTGCGCCGATACCGCGGAATGCGTTGTCGTACTTGTCGTAGGTGCCGTCGAGGGTAAACTCGGCAAGGTTGGTGCAATCCTTAAACGCACCGCTGCCGATCGACTTGCCTGCGTAGTTGAAGGACGTAAGCGCAGTGCAACCTTCAAACATGTTTTGTCCGATGGCGGTAAACTTGCTTGTCGTAACGTCGGCAAGATTGGTGCAACCTTCAAATACTTGTTTGCCTACAACCGTCAACTCGCTGATATCGATGCTTGTCAGCGACTTGCAGCCTGCAAAGGCTCTGTCGTACGCCGACGTGATACGAGTGGAGTTTTCGATCGTGGCAAGTGCGGTACAACCATCGAATGCATTGTGGCCGATGGTAATTGTACCTGCAAACTCTTCGTGAGCGTCGCCTTCGCGGTCCACAAAGTGGTCAAACTTGACAGTGGTAAGATTGGTAAGTCTTGCAAAAGCACTCTTTCCGACAACATTGCACTGCCCGTTGATTTCCACCGTTTCCAGATTGATACAGCCTTCAAATGCCTTTTCGGGAATTTCCGTGACGGAGTAGGGAATAACTACGCTTCTCAACGTGGTGTTGTTTTTGAAACAATCCTCGTCGATGTACATCACGTTTTTGTCCTTGGGAATGACGCAGTCGGGTCCGCCGTAGTAGTCGTACAAAGTGTAGTTGGTGATACGATAGTAGTCGCCGACCACCACTTTGATGTACTTGGGCTGCAACCTGGTGCCTTGCGCAGTAACGGAGATAAATGCCGTACCCTTGGCAACGGCGGTGATTACGCCGTTTTGATCAACCGTGGCAACGGAAGGATCTTCGGAAGCAAATTCGTATGTCGTTTCCACATACCACGGCGACAGCGAAGCCGTAATCGTAGTTGTCTGATTGGGGTTGAGGTCCAACGAAACGCTTGTACCGCTGTTGACGTCCACGAAGTAGCCACTTGCATTTTTGACCGCATCGAGTACCATCTTGTCCACAATGGGCGCGGCCAGTGCCTCTCCGTAAACGCTAAGGTTGATTTGGGCATAGATTTTGCTGTCTTTGCCCGTGCTGTCCTTAAGTACGACGGTGGCGTTGCCTTCGGTTGTTGCAAAAATCTCGCCTTGCTTTGCCTTGACGTACTGCGAACCGTTTGTCACAAACCATGCAAGAGTCTGACTCATCGTAACGTCGGGACCCGTAGTAACTACGGGAGCATACAACTCGTTGGGTTGCATTGTCATGTTGTAGATGGGGTAGCTGCTCTTGGCTTCGGTTGCAGTAGCCGCATTGGTGCCTTTACGTCCCGTATCGACAAGCTTGCCGCCGTCGGTAGATACCGTGACGGAATCGGGATACTGCAACGCCGTAGTCATGTTGATGAGATAGCTGGTTTGGTTCATGGCGTAGTCTTCCGCCACAAGGATAAACTGTCCTACCGCACTGTCGGGATTGTCGTCGTCGCGCACGTAGCTGTTGCTTGCGGCAACCATCTCGTTGTAGAAGTCGGTAATTTCAAACGAAACGGTACTCATCTCGCCTTTCTGCCCGTAAACAGGTACGGGGTGTTTGGTGGCAAGAGTCATCACGTTGCCGTCTTTGGTCTTTTTGATGTAGCAAGGCATGACGTCTTGTACATACTGGTTGTCCTGCACGTCCACGTCCATGTACACGCGGTACTTGACTTTTTTGTTTTCGGTGTAGGGGTCAAATCTTATGCGATAGTCAAGGATTTGCGGAGCTTCGTAGTCCACCGTAAAGGTGAAGTCGAAACTGTTGCGTTTGGGAGTTGAGCCGCCCTTGTAGTCAAGCGTGCCTGTCAGCGACACCTTGTACTCGGAGTTGGCGGACAAATTCCAATCAAGCGCATTGATATCCAACACGATTGCCGCGCCTCGGTTAGAGCCGCCTGCCGCATAGGACTTGCTGACCTTTTCTTGCACTTCGCTGTACACAACTTTGCCCGTGGCGGTGTCGGTGACGGTAACCGTCATAGTGTCTGCGCCGCGCAACAATCCTGCGTACACCATGTACAACTCGTAGATAGTGTGTTTGTTTGTTTCGTCAAATATCGATATTGCCGCCTTGTCGGGATCGGTGTAGATTTTGACGTCGGTTTCGTCCTGCGAATACAGGTAGGATCCCAATGTAAGGATGTACTTGTCCTCGAAGTATCTACCCAGCACTCTCGTTTCGGCAGCACTTGCCACAAGCTTGTCTTCGGGGTCAACCGAAGTGTCTTTTTGACTTTCGGCGATTTCGTACACGCTGTAATCGAACAAAGGAGCGGCCGTCCAATCGCCGTAGAAAGCAAGGTAAGGCAAACCGATTGTAACCTTGCCTCCCTCTACGGGAGCAAGTGACACAAAGCCTTCGACGTACATGCCGTTTGCAAAGCTTTGTTCGATGTACTTTCTGTCTGCGTCGGTAAGAGTGATTTTTACGGTAACTTCAAGGTCTTCGCCTGCTGCCACTTCCACCGTTTCCACGGCACTGCCGCCGACAAAAACTTGTGTGTTTGCCGACAACATGTAGGCCTTTTCCGCCACGGTCTTGTTGTCGGAAGCAAGCGTTTCCGTCATTGTATACACCGTCGGATTGTACTTGACTGTATTTGCCGAGGTGTTGTGTACGGTAAAGGTAAATTCGTACACACCCGTGCGGTCGGGGTCGTCGTACAGCTCCACCTTGGTCTTGTCGCGAACGTTGCCGTTGCTGTCCTTAACCGTGATGTAACTCTCGGTGGAAATTGCGTTTTTGATACCGGCAAGCCCTGCGCCCTGTTTACGAGGAGAATACGGGTTGCCGTCCTGGTTGAGAGCTATTGTTGCCGTACTCATCAGCACTTGGTTGACCAATGCGGTCAATTGCGTACGTCCGAGCAAAGTATTTGTATCCAACTCGGGGTGAGTGTTTTTGAGGTTTTCACGCAGCAAAGCAATTGCGCCTGCCATGTTGGGGGCGGCCATACTTGTGCCGCTGTACACGTCGTAGCCGCCTGCAACTGCACTTGTGATTTCACCGCCGTGCGCCGTTATCTCGGGTTTGAGTTGAAGGTCGGGCATCGGTCCCCAACTGGAGAAGTCGGACATAAACGGTCCTGCCTTAAACTCCGAATTGATTTCGATGTAACCGACGTTTTTGGTTGCGCCTTCTACAATGCGCTTACCTGCGTCCATGGGTATGGATACGGTGGGTATCGGGTCCTTTACTTCCCCGAGGGACATCTTGATTGTACCCGACAGGTTGTTGTAAATGATACACGCCGTTGCGCCGCCGCTTTTTGCCAGACGTACCTTGTCGGCAAATGTAGTGTCTCCGCGCTTGACAAGAGCGATGGTTCCGTCGTAACCGTTTTTGTTTCGCAACTCCGCCTTGACACTGTTGCTGTAACTGCTTTGACGACCTACACCGCTGATGACAACGTACTTAAAGCGCATTGTCGTGCCGGGAGTCTTGCCCGTGATGGCGTACAACTGATTGACAAAATCCAACTCGTTGCCGTCGCCGTCGGACGACTCGGTGATAAACGCAACTTGATCTTCGTCGCCGTTGGCTTGAATGTAGGTGGATTTTTGTCCGTTGATGGAGGCCACCGACAGAGCTGCGTCGTACGTGGAGGGCGAACCTACCGTACCGCTGTCAGGGTTGGTTGCAAGGTTGGTGCCGTTGCCGCCGCCGAAGCCCGAACTGTAATCGTTGCTTGCCGCAACAACAAGGCTGATGCCTGCCGCCTTGACGGAAGCGTACACTTCGTTGATCATGCGGTCGATACGATTGCCGTCGCCTTCCACTGCGAAACCTGCGCTGGAACCAAGACTCATGTTGATGACGTCTACGCCCAATGCCACGCAGTCGCTGACTGCCGCAAGTATGTCCATCGTGTCGGCTCCGCCCAATCCGTCGCTGTCGAGATTGTCGGTAAACACCTTACAAATGACGAGTTGCGCTTGGGGAGCAACGCCCAGGAAAGTTTCGTGCGTTTCGGAATTTACTTCGTAGTCGCTTTGTCCGGCTACGATACCCGCAACGTGCGTGCCGTGCGAAGAGTACGAAGGGAACACATCGGCGTCGTCGTCGGCGTAGTCGTAGGCGAAAGGAATCTTTTCGCTGTAATACACTTCGTTGACCGAAGCTTTTGCCTTGAAGTCGTCGGCGTCGGCCATCTTGTCGGCTACCGTTTGCTTTGTCCAAAGCTTGCTTTTGTTTGTGGGCAAATTTTGGAACGCTTCGTGCGTGTAGTCCAAGCCGGTGTCCAATATCGCAACTACCATGCCTGCGCCGTTTTCATTGATGTCGGAAGAGTCGTAGATACCCGTAGTGTAGACATTGGCGTCGTTTTTGACAGCCACTTGCGGTACGGAGTAGGACTCGGAAACGCCGATATCCGTCACGCCGTCCATGTTTTTGACGATGTTGTACGCCTTGGCGTCTATCTTGATTGCCACACCGTTGTTAAGCAACGAGTAGTTGTATTTGAGGGTGTATTTTATTCCTTTTCTGTCCAGTTTGGAAAGAAATTGTTTTTGCTCGTTTTCGATGTCGGACTTCAACTTTTGTCCTTGTTTGCTTGCGACAAAATCTCCGAAGGTTTCGTCGGAATACTTTTTAGTGTACTCCGAATACAACGATTTGTTACCGAGTTCCACCACTACCCAGCGATCTCCCTCGAAAGAAGCTTGCGCTTGGGATGCGGAAGCGACGTTGTCGTTGTAGTTGGCTTGACGGATTGCACTTACGTCGACGTTGTCGATTTTTGTAAGGCTGCCTCCGATAAGCTGCGGAAAGGCCGAAGAACTGTTTTCAAACCCGAATGCCGACAGCAAAAAGGACATGCACAGGGTAAGCGCAAGTACTACGTTCAGTATAGCGATAAGTTTTGTTCTGGTTGTATTCATACGTTTCTCACTACCATCGTAATTCCGCCGTCGAATTCAATGCCGCATGCGGTATGTTTTCGTCGGTTTGTCTTTTGCCGTATTGTTTGCAAAAAATAATTATAAATAATTATTTTATTTTACCACGCGGGGTGTAATTTATCAACTGATTTTGCCATATTTCGACAGCATTTTGTCGTAACGTCGGCGATTTTTTTTGTGCCGTCGGACAATGCGATAAGTTTGTTTCGAAAAGCCTCGAAAACGTTTGCTTTTTGCAAACAAATTGAGATATCCTCACTGCCCTAACTCAACCACAAAATAACCACGACGATTGCCAGGGCAAAACCGCCCAAAACGGCAAGAAGCCTTGGCAGCATGGCAAGGAACATACCGCCGACCATGGCTTTTTGTTCCTTGGGAGTGTAGTCCTCGCTGCCCACTTGTTTGCG
>CAKQXG010000070.1 GCA_934281515.1 uncultured Clostridia bacterium | reverse complement strand
CTTTTATGTCACTCGGTTGAATATCGTTCAAGTAGTCGACATCGGTATGCGGAACGTTTTTGTCAACCAAGTCCAATAATTCGCCAACGGTAACAAGTTCCACGTGTTCATCCAAGTTTTGAACAAAACGATTGATATAGTCCATGCTACCTATTGACCAGGCGTGCGCTACCAAAACCGTATACCCTTCGATACGAGTCGGATCCGTTTTGTAGCTATTTATGCGTTGAGCGACTCTTTCGGTAAAGCCGTAGTATTGGTTGTCTTCGTCGTTTCCAATCTCGCGCCACAACGTTTCCCTCATTGTTACAAAAGGTTTGTCATTTATCCAATAGACTGCCCCGTCGCCCTCGATGTATTTGTTGCCGACAGACCAAACTCCACCTTTTACGCTGTCGTATTTTGCAAATTCGCCAAGTGAGTTTTTGTTTGCAGCGCCGTCCAAAAAGTTGATGTATTCCATTCCCGTTTGTTTTAGGTAGCTTGCACTAATTTGAGCATAACTTGCCAAACTGTCGGCGTTGTAGTCTGCAACGTTTACGTAGCCCACGCCGCTCGGACCGCAAATAAATTGATCACGTTCACTGCCGTTAGCATACAAATAGTCCATCACTTGCGGAGCCAAATTGTACATACTCGGAGAGATTGTCCAAGTAACAGGATAGTTTCCGCGATATTGTGAACCGAAATACTTGGCATCAGTGGCAAAGCCGTTTTGCATCCATTGAAGATTGTCTCCGTCACTCATTACTATTGCAAGGTAATGTTTTCCTTTCTCGGCAGTAAGTTGCCTTTCGACATAGTTTTTCGGTTTGTTTGATTGCGATTTCAACGATGCGAATAACGAAAGGTTGGTAGACCAGTCGGCGGCTACAGTAAATTTGCTGTTAATCGAATTAAACGCCACAAAATTAACTTCGTTTTCCGTCCAACCGAGCACGGGACAATTGACATCTGCCCACTCTACAATCTCGTTTTTAACTTCAGAGCTACCATCATAAAAGTCGCTGTAAAAACACATCGCTTTGCCGGCTATCGCATAATCTCTCAACTGCCACTTGGTGGGATTTTGGTGAATTAAATACTTTGTTGTCAACGAATCTTTGTATTCGTCAAAAATTTCTTTTGTGGACGAGTTTCGCACGTCCTTTCCTAAAGTCAAGCCTTTTTGTTCAGCCAAGGCTTGTAAACTTTGCGAAATCATTAGATATTTTTCCGCGCCTGCGACAACGGTTGCATAGTTTACGGATTGATTGATATACGATACGCCTTTGTCTGCCGTGCTGTCGTACAAAACGTATTTGCCGTTTGCCAAGTAAGACCTAAAAGAGTCTATCAACTGCCAAATATCGGTAACGTCCACCACTTGCCAACCGTATTTAGCACGACCGTCCTTCAACCAAAACGCCGTATCTTTGTCACAATTTATGTAAATGGACGGCGATGTTTGTGCCACTATACCTTGCAATGAAACTATTGTTTCCAACTCTTGTTGTGTTAGTTTGTCCGCCTGTACGGAATAAATAACAGACGAACACTCCGAGGTTTTCCAGAATAAATCGGCATCGACATACGAAACTTGCTTGTCATCCTTTTTGCAAGATGTCAAACAAAAAAACACACAAATTAGCAACACCATCAATATCGTTGCCGTAATTTTTCTTTTCATTTTCACTCCTAATAATCCCACGTATTTCCATCCTTAGTAGAACATACCGCTTGAATGGTCATCATAATGTATAGAAGAAAGAATATCCTTATGGAATACATCCTCCGCTCTATTCTTGCTTTGGGTATCTTGATTTATTTGCTACACATAGTTTTTTTACGCCGCTAAGTCGACCGCATAGTTTACAACAAAGCGTAATTGTTGCAAAGACACGGCTTGTTTGAGGAAGACAAACAACATGACACGCACAGAACGCACTTGAAAGTCGTTTGCCGCACCCTAACGATTAGCGGCGTAAACGTTCTATTAACGGTGGAAATATGCAACCGAGTTGTACAACCGCCTAAAATTACTTGTTACGCCACTACGTTTAATTGCCAAACACGGTAGTAACAAATATACTCATTTGCATAGTTAACCTCGCTGTAAAGATAGTTTGTGGACGGAAGTCCTTTCAGCCCTTGGTAATCGGGATACAAGACTTGGAATTTTGTTTTACCGTCATTAGACAGCCAATATTGACCGTATGCAGAAATCAAGTAGCCGTTTTCCACTCCGCAAACTTCTTGAAAGTGCCACAATGTGTTGTCGCCAGGTTCCGTCGCATCCTCCCATGTCATAGAAAACCATGCATTAAACGTGAGATACTTGCCGTCGGATGATATAATACGATAGTAAATGACTCCGTCTTTTTCTACTTTTTCTAATGTAAAATCGCTATCCGGGTTGACATCTTCTTCCGTTGCGGTACGTAGGCAGACATTATCTTTTTGACGTGTATTGTCGTAGACGATATTTGTGTTGCTACCAAGGTTTTTGATCGTAAACTTACCGCTTAGATTTTTGTGGTAAATCGGTTGCATTTCAACCTCGATATTTGTACAAACAATCTTGAAAGCGTCGTTATTCGGAATGTAGTTCCAAAAACCGGTTGCCCCGTCCTGACTCAAATCGTAGTTACGATTTACAAAGTAAAGTTGGTCGTTATTCCAAGCGTATACCGCACCAAAGTTTTGAAGTTCCAAAACATTATCGTTTTGCGATGCGATGTGCCACACCTGCCACATATTATCCGTATCCAACTCATATGCACCGATGTAATCGTTTGTTGCAGGTCCGTTTACGTAAAGTCCACTGACTGCCGTCAAGTACTTACCATTGTAGGTACGAATACGATACAGATTGTCTTTGAATGTAGTTGAACCGACAGTAATACTCCACCCTTCACGGTCATCAATCGGCTCAAATTGGAAAACACAACTTGTTTTGTCTTCCAAGGCAGAGAGAATATTCAGTGTAGTAAGATAATTTTCCACCTTACCCGAAGTACCCGTGTAAGTATCGTGTAGCCCCAAGTAAGATCCGTTGTAATCGATGGCGTTTTTTATACCCATGAACAACGGTTTAGTCAAATCAAATACCTTCGTTTCTTTTACGAAAGTTTCTTCCGTCGTTGTTTCCAAAACAAACATGCGTTGGAACCAGTTGCAATGATATGCACTCATTACTTCGCTGTACAAGCCATATTGCTCTACACCGGGTTTATTAACGTCGGGATAATTTGCAAAGTAAACCGTCAAATTGTCAATGCCTGCAACGTCGGGGTATTTTCCGCCGAGTAACGGATGAATTGTGTAGCCGTCTTTTATGCCTGCAATTTGGTTAAACACAAACTTTTGATTGTCGGCACCGGTGAAATCCGACAAGCCCGTATTTGCCCAAGAATTGAATGTCAAGTATTGACCGTTTGCATATTTTACATAGTAAACATTGCCGTAATTTGCCGTTGTTGCTTTTTCCAACGTAAACTTAAACTCGGCACTTTTTTCTTGAACATAAGCATCGATATACATTGTATCGCGTTGAGCTACCGTCACACGATTTGCCTTGTCGTATACACTTGTAATGAAGTAGGTTTTGCCGGACAAATCCGTGAAGTCAACTTTGTTCATAGGAACATCGACGTTAGACACAATCAGATTGTAATATATACCTGTTTCGGGCAAATTTGCCGTATTGTAAAATCCCGTAATTCCTTTTTCTAAATTTCGGTTGCAAAGTGCATGTCCTGAAATATCTTGACTTGAACTTTGCCAATCGTACAAATGACCTAAGTTTTGCAAGCGAACGACACCTTCCGAAATGGTCGGAACGTACCATATTTGCCACAAATTTTCTATATTACTATCGATTGCCGTAACAAAATCGTCTCCGCCGCCATTGATATAATTGCCTTTTACGGTCGTCAGATACTTGCCTGCGTAAGTACGAATACGATATAAATTTTCGTTGTAAGTTTTGTCGGCAACGGTAAGACTTGCGGATACACTTTCAAATTGGAAAATGCTGTTACAAATTACGCTAGTATCGACGTACGGGGAGAACTCCGTCCGCTCGCTTAAATAATTTGCAATAGATGAATTTGTACCGATATATTCCTCGTTTTTTATGCCCAAGTAACGGTCGGTTTCCGTAGACAAAGATTCGTAATATCCCACAAACGGTTTGGTAATGTCAAACGGCTCAGAAACTGCGTATTGCGCGTCGGCAAAGTCATCAACCGAAGTAGTCGATTGATTGATGACAAATTTGCGTTGCTCGGCATTTGTCGTAGGCGTGGACAACATATCTACGAACACATTACCGTCCACAACCGCCAAAGCATTGTCGAGTCCTGCCCCGACAGAACTAATTGTATACTCGTTTGCCGTGCCTTCCGAAAGCGTCAACTTCCAAATAAAGTTTTGGTTGTCGGCTTGTAATTTGTCGGCAAACACCCATGTGCGATTTTCCATTACGGAAGAAGAAGGAACATAAACGAGGTATCTTCCGTCGAATGTTCTCAGTGCGTAGTTGTCTCCGACAGCCTCCGCCAACAAGGATGTTGCGTCGGTAGATGTCGTGTAGTCGTTTTCCGCTTCCGCAAAGGAGCGAGAAGCGTTGAGGGACAACACCTTTCCGTTGTTGACAACGGTAATTGCCTTGGTCAAATCCACCTTGACAATGTACGACACGACGTTGGACTTGTCGCTGTCGGTACGCTCGCCCGTAGAGTCTTTTGCCACAACGGCAATTTTGTATACGCCGATATCCGTTTCCGCCACTGTGTAGGAAGTTTCGGTAATGGTTTGTTTTTCTTCATCGTTTACATAAACAACATATTTATCTGCCTTTTCGACGGCTTGCCAAGTAACGACATTGTCGTTTACAGCAAGTAACGGCGCACCTAATTGGCTGTTGTATATGTAGTTGACAGTGTTGCTCGCTTCGCTTGTAACCTTTTTGTCACCTTTGACGAAGGTAGCCTTGACGGTGATTTCGTAACTGCCGCTTGCAAGGTCAAGCGCGTACTCAGTTGTCGTTACGGTGTCGACAAGCGTGCCGTCAATGTAAACTTCGTAAGCCGTTGCGCCATTTACCGCGCCCCAAGAAATACGATCTTCGCCAAGCACAACAATAGGTGCGTCAATACTGTCGGGGGTAGCTTCTGCAACCGTAATAGCAACGGATGCGCTTTTTGTAATGCTCTTTTCGGTGTAAGTAACCACAATTTCCTTGTCGGATACGCCGAGTTCGTCGGTGGGTGCAAATGTGTAGTTTGTTACGGCTTTTTCCGTCTTGTCGGAATACACCGCAGTAACTACCATGCCCGTGTTGTCAAACTTTTCGCCGACTACGTAAGTTGTTTTTGTCGGTGGAGTCGTCACCTTTATTTCGTTAAGGACGACTTCTTGCGGCCTTTCTTCCGTCGGTTGGCATGCTGCAAAACAAAGGCAAACAGCCAAACAAACCAACAGCGCCGCTGCAAGTAATTTTTTGTTCATTTTCGTTCTCCTTATTTTTCCGCCGAAGCGGTATTTTCCTTGTGCAACGTTTTGTAAATTCAAATATTGTTAAACATACTATATTGGTACATTTAACATCGCTTATTGTCACATTGACGTCTTGAGCGTAATGCTACAGACTACTTCATGCCGCTGATGGACAAGCCCGAAACAAACTGTTTTTGACAAGTCAGATACACCGCAATTACCGGCACAAGGGTAAATATCGAAGCCGCATTTTTAAGCACCTCGTCGGCAAAACCGCCGTAGTAGGGGTTAAATTCCTTCAACTTCAACTGTATGGTAAACAATTCGCTGTCGCTTGTTACCACCATTGGCCACAGGTAGTCGTTCCACTGTCCGACAAAGGTCAATATAAAGTAGGTGGCAAGTATCGGCAATGTCATCGGCAGCACTATCTTAAACAGCTTTTGCAGTTCGTTTGCGCCGTCGATGTCCGCCGACTCCAACACGGCGTTGGGTATGGTGTTCATAAAGCTCATCACCAAAAATATGCCCGTAATGTTGACTATACCCGGCAAAATAAGCCCCGCAAAGGTGTTTGTCCACCCAAGGTCGGACACCAACTTGTAGTTTGTTACCATCAGTAGTTCGCCCGGGGCAACCATGGTAAGCAACATCGCAAACTTTACCGCACGCTTTCCCGCAAACTCCTTTTTGCCAAGTACGTAGCCTACAAGCAGTATCACCACCGCCGACAGCAACGTAAATCCGCCAGCAACGATTACGCTGTTGAGCAACCCTTGCAACAAACCGACGCGCTCTATCGCCTCGATGTAGTTTTCGATGTGGAAGCCATCTGCCCACAGGTAGATTTTGCCGACTTCCGGCACCATGTCCATCGGTTGCAGGCTTGTGACGATTTGCAGGTAAAACGGGAAGATTTGCATTGCCGCCACAATTGACAGAAACACGATAATTACCACCGTTGCGGCGTTGCTCTTTTTGCGCGCGGCGCGACCGATTTGTTTACTCATAGTCCACCGCCCCCTTGCCTGTAAGTTTAAGTTGCACGCCCGTCATTATAAGAATGATAAGCAGCGTTATTACGCCGATTGCGCAAGCGTAACCCATTTCGTAACCGGTGATGCCCTTTTGATACAGATACAACATTATTGTCATGGTACTGTCGAGCGGTCCGCCGTCGGTAACAAGCTGCATAGGACCGATTACCTTTAAGTTGCCTATAAGCGACAGCAACAAATTGTAGGTAACGGCATTTTTGATAAGCGGCAAGTAGATCTTGAACAACACCTTCCATTGATTGCTTGTTTCCAGATACGCCGCCTCGATGTAGCTGTCAGGTACGCCCTTAAGTGCGACGTAGTATATCATCATCTGCGTGCTGAACCCCAGTAGCGACGGCACTATCATCAGCGTAAACAGCGCTATGTTCGGATCGTTGTACCACCCCGACGGATTGCCGCCGAGAGCAATTATTATGCTGTTTATCACGCCTGTATCGCTAGGGTTAAACAACAACTTTGTAACGCTTGCGCCTGCCACTGCCGAAACCAACGTCGGCCAGAACAGCAGTGCAAGAAACACCTTTTGCCCCTTCTTCATCTTGAATATGAGGAAGGCGAATATCAGTCCCAGCCCGTTGTTGAACAGAGTCATGACCACCGTCCACACAAGCGTGTTGCCAAGCGCCTTAAAAAAGGTTTCGTCCTGAAACAGCCTTATGTAGTTGTCCAGATTGAATGACGTGATGTTGGCGATGTCGAACTTCAAGTCGGTAAAACTGAAATAAATCGCACGAACAAAGGCGTACAAGAAGAAAATTCCCCACCACAGCACGGGAAAAGACAGCATGGTCCATGCCGTTCTGTTTTGTTTGCCTCTAAGGCGTTTTCCCAAGTTTTTAGGTGAAGAATTTTTCATTACGTATACCTTTTTTCGTGATTTTCGATAAAACTTTTCTTATTTTTTTTGTAGCGAAAAACGTTACTTAAACACTCTGTCGGTCGCTTGTTGCACCTTGGTTTGATACTTTGCCACTATCGTCGAGTAATTGCCGCCCTGGCGCACAATCTCAAACAACATGTTTTGCAATGCGCTTTCCATATCGGGCCAAACGGGAGTTGCAGGGCGAGCCGCCACCTTTTGCAATTGCGACGCATACACCTTAAAAGCATCGTTAGTCGTGTAGTAATCGTCTGTCAGCGCCTCGTTTGTGACGGGAAACAGATTCTTTTCCTTGTTGTATGCCAACTGCACCGTTTTGTTAGTGGACAGGTACTTGGCAAATTCCAACGCAAGTTGTTTGCTTGCAGACTTTTCGGCGATACACAAGGTGTACAATCCCAAGCCTGAGTAGTTTGTGCAAGTTTCGTCGATTGTCACCATTTCGGCAAAGCCGCAGTCGAAACGTTTGCTGCTACCCGTTACGCTTGTCAACGCCCAACTACCCATCTCGACAAAGGCAACCTTGCCGTTGTAGAACTTGTCCTCTTCGTAGGTGGACTGCGAAGCATACTTACTCAGCGCAATCCATTTGTCGATAGCTTTGCTTACCCCGGCGTCGTCAAAAGTCACCGTTTTGTAATCGTCGGACACCACTTTGCCGCCGCATCTAGCCGCATAGGAAACAAATTCCATCACGGCAAAGTCGTTTTGCGGTTGAGCAAAGGCAATGTGCCCTTTTTCGCTGACAGTCTTGCATGCGGCAAGCAACTCGTCCATCGTAGTGGGTACGGCAACGCCGCATGCCGACAAAATGTCCTTGTTGTACATCAGCACCACCGTATTGGCAGAAAACGGCAGCCCGTAGGCTTGTCCGCCGTAACATGCGCCGTCAAAAACGTTTTGCGGATACAGTGACTTGACGTCGTCGCAACCAAGTTCCGTCAGATTGGCAAGTTGTTTGTCGTTTGCCAATGCGGCAATGTACACGTGGTCGACAATGGCTACGTCGGGACGAGTTTTGTTGTCGTTTAGCGCATATTTGTAGGCCTCGAATGCGTCGACGGGCTTGTTGACGATTTTTATCTTGGCCTCCGGGTGAGTAGCCGTAAAGTCCTTGACGGCGGCTTGGATGATGTCTTGCATCGCCTTGCCACTCGGCCACCACACCGTAATCGTATTGTGGTCGGATTGCGTGCCGTTACATCCGACAAACAACGCAACGCAGCTTGCCGCAACAAGCACCATACAAAGAATAAGACAAATCTTTTTCATACAGTAAACTCCAAAATTTGTTATATAATTAGTCTAGAAAACCGTTTTTCTACATTTGCTTAATAAACGGCTTTTCCTAACAAGGTATAATCTCCTTTTGAAAAAACCGTTTTTCTGTATTGTATCACACCTACGAGCGGTTGTCAATACCCAAATTTGAAAAAATTATAAAAATTTTCGTCACCCACATCACCCGATACAGACAAGGCAGGGGCAAAAGGAAAAATTTGTCAGTGTGCACTTTGCGCTTTACCTCTCCGTCGAATCCCTGAACACCACTTCGCTGTCCACCAATTGACTGCTTTTTTCGCCTGTACGAATTTCGTTTATCAATGCGTTGACGGCGATTTTGCCAAGTTGCTCGTAGCTTTGACGCGCGTAGCTCAATTTAGGCGCAAAGTGACCGTGTTCGATACTGCGCCCCAATGCAAACACACCCACGTCTTTGCCGACGGCTAGCCCTTTTTCTTCCACGGCACGGTACACACCCTTTGCCAGACCTTCGTTGGCAGTGACAAAAACGGCGTCAGGCTCGGCAAGTCGCATTGCGATGGCGTAACCTTCGTCCTCGGAACAAAGCTCGCTGTGGAACAGTCTGTCCGCGACATCGATACCGTGCGCCGTGCAAACTTCGACAAAGCCTTTGTCGCGATCCTGCGAAATAGTAAGATTGTTACTACTGTTCAGCAAATACACGTTTTTGCCATACGTCCCAACAAGCTTGTCCACAACGTTGACCACCAAGCCTTTGTTGTCGATGTCCACGTAGCCGATGTTGTCGTGCGAAGGGCGACCGATAACTACGCAAATGGTACGATTGTTTTCCATTTCGACAAGACGTTCGTCGTCCACACCCGGTGCAAGCAGTACTGCGCCGTCAATCGGTGCGCGCCCCTGTCGCAAGGTTTGCAGTAACTTGGTTTTGTCGCTGTCGTAGTACACCAACAACGAATACCCTTGTACCGAAGCCTCGGTAAGGCAACTCATCATCAAATCCTTGTAAAACGGATATGTGCCGATGTCCGTCGTATTTTCCAAAAGCAACGCAATGATGTTGGTGCGACGGCTGGACAAGCCCGAAGCACAAAAATTCGGTTGAAAATCCAACTCTTTGCAGGCGGTAAGTACCTTTTGTCGGAGTTCTTCGCTTACGAATTTGCGCCCCGTAAGCACGTTGGATACCGTTGACTTTGCTACGCCGGCTTTTGCGGCGACGTCTGTGATTTTTACCATTTTTTCCTCTTTTTTTGTGAATGTTTTATGGGGAGGAACTTTTTGAAAAAAGTTTCCTCCCCATACCCCTCCCCAAAAACTTTGGGCAAGGGTATGAGAAAGAAGCGTTTTACAAAACGAGATTGTCTGTCACTAACATATTATAGTGCTACTATATG
>CAKQXG010000069.1 GCA_934281515.1 uncultured Clostridia bacterium | reverse complement strand
CGGCTACAGTGAAGAAGAAGCCTACCAGAACTACGTGTCCTGGAGCGGATTCGATCATGCGTTCCGTCTGGACAACGTATCCTACCGTCGCGACGGTGCGGCAAGCGCACTCAACTTCAAGCTTGACGAACGTCTGATGGCGGAAGCATTCCGCGCAGGCAAGCGCGTGCCGATTCTCGGCGAGTACGCCAACAACTGGGGCAATATCAACTCTCCCGGTAGCGCATACACGCTTGAAAGCGCACTTAACGACCTGTTGTTCAAGATTCGCCCCAACAACTCCACAACACTCAACTGGGTGGCGGTAGACCTGGCGTCTATCATTGAACGGGGCGACACTGATTTTATCGACCGCGGCAACACAATGATGGGTTACCGACTGGCAGTGGAAGAAGCGCTCTTCCCGACGGCAGTGTCGGCAGGCAGCGAGTTTACCGTACGTACAACCTGGACAAACAGCGCGGTAGGCATCTATCCGTACGTTTCTCCGCTCAAGTTGATGTTGCTTGACAAGGACGGCAACACCGCATACGAGTACACCGACAACGAATTTGACGCACGCACATTTGTGCTTGGCGAAATCAACAACGTTTACAGCAACCTTAAAGTTCCCACCGGACTTAAAAACGGCAAATACACGTTGGCAATTGCAATGCCTTTCCCCGATCACTCGGCAACCGAGCACGAAAACATTGCCCTTGCAATGGCAGGCGAAACGGCGGAAAACAGTCGCGTGTACGCACTTGGCAACATCGAAGTCAAAAACAATGTCAAACTTAACGACGGCGGTGTAAAAGTTACCAATTGGAAGGACGTTGACAAGCTTAAGCTTGACGCCAACTCCACCTACGAAGTAACGTTTAAGTATCAACCGCACATGGACGTTGCAAACTTCTACTTCGGCAACGACGACTGCTACAAGTTCAGTGTAGTCAACGGCAAGGAAGAAACAAATGTTTATCGTTGGCAGGACGTCAGCGGAGAAACAGGACAAAAAACCGTCACTGTCCGCACGGGCAAGGGCGGAGGCAAGCTTAAGATAGAGTCAATCAACTTTGACGAGATCGGCATTGACGAAGTGTGGATCGAGAAGAAAGGCAGTTGGTACACCGACTTTAACGGATACGACGTGCTTGACGCCAAAACTTTGATTGCGCCCACGGGACAAAACGCCATGGGTTACACCGCAGACAAGACGGACGACGACGAAGGTATCGACGGTGACAGCCTTGTGTTAAACTCCGGACTGGCAAACGACAAGTTTATACTTGCCATGACAGACAGCAACAACGTCAAACTTAAGAAAGGCACGCGCTACACGGTCAGCTTCGACTTCCGTGCGCTTGGCGACGTCGGCGACGGCGGTTACTACTTTGTTGCGGCAGGCGACGGCAGCAGTTATCCTCAAAAACTGACCGACGACCACCGTGTATTCGGCGAGTGGTACGAACGCCCCGACAACTGGGACAGCAAAAAGAGCTTCAGCTTTATTTGCGAACAAGACGGCATGTCGATTTTGTTCGGCATCAACCAACCCGGCAGTTACGTAATCGACAACCTTATCATCACGGCAACCACGCCCACAACCATTGTGGAAGGCACCGACATCGGCTTCCGTCACAACGTTATCCCCGTGTACGAAGACATCGGTCTTAACAAAGTTGAGCGGTTTGCACGCGGCACATTCCAGGCCAGCGGTTTCAACTGGGGACAGTTTGCCTGGGGACGTACGACATTTGACGCAAGCGAATTGGTTGAAGTGACGGAAGAATCCAAACTGTACCTTGGCGAAGACGCGGTTGTAGGCAAGCCGTACGACGGTTGCTCGCTGCTGGGCAGAGTGGAAAAGGAAGTGTACGACCCAACGATCGGCATGGAATGGTACGAGTTTACCCGTACCAAACGCGAGTACTACCCCTTTGAAGCAGGCAAAACCTACACTGTGGAATTTGACTACAAAATACTCAAGAGCTTTAAGAGCGGCAAGTGCTTCGTGTTCTTCCGCGACGACACATTGGAAGACAGATTTGCCCACGTAGTGGAAACCGCAATCGATCCGAACAATCCGTCCGTATCGCTTGGCAGTGCCTCGACAGACCTGTCTACGGGCAAACAAATCGGCAAGACATACCACTTCAAGCAAACGTTCGTTTTGCCGAACTACGACAACTACCAATTTACAATCAGCATGAACGGTTTGTGGGAAATGGCAGTTGACAACATTTATATCTACGAAACGAAATAGTTTTGTGATTTAGTTGGAGAAAAATGAAAAAGATTTTTGTTCTGGGAAGTATCAACTTTGATTTGACCGTCACAGCCGAGCGCATGCCGCAAAACGGCGAAACCGTCAACGGAACCGACTTTTTGACTAACAGCGGCGGCAAGGGAGCCAACCAGGCCGTCGCGGCTAGCAAACTTGGCGGCGACGTATATCTTATCGGCGCGGTGGGCAACGACTTTTTTGGTAGGGAGTGCCTGCAAACCCTGCGCAAATACGGCGTAAACACCGATTTCGTGCGCGTGGCGAACGGTGTGTCGACGGGTACGGCGATAATAATAGTGCAAAACGGCGACAACCGCATTGTGGTTGCGCATGGTGCCAACTACGCGTTGGACAAGGACTACGTGTTGCAGACGATCGCTACGCACGTAAGTGCAGGCGACATATTTGTCACGCAGATGGAAGTTCCTGCCGACATTGTCGCCGCGGCATTGAAGCAAGCAAAGCAGTGCGGAGCGGTGACAATACTCAACCCTGCGCCTGCCGAAGGCGTAACCGATGAGATTTTGTCTTGTTGCGACTACGTAATACCCAACGAAACCGAGGCGGAAGCAATTTGCGGAGTGTCGGCAAACGGCTTGCAAAATTTGCAAAAAGTTGATACAATATTGACGGACAAGGGCGCAAAAAACGTCATTGTAACGCTGGGTGGCAACGGTTGTTACTGCAACGGCAGCATGTATCCCGTACCGCAAAAAGTGGTTGCGGTGGACACTACCGCGGCAGGCGACACATTTGTCGGCGCGTTGTGCGCAATGCTTGCCGAAGATAAACCGTTTGTGCAGGCTATCGGCTTTTGCCAATGCGCCAGCGCCATTACGGTGACAAGATTCGGTGCACAGATGTCCATACCATATCTGGAGGAAATCAAAAAAATTGTCTGACAATCTGCCGACAAACAGAATACAGCTATTTGGTTACAATTTTAAACGATGGGACACAATGCTGTCCCTTTCGTTGCTTGTGGGGTTGTTTGCGCTGCCGTTGTTTGCCGTTGTGATGGCTTCGGCAATTATCGACGCCGACATCACACGACAGTTGCAGGCGGCAACCGAACAGGCCGACAAGTATGCCTACACGATACGCCTTTTGCGTGCCGACAGCGTGTGCGCGCTTATTTCGGTAGTGGCGTTTTACCCGTTTTGTTTGGGCATTTCCGGTGCGCTTTACTACTGCAAAAAGACTGCCTGGGCGGAGGGCGCAACGCTCGGCTACGACTTCTGGCACGGTGTAAAACTGTCCTTCAAGGATGCAATCGTACCGTCGTTGTTTGCCGCACTGACCTACATATTTTATGTGTCGGTAAAGTGGTTTGTCACATACTATGTGACAGATACGGCATTTAAAGTGGTCGCTTTGGCACTTGCCGCAGTGGTTATCTGTACAATTTCGGCGGCGGTGATGTTCGATCTTACGCAAAGCAAAGTGTACGACGGCGCAGTCGGACATCGCGTAAAAAACAGTATAGTATTTGCCTTGGCTCGGTTTTTTAGAAATATTCTGGCAATGGTTTGCACTTTTGCGCCGATGGCGTTGATGTTGTGGCTGGCACCGCAGGTATGGGCACAGCTGATTGCATTCGGTTTGTACACGCTGTACGGCTTCGGTTCGATTGCTTTCGGACAAACACTGTATGCTCACAGCGTATTCGACGACCTTGTCAACAAGGAGCACTACCCCGAAGTCGTCCGCAAAGGCTTGTCGGGTAACGACAAATAAGGCGCAACGGAATCGTTAAACGGCTCGCATTGTCAACGGCATATCGAACGGATGAATAATTTTTGGCGTTGGTTTACGCCGATTGGCAGAGTTTGCGGGTTACAAATGCTCGGATAAGACTTCCGTTGTAGCGGAAGTTTTATTTGTTTGGACAGGCTCGGTGTAGATTCCCGACAACTTTTAACAACGACTTTCGACGTCGGATTGCAGAAGTGTGACGGTTGAAATAACTTTCGGTAATCACGGATTTTATTTTCATAAAACGGTTGATTTTTTATGTAAAATAAAGTAAAATATATGCAATCTAAATCGTTTTACCAAGGGGATTCTCTATGAAAACTACGATAAAAGACATCGCCGAAGCCAGCGGAGTTTCCGTCACCACGGTGTCTTTGATACTCAACAACAAAAAGGTGCGTACCTCGGCAGAAACCAAACGCAAAGTGTTGGATACGGCGCAAAGGCTCAACTATATACCCAATTCTCTTGCCAAGGGACTTATCACCAAGCGCACAAACACAATAGGACTTATTGTGCCCGACATATCCAACGTATTCTTTTCGCAGATGGCAAAATCACTTGAAAATCGTCTTGTCAAAATGGGTTACTCGTTGTTTTTGTGCGACACTAACGACAGTGACGAAGAGCAGTCGATGTACCTGCAACTGATGTTGAGCCACGGCATTGACGCGCTTGTGCTGTGCATTGCCAACGACTCGGACAAGTCGCTTGCGACATTGCAGGCATTTGAGGAAAACGGTATACCCGTGGTGGCATTCGACCGCTATGCCGACGGTATGAAGTGTCCGCTTGTGGCAACCGACAACGAAGAAAGCGCCCGCGCTCTTGTGCAGTACCTGGTGGATTCGGGACACAAACGGATAGCGTGCATTTCCGAACCCAATCACAAAAACTACTCTTCTCGTCTTGCCGGTTACAGGCGTGCTCTTGCCGACAACGGACTGGAGTACGACGCGCAACTCGTTCGCGCAGGCGACTACCGCTACGAAAGCGGCTATACCCTTGCAGGCGAACTGCTTGCCTATCATCCGACGGCGATATTTGCCTGCAACGACATGATGGCGTACGGCGTGTACAAAGCCGTTGCCGAAATGGGACTGAAGATTCCCGACGAAATATCGGTGGTGGGTTTCGACGATCTGATGTTCAGCGAAACGCTTGCGGTTGCACTGACCACAGTCAAACAGGATATCGACGGCATGTGCGACAAGATTTGCAGCCTTGTAAGCGAGGCGCTGGACGGTACAAACGATCGTAATCACTACATGTTTGCCGCGACGACCGTCTATCGCGACAGTGTAAAAAGATTGTGACTTGTCTGCTTTCGGAAGATAGTCAAAATGACAAAATACAACTAAAAAACATATACGTATAAATATTTTTGCGACAAAATCGCAAAGGAGTACTATGAAAAAGACAGTCGCTACTTCGGGTGCGGACGAGCGCACTCCGTCCAAAAGCGAATATTTCAGTTGGATCAACAACACAAACGAAGGTTCGACCGAAGCGCAAACGCTAGCCAATCTTGCCTTCTTCCGCTACCTCAAAGATACATACGGCATGACGTTGGACATCTATGCCTGGGACGCAGGTAACATGGACGGAGCAGAAGGCACCTATGAGCGCATTGACGGTGCCAAAATATCCGGACAATACCCCGACGGTTACGGCAAAGTTGTGGCTGCTGCCGCCGAAATGGGTACGCGCATGGGCGTGTGGGGCGGTGCGGACGGCTACGGTGACACAAAGGAACAAGCCGAAGCTCGTCGCAAAATGATTGTGGATTTGTGCAAGGATTACAATTGGGCATTGTTCAAGTTTGACGCCGTTTGCGGGCCGCTACGTGCCGACAAACGCGGCGAGTTTGCCGAGACAATGAAGCAATGCCGTAAGTACAGTCCCGACCTTATTTTGCTCAATCACCGCAACGACCTTGGCGAAGCCGAAGTTTATGCAACTACCTTTTTGTGGGAAGGTCTGGAAACTTACATTGACGTACATGGCGTCAATCGCGTCACCGCGCCGCACAACCGTGCATTTATGTTTTTCCGCGGACACACCCCCGACAATAAGCGTCTGACAGAAGATCACGGCGTGTGCATTTCGTCCTCGATTGATTTTTTTGAGGATGAGCTTGTCTATCAGGCATTTAATCGTTGTCTGATACTTGCGCCGGAGATTTATGGCAATCCGTGGCTTATGCGTGATGACGAGTTGCCGAAGCTTGCCCGAATATTCAACCTGCACAGACTGTACCGCGACATACTTGTCGACGCGTTGAACCTTGACGAGTCAATCTACGGCAACGGCGCGGTTGCGCGTGGCGACGACAAACGCCGTTTTATCGCAACAGGTAACGCAAGTTGGGCGGACAAAACGATAGAGGTACGCCTTGATCAAAGCATAGGACTATCTCCCTGTGCAAAGGTGCAGGTTTGTACGCATTTCCCGTACGAGCAACTTGTCGGCGTGTACGATTACAGCGCGACCGTGTCAATCAATTTGCGTAGTTGGCGCGCTACGCTTATCGAAGTTACCGACGTCACTGTCGCAACCGAAATGCCTGCCGATTGCGTGTACGAAGTACTGCACGAAACCGACGGCAACCCCGACAAAATCAATGTGCTTGCTCGTACAAACGGAGACAACTGTTTCGACATAACGCTTGCCAGTCCGCGCAAGTTAGGCAGTTTAAGTTCGGTTACTGTACCGTTTGACGCTGAAAAGCTGTACGAAACGCAGTGTTTCTTTGTTGACAATGACAGCTTGGAACGCCGCAGTCTGTTACGTAGCGGCAAGACAAGTATTCCGCAAGTGCAGGCATGCAGAGACTTTTTCTTCAATCAGCCGTCGTATGTTTGTCGCGGCGTGGAATGCGACATCCCCTTTGACTGCAATCCCGACACGGTGTTTGACACCAAGTCGCGCGCCTACTCCGGCGGACATCGAATCAAAGGCGGTTGTTTGCGCGTGGACTTTGGCGATGTGGTGGACGGCGACCGTGTGGAAATAGAGTTTTTTGACGGTCTGCAAAATCCGCCGCACGTATTCTTCGAGCAATTCGTCGCCGACAAAGCTGAAGTGTCTTGCGACCTGCTTGTATGGCAACATGCACCTGTTGCGGAAGTTACGACGATGGGCGAGTATGACTTGCGCTATTTCGATTACTATGTCGACCGCGACAGCACAAACCACGGTTTGCGCAAAAAGTTGACGATCATCTTGCCCGACAAGTGTCGCTATTTGCGTATGCCCGAACCGATAGACCGTATTTTTTCAATAAAGGTTTTTCGCGGCAACGATGAAATTACGTTGTCTCGTCCGCATCTGACCAATCTGTTTGCGCCCTACAATGCAAGTCAAACCAAGGCGGTCAGTGCAGGCACGTTTGTGGTGGACAAGGCGCAGTTGCCCCTGCATCCCTACATTGCCGTAGCGGTGGAAGGCGAAACGGGTCTGGAAGGCGTGTCGGTTGTCGCGCGAGTGGACGGCAAGTTGCTGGCATTTCCGTCGCGTGCTCCTGCCTATCCTGCCAACCCATACGAGTGGCGCGTTGCGACGGCAACGGGATACTTTACCTACTTTTTGCCCTTGACGGAAGAATTGGCAGGCAAGCAGATAGAAATCATTGCCTCCTTTGTGGATAACGCCGTGCCCGTGGACGTGTATTTGTGTGACGCGAACGGAGTAAGGCAGTCGTGCAATTAACACGAGCACGATGTGTGTGTAATAATTGACAGGCAAACTGCGCCGTGCATATATGCTCATAGCGAATATGCTTTTGTTGCGCAAGTAAACGGGACGGCATATTTGTTGTTGCGGCAGTACTTTACTGCTCCGAAATTTTAATAAGTGGTGCTCGGGGAGAAACGCTTTGCGACAAAAGAGTTTCTTCCCGATATTTTTATTTTACGCGTGCATACGCGTGCGCGCGCATTATACGCGCGTACATTATTTAATGTTTTTGTACCCTGTCAAATATTAGTTAAATTTTATGGTTTCAACTATTACATTTGCATTATTTTATCAATATTTTTTATGACCGTTGCAATGTTTTTAAATTCTCAAAATTTTTCAAAATTTTTTAATTTTTTTTGTCGACCCCCCCCTCAAATGTTTGCATAATCCGACAGATTGTACTATACTTTAACAATTATAAGCGGGGTGTCATATATCCTTTTATTTGTCGGTTTTGCATAAAAACGGGCAAAATAACAAGATTGTGTCATCGCGGTCGCGCAAAACTCAACGAGAAAACTTTATTTGCGCGTACTTATATGGGGCAAAAAGGGTGTTGATTGTCGGTGGTGCTTGTCGAGAGGAGAACACAGTTTTTGTACATATACTTATGGAGGTAGCCATCAATGAAATCTAGAAAAAACAAATGGTTGATTGTCCTTATTGCCATTATGTTGATCAGCTGTCTTACCGCGGCTGTATTGACTGCGTGCGAAGTGACAAACGATGATCCGCCTGCTCCGCCGATCGAAGAAGGTCCGGAAAAGGGCGTTTACATCTACGAAGATATCACGTTGACTCTCAGCGGAACGGGTGCGTTTACGCTGAATCAAAACGACTCTTTGTCTTCTGGTACATATGCTACGGCAGAAAACGGAGAGATTACTCTCACGTTTATCAAAGGGCAGGGGACTGCGACCTGCAAGAATCAAGATGACATCCTCGAGTTGAGCCTCAACTCGTCCGTGTACAGGCTCTACAAGCAAGTAAAGTATACCGTAACGTTTGACAACGGACAAAGCACATCCGAAGTCAGCGTAGTAAACGGAGCTTTGGTACGTAAACCCGCCGATCCCGCTAAGGACGGCTACAAATTTGTCGGTTGGTACAAAACATCCGATTTCAGCGGCAAGCCCTTCGACTTCGGCACCGAGGTCGTCACGGCAAACACCACGCTGTACGCCAAGTGGGTGCAGTACACCGAGGGCGCAAAGGAATACAACGTTTCTTTCAATCTCGGCTACGACGCAACCGAACAAATCGCAAGCCAAACAACGATAAACGGCAAACTGTATCTCGAAGTGCCCACTCCCGAGCGTAAGGGCTACACCTTCAAGGGTTGGTGGACAAGCGTGTACGAGCAAGCCGACAAACTTACATCGCAATATGTCGAAGGCAACACATTTACCTCCGACACGACTTTGTTTGCTCTGTGGCAACAAGACGGCGCAACGCTTGTCACTCTCGACGTCAACGGCAGCGGCGCAAGCTGGACAGGACTGACCGGTTCGGCAAAACTGACGATAACCAATCCCGACAAAACCACTGCGGAATACACCATCGGCGCAACGGGTTCGTCGGCCTACGATTACGATTTGTCTGCTAAACCTGCCGGAGAATACAAGTACACTCTTACATACGGCGAGGACATCACCGTCGAGAGATACTATCTCAACAAGGCTCTCGACCGCGTGTCGGGCTTCGAAGTGGTGGGCGACTCTGTTTTGTTGTTTGACGGCGTCGACAATGCCGACGGTTACTATGTAACGGTCACTTGCGGCGACAGCCGGCACAACCACAAGTCGGTGTACATCGGCAAGTCCACAAACTACGTGTTTAACAACTGCCCGATGACAAAGGGCGGCATTGTGTTCGAAGTAAAGGCAGTTTCCGCCAACTACTACAGCTCCGTCGCAACGTTTGTGTTCGACAGAGCGCTTGCCGCGGTTGACAACATTGCCTACGATCCCACGACGGGCTTGCTCAGTTGGGGCGTTGTCGACAATGCGCAACACTACATCGTAACAATCGGCGAGGAAGAGTACTACCTCGGTACCGAAACAAAACTTGACATCAAACACCTGCCTGCGGGCAAACTCAACGTCACCGTCAAGGCTGTCACCGACGGTTACAATTCCGCCGCGGCAACTACCGTTGTCATCGACAAAACCAACGTTGCGGCTCCCGCAAACATCGCTTTAAGTCAAGGCGTGCTTACTTGGACGGCTGTCGAAGGCGCAACCTCCTACAAAGTGCAGGTCGGCACACAAGTGCTTACATCCGACACAAACCAACTTACGCTCGAAGGTAACTACATTGTCCTTGGCAGACAGTACGAAGTCAAGGTAAAGGCCGTGTTCGAGGACGAGTCGGAGTCGCTGTGGAGCAACGCTTACACAATAGACAGTTCCAAGTCCAGCGTTCCGGTGTCGGGTCTTACCTATACCGACAGTCTGCTTTCCTGGACGGCACGCACCGACGCGGCTTCCTACGAGTACAAGGTAAACGACGGCGCAGTTAC
>CAKQXG010000068.1 GCA_934281515.1 uncultured Clostridia bacterium | reverse complement strand
TGTTTACGCATCTCGGCGAGATTTTGCTTGTTAAGTGCCAGCAATTCGTGTATGGCACGACGCACAAACTGTTTGGTGTCGGCATCGGCGTCGGAAATTTTGCGCATAGTATCCGACAGATTTTTACGCCAGGACGCTTGCCACTCTTCCGTAGTTTTGAACCTGTCAAGATCCACGAGTCTGAACAGCCAATCTACAAGCCTCTCGCGCTCTTCGGCAGGCAGAGAGACGATCCATTGGTTCAACGCCTGATCGAAACACCTGGCGCGCGGCGTAAGTCCGTCAAGCGACACAAAGTCGCAACCGCTCACTTCCCATGAGTAAGGGTCGTGTTGCAAAATGTTGTTTTGGTGACTTTTAATTACGCGGTACTGCTCGTGTTCTTCCATCAGCATGCCAACAAAAGACGATTGCGGAACGACTTTTTCCAGTCGGTCGGAGACGGACGCAAATGCGTCGGTTTCCAATACCGACTTCAGAAAACCGGGTCCGTCGTTGGAGTACACTCGCTCGATACGTCGCTTGACGTCCTCGTTGGCAAACATCGCCGCATACACAGCCAAATTGCCGCCCTTGGAGTGTCCGCCTACGCGTAACGGACAACTACACTGCGCCGCAACCCTGTTAAGGTACTCCATTGCGTCTGTTTGCGACGGTACCGGGAAACGAAACGCCATGTTGAAGTCCTCTTTCCACCCGACAAAAGTGGAGTCTGTGCCGCGAAACGCCACGTAGCACAGCTTGTCTCCGAATTGGTATGTGACGGCTGCAAACTGCTTTTCCACATGCTCGTCGTAGCGGTCGACAAAATTTTTGACTACGACGTCGCGGAAACGCGGACTAGCGCACATTGCCGTAAACAATCGCTTGCACTCGGGCGGATTCCACACAGACGTAAACATGTCGTCGAAGCACTCGGCACGAAACAGTTCCTGCAATCGCACGCCGCGTTCGTTCCACACGTCGTCTACTTCGGGCGGAAAATGAAAATGCGCACAAAACGCCAGAATTACGTTGTCAACCACATTAAACGGTTGTTCGTCAATGGTTTTAAGCATTCTTTCTGCGTAGGTGGTAAGGTTGTCAAATTGTTGTTTCTTCATGTGCAGAGTCCTCGCAACGATCAGCAGAGTTCAACTTACAATGTGCGCCCCGTCCGTCGAACAATAAATACCGTTGCCGTCGACGGCGCACCTATTTGCTTGATTATTATACCAAGCGCGGTTGCCGTTGTCAATTACCGCGTTCGGCAGTTGCACAATACCTGACCGATTGTACTGTTTTTGTTGGCTCAACGATTGACATGTCGGCGGTAAATTGCTACAATTTATATGTTATTCAGCACTTCGGCGCAAGCTGCCGTGAGCGCAAACAGTTACGCCGTGCCAATCGTCGTCGGCTAAAAGGGAGGGTGTACAAATGAGTTCTATCGTAGTAGGCATTGCCGGCGGTACGGGTAGCGGTAAAACCACCGTTGCAAAGAAGATTTTTCAGGCGTTCAACAAAAATGCCGTCATTTTGTCCCACGACTACTACTACAAGGAGTACCCGGGACTGACATTGGACGAAAAGCGCAAAATTAACTACGATCACCCCGACAGCCTTGATACCGATCTGCTTGTGGAACACGTCAAGGCGTTGAAAGAAGGCAAGTCTATTACGCACCCGACGTACGACTTTTCCACGCACAGCCGTAACGCCAATTGGTCCAGAATGGACAGCGCCGACCTCATAATCGTAGAAGGCATACTTATCTACACCGACAAGGACTTGTGCGACCTGTGCGACATCAAACTGTTTGTAGACACAGACGCCGACGTACGCTTTATTCGTCGTCTGCGCCGTGACGTAAACCGCCGCGGACGTACAATGGAATCGGTAATAACGCAATACCTGTCCACCGTCAAACCCATGCACGAGCAGTTTGTGGAACCGAGCAAGGCAAAAGCCGACCTTATAATACCCGAAGGCGGACACAACGCCATTGCAATAGGCATGATTGTTGACGCTATCCGCAAGATGATGCGTAAGGAACAGGACCAATGAAAATCGATTTGCAAGGCGTAAGCAACGCGCGCGACCTTGGCGGCATGGCAATAGGCGACAAACGCATAGCGGCATGCAGACTTCTACGCAGTGGCGAACACAACCGCCTGACCGACAGCGACAAACGGTTGCTTGCCGACATGGGTTTACAACGCGTGATCGACCTGCGCACACCGCCCGAAATTGCCAACGTTCCCGACAACAAAATAGACGGCGTACAGTACGAATACATATCTGTGATACCTGCCACCACCTTCGGCATCAGTTACGAAACCACCGACGGCGCAACCATTGCAAAATATCTGCAAGCAGGCCTTGAACGCATGGCAAGCCGTGGCGAAACCCCTGCCGAACACATGCTGGATCTGTACCGCAGGTTTGCCACATTGCCCCACTGCCGTGAGAAAATCGGCGAGTTTGTACACACATTGGCGCACAATCCCGTATGGGGCGCAACGCTGTGGCATTGCAGTGCGGGCAAAGATCGTGTAGGCGTATGTACGGCAACGCTCCTGCACTGTCTGGGTGCAAGCCGCAGACAAATCGTTTACGACTACATGCTGACAAACACGCAAACCGAAACCAGCCGACAATCCATACTAAACAAAGTCGCGCCGCACGTTTCGGCGGACATGTTGCAACTTGTCAGGCAAATGCTGTGCGTGGACGAAAGCTACATAGCAAGGTTTTTCGACACGGCAGAAGATCTGTACGGTACCTTTGACAACTTTGTGCAAGCAACGGGAGTAACCGAACAAGACAGGGAACTGTTGAAAAAAGAATACCTGATAGAATAACAAAAGACGAACCGAAACAATCTCGATTCGTCTTTATTATTTGTTTTGTTTACCGCTTATATGCGTTGACAATACCCGTCGTACGCTACAACAGCATACCGCTACTATTCGTTGTCGGCGTTTGTATCGTCAAATTGTTGCGCATCGCTGTCGGCGTCGTCCGTACCGTAGTGAACTTTGCCGTTGATGACGTTTGTTTCGGGTTGCTTGGGTTTGATGCACAGCAACACAACAATGCCGATTGCGGACAAACCTGCGATTACGTACAGAACAATCTTCCACACGTTTACTTTTGTTTCCGTCGTGTCGGAAGTCGGAGCCTTGACAAGAAGTTTAAGCTCATAACTGTAGTCTTTGCCGTCCTTATCTTTGCCGACATAGCCATAAGCGTCGACAAACGTGTAGGTTACGCGATATCTGTAGTCGGTGCTATCCTTGCTGATGTCGTCGCTTGTAGCAAGAATACCGTTGCTGGAAATACGATCGGAGTAATCGGTATCCAACACTTTGGTGTCAGCCGTGGAATCGTAAATTTTGATCCACTCGCCCTTTTCCGTCTTTATTTCAACAATGTAGTTTACGGTGATGTAGCTGGAGCTACCGTTTTTGCCGTTGTCGGTCGTGTTGAAGATGTTGGTGGACACAGACTTGCGAGTACCTGCGGTAAGTCCATTGGCAATCAACTTTTCGATGTCGCTCTCCTTGGCGCTGATTACCGGGTTGTCGGTATCTTGTGCCCAAACGTCCACGAGCTCGGACGAAGCTACGATATCTTTGGTGTAGTCGATATCATGATACTTGGCTTTTTCTTCGCCTTCGGCAGGAGTTTCCACACGAGGACGAACCACCACGAAACGGAACGACCACCAACCCACTTCGGCAACGTTGATTTTGTCGCCTGCCTTGGCGTAGTTAGCCTTGGAAGAAGAAGATTCCTCTACTGCGCCGCGGTCGCCGCTGGGTTTGAAGTATTGAATGAGTACCTTGTCGGAACCGTCGGTAACGGAGGTCTTGCCGTCCTTTTCTTCGGTTTCAAAATTGATATTGTTAAACAAACTTTCGACAGTTGTCTTGTCGCCAAGCCAATCGGGAACTTCGATTTCGCCTTCCGAAATAGTAAAACTGTCAAGCACTTTGAGATTGGGATCTTCACTTACTTTTTCGTCTATTTTACTTTGGTTGGGCGTAACTGCGACGGCAGGTTCTTCTGCAAACGCAACTGTCGCAACGCTGAACACGCCGACAAGAATGGTCAATGCCAAAACTAAACTGATAATCTTTTTCACAATAGTCCTCCGAAGGGCGACATGCGCCCAACTTTTTTGAGAGTGGCAAAAGGGTAGACTTCTCCCACATACTGTATTATTTTACATTTTATTTGCGCACTTGTCAACGATTTGCAACGCAACAGGTCAAAATATTTGCAATTTTGTCGGCTTGTGCAGGCATTTTGCCTTGTTAGTCGAGGTTTGACGACGTCTGCGGTTGCGCAAACAGAGGTATACCGTCATCGTTGCCGTCGCTGTCGGCAAACTTTTCGAGATGCCTGGCGATGTCGAAACGCTTCCACGGCTCCGTGGCAGGCGGATATGCGACAAACACCATGCGTTCCTTGGTGACGGGGTGCGTAAGCTCCAACTTGTACGCCCACAATGCAAGGTTTTGACCCTTGACGATGTTGCCGTTGTAGCGAGCGTCGCCGTATACGGGGCAATTGATTGCGCTCATTTGCACGCGGATCTGGTGGCTGCGCCCCGTGCCGAGTTGCACCTTTACAAGGCTCAACAGGTCGTCGCTTTCCAACGTTTCGTAGCTCAGTTCGGCGCGCTTGGCGTCGTGATCGCCGAAAGTTGCCACATACACCGTGTTGGTAAGGCTGTTCTTTTTGAGATAATTGACCAACGTATCCTTGGGTTGCTTGGGTTGCCCCACCACGGTAGCAAGGTAAGTTTTGGACATGTCGCCGTCGACGATTTGTTTGCTCAGTCTCTCCGCGGCTTTGCTGGTCTTGGCAAACACCATTACGCCACCCGTGGGACGGTCGAGACGATGTACAAGTCCCAGATACACATTGCCGGGCTTGTTGTACTTTTGCTTGATATACCCCTTAAGCAGGGTCAGCAAGTCCATGTCGCCGCTGGCGTCGCCCTGACTGGGAATGTTTTGCGGCTTGACCACAACAAGAATACTGTTGTCCTCGTGCAGTATCGTCACGTCGTCCATTGTAAAATTTCTGCTCATTGTTTCTCCGAATTTATCCGATTTGTACTAAAAAAATTGCTACGTATTGCAAATTTACTTACCAAACGTCAACATGCCGCTTGCACCGCACGGCAACACAATGCCTTCGTCGGTGGGCAGGCAAACTTCATAGGCGTCGACGTTTCCTTTTTCCGCGCACGGGATACTGCGCCGCAAAATGTTGGACAGTACCGCCGGTTGAAGCCCCGTTGTGTAACTGTTGATAAGCACAAACAGCGGCGTATCGGACAGCACGCCCGACACAAGATCGACGAAGTCGCAAATATCGTCCTCGATCTTCCACACTTCGCCGTTACTTCCCCTGCCGTAGCTGGGCGGGTCCATAATGATTGCGTCGTACTTTCGTCCGCGGTTGATTTCCCTTTTGACAAACTTGCGGCAATCGTCCACAATGTACCGCACAGGGCGATCGGACAATCCCGACAATGCGACGTTTTCGCGGCAACGCTCCACCATGTTTTTGGCGGCGTCCACGTGACACACCGACGCGCCTGCGGACAAGCACGCAACCGTTGCGCCGCCCGTGTAGGCAAACAAATTGAGTACGTTTATCGGACGATTTGCGCTGCCGATAAGGTCTATCATGGTTGCCCAGTTTGCCGCTTGCTCGGGGAACAGTCCGGTATGCTTGAAGCCCATCGGCTTGACGGCAAAACGCAGATTGCGCCAACCGACCTGCCACTCGTCGGGGACGGTTTTATTGTACTGCCAATGACCGCCACCCGTATTGCTGCGCACATAGCGAGCGTCGGGGCGAACAATGCTGCCCAGCGGCTTGGCGGCGTGCCAGATTACCTGCGGATCGGGGCGTAGCAACACTACATCGCCCCACCGTTCCAACTTTTCGCCGTCGCCGGTGGCAATTATTTCGTAGTCTGTCCATTCGGTGTTGATTCTCATTATTCAATTATACCGCAAAACGACAAATTTCTCAACTGTTTACAACATATAGTGCAAAACTTTGAAAGCGGTAATTGTTTTAGGGGGAGTTTTACGGAAGAGGATATGCGGGGGAAGGAAAACTTTTTGAAAAAAGTTTTCCTTCCCCCGCACCCCTATCTTTTCAAAAACTTTAACTAACACGTACAAAAAAAGTTGTAACTTACACTTACTTTCAAATGCTCACGTCGATGCGGCAACAAAAAAACTGCCCGCAAGTTACAAACAGTTTTGTTACATACAATAATTTTGACAAATTACCGTCAGTCGGCAAATCGTGTGTCTACATCAGAACAGCCAAGAAGCCAATGAGGCAAAAAAAATAATCGACCAAACTATACCCACAGCCGATATTATAATGGCGGCTATCGACATACCTTTGTCTTCGTCTTTCATTTCGCCTGACGCTTTAAGTCCCATTATGCCAAGAATAAGTCCGACAACAGGTACAAAGAAAGATAAAATAAAACCAATTAGCGCCTTAGTGTTCGACTCTTTCTTTACAGTAACTTCAGCGGAAGTATTCTTTACCAATACTCCGCAATTTGGGCAAACATATGCGTTGTTGTCAATTTCTTTTCCACAGTTTTTACAATACATTTCCTTTCCTCCTTGGTTTGGTAAATGTATTGTATCACATATGTGAAAATATGTGAACACTTATGTGGTTTAAAATTTTCACAAAAGTGTAGTATTATTTACTCAAAAGGGGACAATCGATATATGAACGTATCTGAAAGAATAGAAGAACTGCGACTTGCCAAGGGTTGGAGCGTGTACAAATTGAGTAGTGAAGCCAATCTGACCCCGTCTACACTTGCCAACATGCATGCACGCGGAACAAGTCCGTCGATAGCTACATTGGAAAGCATTTGCCAGGCATTGGACATCACATTGAGTGAGTTTTTTTCCGAAGCACAGCACTCTACCACTGCCGAGGACGAGTTGTTGACTGCCTACCGCAAGTTGACTGCCGACCAACAGCAAGCGTTGTTGACGATTGTACGCGCAATGAAGAAACAATAAACTCTACCACGCATGCAAAGCGCCGCAATATACGATATCCCGAACGTCGGCAAATTCCGACGCCCACTTGGACTGCACGATGCACTGCAACCCGTTTGAACAAAAGCAACGTTTTTACACAAAACCCACAAGACAACAAAAAGGGAACCGTCGACTGACGATTCCCTTTTGCATATGCAAGGTTTAACTTACTTGATTTCAGCTTCTGCGCCGGCTTCGGTAAGAGTCTTAACCATAGCTTCTGCGCTTTCCTTGGGTTGAGCTTCCTTGATGGTAGCGGGAGCGCTTTCAACAAGGTTCTTAGCTTCAACAAGGCCAAGACCGGTCATTTCGCGAACAGCCTTGATGACAGCAAGCTTGTTGCCGCCGAAGGACTTCAACACTACGTCGAATTCCGTCTTTTCTTCAACAACGGGAGCAGCAGCTGCTGCGCCGCCGGCTACTGCGATAGGAGCAGCTGCGCTTACGCCGAATTCTTCTTCGATGGCGTGTACAAGTTCGTTGAGTTCCAATACAGACAGAGCCTTAATCTCGTCAATAAATTTTTTCGTATCCATTGTAGATATCTCCTTATATTTTTGTTTGTGGAGCCTTGCTCCGAGATTTCCCCTTTGTGCGGCAGGGGTGCCGTTGTGCTACGCAATGCAAGCAATATTGCAATACGTATGGGTTTTTTGCGGACAATCCGCTACAAAGTCGGGTGTGATTACTCGGCTTTTTCGGCAATAGCGTTCAATGCTACAGCCAATCCGCGCATGGGTGCGCTCAACACGGAAACCAACATAGCAAGCAAAGTTTCCTTGTTGGGTACCTTGCTCATGGCGTCAACCGTGGCGGCGTCGGCGTATGTTTTGTCAAACATACCGCACTTAACCTTCATGGCGTTGTACTTCTTGATGCCGTCTACCGCAACCTTGGCGGGAGCGATGGCGTCCTCTGTACCGAAAGCAAATGCGCTGGGACCGTTCAAAGCTTCGTCGAATTCGGTGTAACCAAGTTCGTTAAGAGCCTTCTTGAACAATGTGTTTTTCAACACCTTGTACACAACGCCGCTCTTGCGGAATTCCGCACGGAACTCTGTATCCTGAGCAACGGTCAATCCCTTGTAGTCGATGATGACAAACGATTGGCTTTCTTCAATTTGCTTCTTGATTTCTTCTACTGCGTCTCTCTTTGCCAACTGTGCGCTGGACAAGTGAGGGTGATGATGTGCCATACAAGCTTTCCTCCTTTTTAGATTTTCAATACAAAACCCTTGCACCTGTTTCCGGTACAAGGGTAGGAGTCGTAATTGACCTCAACCGCTAGTGTACCTCGGCAAGATTTACTGTTACTTGCTGTCTTGGGAACATTGGCTTGTGGGTTGTTTGAACTGTATTTGTGCAAGGCTTATTTGTAGCTTACCTTGATGCCGGGGCCCATTGTAGTAGCAATGGCGATGGATTTGAGGTAGGTACCTTTTGCACTTGCCGGCTTTGCCTTGATGATAGCGTCCATGATTGTGGTTGCGTTTTCAACAAGCTTGTCCTTGCCGAAGGACTTTTTGCCGAAAATAACGTGTACGACGGATTGTTTGTCGACGCGGTATTCGACCTTACCTGCTTTGACATCGTGTACGGCCTTGGTTACGTCCATAGTAACGGTACCGCTCTTCGGGTTAGGCATCAAGCCCTTGGGTCCGAGGATCTTACCCATACGACCGATGAGACCCATCATGTCGGGGGTTGTGATCAACACGTCGAAATCAAACCAGTTTTCTTTTTGAATCTTTTCGATGTATTCTTCTGCGCCTACGTAATCTGCGCCTGCGGCTTGGGCTTCGTCAGCCTTGGCACCCTTGGCGATGACCAATACGCGCACGGTTTTACCTGTACCGTTGGGCAAAACTACGACGCCACGTACTTGTTGGTCGGCGTGACGAGCGTCAACGCCCAACTTTACGTGCAATTCCAACGTTTCGTCGAAGTTGGCAGTTGCAATGTCAATTGCAGTTTGTACTGCTTCGGGAAGTTCGTAAGTCTTGGTTTTGTCGTACTTCTTCACAGCGTCAACATATTTCTTACCTTTCATTTGGCGCCTCCTTAACCTTCTACGACAATGCCCATGCTACGAGCAGTGCCTGCAATCATCGAGCAAGCCGCTTCCAACGAAGCTGCGTTGAGGTCGACCATCTTCAACTTGGCGATCTCTTCCACTTGCGCGTGAGTAATCTTGGCAACCTTGGTCTTGTTGGGGGTTGCGCTGCCGCTTTCGATACCGCATGCCTTCTTGATAAGCACGGGTGCGGGCGGAGTCTTCAAGATGAAAGTGAAGCTGTGATCTTGATAAATAGTTACAATTACAGGAATGATGAGTCCTGCCTTGTCGGCTGTACGGGCGTTGAAATCCTTGGTGAACGCAGGGATGTTGATACCGTGAGGACCGAGTGCGGAACCAACCGGGGGTGCCGGTGTGGCTTTTCCGGCAGGAAGTTGAAGTTTGACAACTGCCGTTACTTTCTTTGCCATAGTGTTTCCTCCTATTTGTGGTTGTAGCGACGTGTACGATATTTACACGTCTCCCATTTGCCGCCTTATATGCCGAGGCGACCTAGCGCGGTTGCATGTCCAACAAGCCCGCAACCAAGGGCTTACAAACCGATTTACTCTTCCGAAGAAGGTACTTCGGTCGGATTGGTGATTTTTTCGATTTGGACAAAGTCCATATCGACTGCGGTTTCGCGTCCGAACATATTCAGGGACACCTGCGCCTTTTGGTGATCTACGTCAATAGACTTGATAACACCGACAAAGCCCTCAAAGGGACCCGACACCACCGTCACGCTGTCACCGACAACCATATCGAAGTTGACTACCTTGTCCTCCAGGCGAAGACGCTTTACTTCGTCCTCTTCCAGCGGCCACGCCTTGCCGTTGGGGCCTACAAAGCCCGTCACGCCACGCGTGTTGGTCAACATAAACCATAGTTGTGACGAGTACACCAGCTTGATAAACACGTAACAAGGCATCACTTTTGCCTCGTACGCTTTCTTCTTGCCGTTTTTGTCCTCGATCAGCGTCTCGGTAGGGATCTTGATGTCAAGTATCACGTCTTGCAAATTGCCGTTTTCCACCATTTGCTCGATGCTCTTTTTGACAAGGGACTCGTAACCGGAATATGTGTGGAGTATGTACCACCTTGCATTGTTGTTAATTTCGCTCATAATCGTCTACAATGTACTACGCCACCAGCGAAATAAGCCATGCAAACAGTGCGTCCACACTGTACAGCAAC
>CAKQXG010000067.1 GCA_934281515.1 uncultured Clostridia bacterium | reverse complement strand
TGTCACTGTAACGCACCTGCACTTCCGGCTTGCCGCCGAACGCTGCGACAACCTCGGCACGCTCGGCATGGTTTGTGTCTATTTCGCCGCTCGTGTCATACAGCACTTTGCCGCTTTTGTCAATTACAGTCAAGCGTACGTCATCGGACACGTTTTTAGCATAGTCGCCACTTTCTACTCTTGAAATATCGAAATTGTCGCAGTAAGCCTTTGTTATGGTAACAATTTGCTTTTCAGCCTCGTCGTAATGCGAGTTACGGTTTACAGAAACGCCGACCAACAGCACCACAATCAACATCACAGTTACCAACACTGCGTTAAATATTACTATCTTGTTTTTCATTGCAGGATATACCCCACTCCTCGTACCGTTACTATGTTTGCGGCGGAGCCTGCCAGCAGTTTGCGCAGTTCCGCCATGTGTATGTCAAGGGTGCGGGTTTCACCGTAGTCCTCGCCCCACACCTCGTCAAGCAGTTTGTTGCGGTCAAGTACCGTCTCGGCATGCGTCACAAACAGTTGCAACAGATTGTACAGTTTCAATGTCATTGCAACGGGTTTACCACCGACGGTAACCTGATGTTTGTTTTCGTCGATCACAATGTCTTTGTACACACAATTGTTTTTCGGTTGCGCCGCCGCGCTGCGCAGTTTTGCATTGATACGTGCGACAAGCTCCATCACGCCGAATGGTTTGGCAAGGTAGTCGTCCGCACCAAGGTTAAGTCCGCGCACCTTGTCAATTTCGTCCGACTTTGCCGACACCATAATAACAGGCAATGCCGCCGTGCGGTTGTCTGCACGCAAACGTTGCAATATCTCGTAGCCGTCCATACCGTCAAGCATTATGTCGAGTATCACAAGGTCGGGTACGGTGACGGCAAGCTCGGCAAACAATTCAGAAGCGTTTTCAAAACACCTAACTGCAAAACCCGACGCTTCGAGCGCATACTTGTACACTTCGCGTATCGACTGCTCGTCGTCAACGGCAAAAATCAACTTTTGTTGCGACATATTACCTCCTTGACTCGCCGACAGAAACATCAACCCGGGTTATGTACCCCTGTCACGGAATACTCCGTCCACTCGCCGATGTTTACGGCGTGATCGCCTATCCGCTCCAGATACTTGGCAATCATCATAAACAGTATTGCCTGATCGGCATTGTCGGGATTGGCTCGGATAAGCTCTACCAGATCGGTCTTGACCGTCTCGAACAACTCGTCCACCACATCGTCGCGTTTGTCCAGCCCACGAGCAGTGGCAAGGTCGCGATTGATGTAGCTTGTCACGGCGTCAAGCACCATGGCAATGACCAACTTGGACATTTCTTCGATGTGTTGCGGTTCCTTGATAAACTCGTCCTGACCGAATTGCAACGAAATCTCCGATATATCGGCAGCCTGGTCGGCAATACGTTCGAGATCGGTTATCATTTTTAACGCGGCAGACACGTCGCGGAAATCCCCGGCAAAGGGATGCTCCAACAACAAAATTTTCAGACAGTCTTGTTCAATGTCGCGTTCCATCGCGTCAATCTTGGTGTCGTCAGCCATTACCGACCGCGCGAGGTCGCCGTCACGGGTTTTGAGCGCACTTACCGAGCGTTCGATGGCGAGTTCCGTCTCATGGCACATGGCAATCAGCTTGTCAAAGACCTGTTTCAATTCCGACTCGTATTTGTTTCTTATACTCATTGTAAACCAATTTGCTCCTTTTTACAATCGTTTTTACTCAATTTGCACATCAACCGAAACGTCCCGTGATGTAATTCTCGGTGCGTTTGTCATTGGGCGAGCCGAAAATCTGCGACGTTTCACCGTACTCTACAAGTTCGCCAAGCAAAAAGAACGCCGTTTTGTCGGCAACGCGCGTTGCCTGTTGCATGTTGTGCGTAACAATGACGATGGTCAGCGACTTTTTCAGTTCTTCGATCAACTCTTCGATTTTACCCGTAGAAATCGGGTCCAGTGCCGACGTAGGCTCGTCCATTAGCAGTATTTGCGGATTGGCAGCAAGGGAGCGGGCAATGCACAAACGCTGCTGCTGACCGCCGCTCATACCCAGCGCGGTCTTTTTCAAACGATCCTTTACTTCGTTCCAAATGCCTGCACGCACAAGCGACCTTTCTACGATTTCGTCAAGTTGCGCCTTCTTTGTGGTGCCGAACGCACGCGGCGCATATGCGATGTTGTCGTAGATACTCATCGGAAACGGGTTAGGTTTTTGAAAGACCATGCCCACGCTTCGACGAAGTGCATTGACGTCGGTAGTTTTGTCGTAGATGTCCACGCCGCCGATTTCAAAACTGCCCGTAACCTTACAGCCGTCCACAAGGTCGTTCATCCTGTTGAGCGTTTTGAGAAAGGTCGACTTGCCACAACCCGACGGACCGATAAGTGCGGTTACGCTGTTTTGCGGTATCTCTATGTTGATGTCTTTAAGCGCGTGGAAGTCGCCATAGTACAGGTTACAATCCTTGACGCGTATTGTTTTGTCTTGTTGAAAATCCATTGTTTAACCTCGTTTATGTGACGTATTTTTCAACCGGTTTGTTGTGTTTTGTCACGAAATTTCCGATACGTATTGATTTTTTTACGCTTCGCCCGTTCTGCGTTTGATAAGTTTACCAAGCAATACGGCAAGCATGTTGATGCCAAGCACAAGTACCAACAGCACCACACCCGTTGCCGCCGCCTCATCCGCATAGCCGAAACTTGCAAAGTAGTAGATGTCAAGCGCCAGCGTTGTGCCGGGCGACAACAGCGACACAGGCATCTTGTTGACGACCATACCTATTGTCAACAGCAGCACGGCGCTTTCCGACACAACACGCCCCACGGCGAGAATAATTGCAGTAACAATGCCGCCTGCGCAACTGGGCAACACCGCCTTGAATATCGTCCGCACCTTGCCCGCGCCGAGCGCATATGAACCTTCGCGAATATCCGACGGAACGGACAGCAGACTTTCTTCCACCGAGCGCACTATTACCGGCAGTATCATCAGTGACAGCGTAATGCCGCCGCCGAGCAAACTGTAACCCATTTTGAACGCCACGACAAACACAAGATAGCCGTACAATCCGTATACAATGCTGGGTATACCGGCAAGAGTTTCGGTTGCTACGCGTATCACACGTACCGGTTTGCTTTTGTTGTTAGTGTACTCTGCAAGAAATATCGCCGCACACATGCCGATAGGCACTGCAATAGCAAGCGAAATGACTACCAGACTCAACGTACCTACAAGGGCAGGCACTATGGTCGGACTGTCGCTCCCGTCGCCGAATAACGACGGAGTCAGGTGCGGAATGCCATTGACAAGTATGTATATCAGTATACCCGCAAGAGCAGTCAGGGCTATTGCCGTAGCAACATAGCCTACGTATTTAAGCGCAAGACAAATAATTTTGCTGCGCGAAACCGTTTTGTTTTTCATCATACACGCTCCTTTTTCAACAGCGACAACGAAGCGTTGAGCAAAAATGCAAACACGAACAGCACCACACCCGAAGCAATCAGCGCCGACACACCCTCTTCGGGCAATTCCAATGCGCCGAGAGCGATGTTGGCAGTCAACGTGCACATGCTTTGAAACAAACTTGTCGGCACTTCGGGACTGTTGCCGATAACCATTACCACAGCCATTGTTTCGCCGATCGCGCGACCGATTGCAAGCACCACGCCTGCAACGATACCGCTTTTTGCGGCAGGCAACATTACCGTAAAGGTTGCCTGTTCCTTGGTTGCACCCAGTGCCAACGCACCGTGGTAATACTCTTGCGGAACGGCAAGCAGGCTGTCCAGGCTGACGCTTACAACCGTCGGCAAAATCATTACCGACAACACCAGCGAAGCGGCAAGTATACCGTAACCCACTCCGTCGGGAGACACGTAATCGCGCAAAAACGGCACAATGAAATTGAGTCCAACCATGCCGTAAATGACAGACGGTATGCCGGCAAGCAGGTTTATCATGTGCCTTATCGGCGAGACAAAACGCTTGGGTATAAATTTGTACAGCGAAATTGCCACAAATAACCCTAGCGTAATACCTATCGCGACCGACAGTCCCGTGACATACAGCGAGCCGACAATCATGGGAAATATGCCGTATTGCGGCGGTTCGCCCATGGGGTGCCACGTGGTACCGAACAAGAATTTGCCCAGTCCGTACCCGGCAACAAACGGGGTACCGTTTGCCACCAGAAATACGGTAATTACCGCAAGCGCAACAACCGAAAATACGGCGCAAGCGGCAAACAGACATTTCATTAAATTTTCTTTAAACTTTAGTTTATTCACAAATACATCCTTAAACTAATCTTACTGATACGCTTAAATGCCGTTTGTGTTACACAAACGGCACAAGGCATGTTGCATGTTACTCTGTAATTATCTGCGACCACACTGTCAATTGTGTTTCACCCTCGACGTTGCCGTAGATGTGTTTCAGTTGATCCTTGGTGATGTTTTTAAGCGTGTTTTGCGCGTTGACAATCAGTGCGATACCGTCCATTGCAAACGCCGTGGAAGTACAACCTTCAGCTTTGCTTTGTACAAACACTTCGCTGATCATACCAAACGGACTCACGTCGTTTTTGGCGTCGTTGTAGCCTTGCGAAGAACCTGTACCGCCGACGGTAACTTTTACCTTGGATTGAAGCGATTCAAACTTCTTGGCAAGCTTGGTCATGACGGGTTGGCAGGACGTGCTGCCTGTCAGTGCGATTTCGCCTTCAAGCGTTTCGTCTGCGACGTAAGCGGTAGCATTGTCTACGCTTGCGGTGTATCCCTCGGCAGCAACAATTGCTTGTCCGTCGGAGCTAAGCAAAAAGTCGTAGTAAGCTTTGTACAGCTTGTTGTCAAGTGTACCGGGTTTGTACACTACCGACAGAGGACGAGAAATGGGGTAACTGCCATCTTTTATTGTAGCGGCGGTAGGAGCAACTCCGTCAACGGTAAGCACGGTAATGCCTTTCTCGCCAAGCACGTAGCCAAGACTGTCAAACGCAATGGCGTACTTGTTGCTTTGTACACCCGACAGCACTGCCGCCGTATCTGCCGCCTTGATCACGCCGGAAACATCGGGTTTGTTTTTGAGACCGATAATCTCCATAAACGCGCTTTTGGTTCCGCTACCGTCGGCACGAGTGATGACGGTAATTCTCTTGCTTGCGTCAAATGTTCCGTCGTCGGTTTTGTTTCCGCAAGCAGCAAAAGCCAGCAAGCACGCAACCATAAGCAACGCGGCGACGATAGAAAATGTCTTTTTCATACTTTCCTCCACAAAATTATGTATGTTCGACAACGACTGACGTCGTTGTTCGACTACTGTTTTTGTCAACTGAATACGGGCGATTTGTCCTCTTTGCGAGACAAACCTGCACGCACCGAGTAACGGCGACTGCGATTCTTCTCCGCAACCGAACGTTCCTTGATTGACAAGTGCATTGTACACCTTTGTGTCCGCAGTTGCCTGCAACTTTGTGTAATGCTTATGTAAAGTTTGAGTAAAGTAGCCAAAAGCGCACCTCACCTGTCAGGCAAAGCACGCTCGGTTTTATTGTCACACAAATAATTTTCTATTCCATATTACCTTTTGACAAATGTTTCAACGCCATGCAAAGCAACACTGCCGCGACAACCGCAGCAACGACTTCTGCTATGGGAAAAGCCCACCACAACGTCTCGGTGGGGTTATCCGTCAAGACAAACAGATATGCCAACGGCAACACCGCCACAAGCGAACGAATTGCAGAGATTATCAACGGTCCGTACACTTTGCGCAACCCCTGCAATACTCCTTGCACGGCAACGCCGAACCCCATAAACACGTATCCGATTGTAGCAATACGCAGCGCCGAGATACACGTGTCGACAAGATCCTGCCTGGACACCGCGCCGCTGTCGTCGGCTGTAAGTGCAAACAATGCCGTGATAGGTTTTGCAAATACCTGAAACAAAACCGTTATCACCGCAGTTACTATCACCGTATCCACGATGCCCCACAACGCCGTTTGACGCACACGTTGCATATTACCCGTACCGTAGTTGTAGCCTGTCAACGAAATAAGAGTGTTGCTCAGTCCAAATGAGACAAACAATGCCATTTGCATCAATTTGTAGTAGATACCGTATGCACCCGACAGCAAGTTGACGGTGTAATTGTCGGTAATCGTGCCTACAATCAACAACACGCCAAACATCATCACAGACAACATACCTTGCATCAGAAATGCAGGAAAACCTATTTTGTATATTTGCCCGATAATAGTTTTGTCGGGTTTGGCGTAACGCAAATTACCGTCGATTTCCTTATTACCGACGTAGTGCATAACCAACGCCATCACCAGCGATACAATTTGTCCTATTACCGTGGCATATGCCGCGCCTGCAATACCGCCACCCAACGGGTAAATAAACACGTAGTCCAACACGATGTTTACCACGGCACCCGTTACCTGCGCAATCATGGACTGCAACGTTTTGCCAGTGGCCATCAGAAAACGTTCGGCAACGGCGTACCCGATTGACCCCACGGACAAACAACAGCAAATGCGCAGGTATTCCGTACCCATTGCCACAACCGCATCGTCGTGCGACATCAACCGCATGTACGGTTCCGCGCCAAACAATCCGAAAAGCAAAAACACAACGTAAAACACCGCAGCAAGAAACAGTCCGTTACCGGCAACGCGATTGGCGGTTTCGGTGTCGCCTTCGCCGAGATTTTTGCTCAACATGGCGTTTATCCCAACGCCTGTACCGACCCCCACCGCAATCATAAATATCTGCACGGGAAACGCCGCAGACAAAGCAATGTTGCCCAATGCACCGTCGGCACCCATGTTGACGACAAACATAGTGTCGACCACGTTGTACAAAGCTTGTAACACCATCGACAGTATCATCGGCAATCCCATCGTCCACACCAGTGTAGAAATCCCGACAGTTCCCAATTTGTTCTCTTTCATACCTAACCTCCAAGGTGGTCAGCATTGTTAAAGCAAAAAAAGGCGCAAGTCCAAACAGTTGGACTTACGCCTTGCGACCACTCACTTGCAAGTATTTTAGCACAAATTTTGTTTCTCCGCAAACAAATTTCGACACTTTTTATCACTTTACATCAGACAGTAATGCGTTTTACAAACAGTTCGTCCTCTACTACACGAACGTCAAGTTTGTCATCGGGTTCGGCAGTGCAAACAGGTAATTGAATTCCGTGACAGTTGTACACGCCTTCGCCTATTGCGCAAATCACATTGCCGCACACGGGACAAACATAAAAATTGACATTGTACATGTTGGCATGGCGATTGGTATTTTGCACTGTCTGCCCCGACAGTAACTCCGACAGCGTTACGTCCAACGCCGCTGCAAGCGGTTGCAGCAACGAGATGTCGGGCAAGCCTTTGCCCGTTTCCCACTTTGATATTGTCTTGTCGCTGACCGACAGCATTTCGGCAAGCTGCCCTTGCGTAAGGTTTTTCTTTTGCCGCAATTGTCTGACCGTACTACCCGTTACATAACAATCCATAATTAGTTGTCTCCCTGTTTCTATCTATTTTGTCCGTGCCGATCGACATAGATATCAACGCCGACTGACGTAAACATTGTACTACGTTGAGACACACAAATCAACCTACGCATCGTAGACTGCCAACGCACATGTACAAAACAAGCCGCAGAGAAAATCTCTCCACGGCTTGCATATCGAATAAAGCTTATATGTGCAACGCACATATTTAAAAAGACTACCAGTATTTGTTGCCAAAAGCACCGCTTTTACGCCTTAAACTTGCGTTTACTGCCTTTTGCGTAGGTTTTTGCCGCAGCGACGAATGCGTTGAACACGGGGTTAGGACGGTTGGGGCGAGATGTAAACTCGGGGTGGAATTGTGCGCCAAAATGGAAGGTGTTGGTCTGCACTTCCACCGTTTCCACAATTCTGTCGTCGGGAGAAGTTCCGCTGACGACAAGTCCGCAGTTTTCCAGTTTTGCGCGATACTCGTTGTTAAACTCGTATCTGTGGCGGTGACGTTCGGATATGGTTTCTTCGCCGTATGCCTTGGCAAGCAAAGTGTCAGGCTTGACCTTGCATGGATACGCACCCAAACGCATTGTACCGCCCAAATCCTTGCCTTGTTGATCGGGCATAAGATCGATGACTTTACTGCCGCCGCCGATTTCTCCGCTGGTGGCGTCTACAAGCCCCGCAACGTTGCGCGCGTATTCGATGACGGCAATCTGCATGCCCAAACAAATGCCAAGGTAAGGCACGTTATGTTCCCGCGCGTACTTACACGCGACAATCATGCCTTCCACGCCGCGTGTACCGAAGCCGCCGGGCACCAATACGCCGTCAACGTCGGCAAGTGCGTCTGCAACGGTTTTGTCGGTAAGCGTTTCACTGTCCACCCACTTGAGGTCGACAAACACGCCGTTGCCGTAGGAAGCATGGTTGAGCGCTTCGATAACCGACAGGTAACTGTCGTGCAGTTTGACATACTTACCCACTATGGCAATGGTGACATGTCCCTTGCGAGAGTCGATGTCCCGTATAAGCTTCTTCCACGGAGCAAGGTTAAGCCGTTGTTTGATACCGAGCTCCCGACAGACAACCGTATCGAGTCCGTTGTCGTGCAACATCATCGGTGCCTTGTACAGGCAGTCCACCGTAGTGTTGCTGATTACGCAATCGCGCTTGACGTTGCAAAACAGCGCGATTTTGTCGCGTATATCGTCGCCACAGTCGCCGTCGGAGCGCGTGACGATGATGTCGGGATGGATGCCGATGGACTGCAACTCCTTGACGGAGTGTTGTGCAGGCTTGCTTTTGTACTCGTCCGAGCCGCTGATGTACGGCACAAGACACACGTGGATAAACAGGCAGTTTTGCCGTCCCACGTCGCCGCTGTATTGGCGAATAGCTTCGAGAAAAGGTTGACTTTCGATGTCGCCGATTGTGCCGCCGATTTCGGTAATTACGACGTCCGCGCCGCTGGTTTCGGCATTTTTGCGGATAAAATACTTAATTTCGTTGGTTACGTGCGGTATTATTTGCACCGTTTGACCAAGGTACTTGCCCTGCCGCTCCTTGTTGAGCACAGTCCAATACACCTTGCCGCTTGTCAGATTGCTGTACTTGGTCAGATTGCGATCGATAAAACGCTCGTAGTGCCCAAGATCAAGGTCGGTTTCGGCACCGTCGTCTGTGACAAACACCTCGCCATGCTGGGTCGGGTTCATCGTGCCGGGGTCGATGTTCATGTACGGGTCAAGTTTTTGCGCGGCAACGCGAAGTCCGCGCAAGGTCAACAGACGTCCGAGCGACGCGGCAACAATGCCCTTTCCTAAGCCCGAAACTACACCGCCTGTGACAAAGATATATTTTGTCATTTTGCCCTCCGTAAGAGCCGACAGCTCTTAAAAATGAAAAACGCACGACAGCTACACGTGCCGTGCATCAATACAAAATATACTACCACCGCAACAACCGTTTTGTCAACAATCGACAAATATGTTTTGAAAGAAATTTAGATAAGACAAGTGGGAAAACCTCTTTTTGTAAAAAGCGGGTTACCCACACGCTTTTCCCAAAAACTTCAAGTAAAGATATACTTGCAATGTAAATAAACAGATCTGTCACAAAAGCAGTGAAAAAATTTACCGTTTATTGCACATTCCTTTTCTCACAAACTTTGGGCAGGCGCATGCAATTTCTCAAAACTTTTTTTGCTTTTGCTAAAACTCGATTTCGTTGTTGTAAACGGTCGGCAAGCCTTGCTTGTAGATATGCGAGTCGTTGCTTAATTGCAGAATACACGGCACCACAAAATCCGTCCCGTCGAAATCTATCACCGTCATAGAACTGTGTTCCAATCCGAAATGCGTACAAAACATAGGGTAAGGCATGCCGATAACCGTACTTAAAAACGCCATGCCGAACCCCTCGTGCGCAAACAACGCAATACGCTTTTGATTAGGGTTGCGTGCAACGTAGTAGTTGCCTTCCGTCGATTTGTCGTAGCCCAGCGCAGACAAAAAGGCAAACGTTTCCCTGCGCACACGCTCGACGCCGCTTTGCGCATTGGTTTGGGCAAAAAACTCGTGACTGTACCACTTGTCACCCATGCACTCCACTTCAGGCGAAACCATTACCCTACGCGCAACGTCGTGCTGGTAAAACCACCGTCTGCCATCGTCGACAGGCGCAGTGAACTCGTCCCACACATGAGCCTCGTTGCACCAATCCAGCAGCGTTACCGGCAAACCTGTCTTTTGTGCCGTCGGCGCCGCCGTTTGTTGCGCACGCATGCTTGTAGAGCAGTAAATCTTGTCCAACCCCACCGCCGCCAACCGCATAGACAAAGCCTCTGCCTGCCTGTGTCCAAGCTCGGTCAGACTGTCGGGATTGTA
>CAKQXG010000066.1 GCA_934281515.1 uncultured Clostridia bacterium | reverse complement strand
ACTCTATGTTGTTTGTACAATTTTCGATAGAAAGGATACCGGCGGTGTTATTGGTATTATTTTTGCCAGTATACGCCTTACCGATTATTCCACCAATTGATGCGCCGGTAGCATTGTTACATACTATTTTACCGCTGGTGGTAATATTCATTATATTCAGGTCGAAGTTTGCATCTGGATTAGCTTTCTGATTTGTTCCTATATCGGCAGCACCGCTGTCAGCACCGATCAAAGCCCCTATATTGTTAGAATCGGCAATATTGATGTCAACATTATCCAACTTAAGATTCTGGATTGTTACAGTTTCACCAGCGCCGGTCTTTGCACCGACAACGCCAAACAGTCCGTAGGGGACACCCGAGTTATTAGCATTTGATGTTACGCCCCACAATTTTTCTTCCGGTGTGTATCCCTTGTTTGTCAAACCACTGATTGTGCAATTGTCACCGTCGAAAGAGCCTACAAACGGAGCAAGTGCGTTACCGATAGGAGTCCAAGCCATGTTGCCGATGTTTACGTCTGCACAGAGTTTGGCATATACGTAAGGAGACAGTTTACTTTCGTTTACATCCTTAGCAAAAGCGGCAAGATGCGCGGCCGTATACAGTTCGTACGGTTGTTTGCTGCTTGTGCCTTGTCCGCCGCCGTACTTCATACTTGCCAATACCTCTGTAGTAACAGGTTGTGTAACAACCGTTACGCCGGGCAATGTTTTGACTTTTTCCGTGATTGTATTGCTACCAACAGGCACAACCTTAAACAGTTCGGAACCGCTCTTTTGGTCAACCGTGATATCACCATTTACTGCAAGGATACTGACGCTTGCCGTGCTTTCGATTACAATATGACCCTTTTGAGCATCGATATAACTTGTAACATAGCCTGCCTCGTGGTAAGAAGCCGTGTCGATGTCCTCCACTACAACTTTGTCCGCAAGTCCGTAGTGCGTAACGGTAGACTTGGGTGCGTTTACAGTAAGCATTCCGCCGTTTGTGTTGATTACAACATTTTTAATTTCCGCATTAGTATACCTAATTGCGGTAATACCGCTGTTTTCACCTACGTCTACGCCTGTTGTGGCATTGACTTCACCTTTAAGGTTGTTGTTGCCCAAATACGTGCTGTATGTTTGGCTTGTGGCGGTCGTATCGCTGATTGTCCAGTATTCGTAGCTTTCCACCTTGCGATCGACTTTTTTGCTGTTGGGGATGTATTGCGGTTCGGTTTCGTCAACTTCCTTGTTGAGATACACAAAGCAGTCGTTGACGCTGTCCCACAAAATTTCGTTGCCGTCGGCAGTCGTCTTGATCTTGGTTACGTCAAATCCGCCCTTGGCAGTGGCAAGCAATGCCTGGCGCATCGTCTTGTGTTCGGTGTTGTCGGTGTCCATGGCAAGAGCTTTGTTAAGGCTGCTGACCAGGCTTTCGTCGCGCGCCACTTGCGCCTTTTTGATAAGTCCGCTAAATGTAGGTATCAGCACTGCCGCCAATACTGCAATCACGGCAATGACTATAATCAATTCCACTATCGTGAAACCGCGTTTTGTATTTCTGTTCATAGTAAATCTCCTAAAAATAAGTAAATTTTTGTAAAATTTTAGATGTCGGGGAGAAACCCCTTTTTGTTGTTTTTTTTGTGGGAAAACCCCTTTTTGTAAAAAGCGGGTTTTCCCACACCCTTTCCCCAAAAACTTTGGGTAAACGGGTGAGAAAATTTTTTCGGGCATCCCTAGCCGTCAACGTTAGGTTGCCCGTACCCCTCTTCCAAAAGCTTTGGAAGCGAAGTACGTTGATTTTTTTATCGTGCAATCGGTAGTCCGCGGCGGAATGCTTTTCTTTGCGAGAGAATCCATTTGGGTAAAAAACGGGTTCACACAGCCCCTTCCCAATAAACTTCGGGTAAACGGGTTGGATAAGCTTTCCGCACATCACGCCGGGTCAGTAGTCAAACTGACAAGCATAGGTACAGAATGTCACGATACACGGCACCTACTTTAACACCGAATCACCTGTAACAAGTAGTACAATTTACTCCACCGTTCTACAAACGGCAGTTTTTCTTCTACATCGTCACCCTTCAGCTTGGTATAGTTGCGGCGCAAGTGCGTAAACAAATCGCCGACAAACCGCTGTACGGCAAACATTACCACAAACAATGTCTGCACAAACAGCAACATTTCTACAATTGCCAAAGGCAACATCATTGACGGATTGCCCCAAAACAACACATTGACAACCGCTTTGTACGTTTCGTCGCCCAGCATGTTGGACAGTGTAAACTCAAACGTACTTTCGGGTGACCACAGAAATACAATCCACAAAGACAGCGCAACCAACACCACATGGAAAATGACCGCAATTTTTTTGCGGTTCTTTTCCAACAATACTGCAATGATTATGTTTACCGCAAGGCAAATCATCAACATTGACATCGGTTTGCGTTCTCCTTTGGGTTGTTTTGGTGGGGCGTCTCCCCGTTTTTGATTGTTTTTGTGGGGGCTTGTCTCCGCTTTCGAGCTTATTTTATCACATTTCGCCCCCCCCGTCAAGTAACGCGTGTAATTTTGATGAAAAAATTTTAGAATTATTATATCTTTTATGCACAGTCAATGCTTGTGGGTCGACAGTCGAGTGTAACAAAAGCTATTTGTCAAGCAAAAAAGTGTAAAAAATGTTGAGAAATAACGCAAAAAAGCATTGACCGACAAGTGTTTTTTTGCTAGAATGTAAGAAAAAATGTACGAAAAACAAGTATACGTATAGCTTTTTTGCCGACAAACTTTCTTTGTCGGCGCGCCCGGCACACACGCCACTGCGCATACAATCAATATGGAGGAAAAATTTTTATGCATACCGGACAAGAGAAACCCGTCACCGAAACGGGACTGAAAATTGCCACACTTAAAGCGTTCGGCTTGATTTTGCTTGGGTTTGCACTACTGCTTGTGTTACATTTCACCCATGCATTTGAAGTACTTACGGGTACGTGGATGCTGTTGTTGATTGCAATGGCACTCGGCTTTATACAATGGTTGGTATTTATCACCATGTTTTTTGAGTACGACGACGAAGAACCGAAGAAGCCGGCAAGCAAAGCGGCAAAAATTTGCGCGTTTATTCCGTCGATGCTTATTTTGGCGATTATCATTGTCGGATTGACAGTAAAAACCGACTTTGTCGATACCAACGCCGCAAACTTCTTTATCTCCCTGGCTATTTGCTGCGGAGCAATTCTCGGTGGAGTGATTATTGCAGGCGGTATCGGTCGCATTGCCGAGAACTTCGGTTGGAAACAGCCCACTCGCCGCAAGCGCAGACGCAGAATGAGCGAACAACAATACATTGCACTGCAACAACAGGACAACGCACACACCAATCCCAACGCGGTTGTGTTTCCCGACCTGTGCGGAATCGACGACAGATACGAGGAAACGCCCTACCGCGCAGGCAAGCAAACCGATGTAAGCCTTAAACAACTATGTGACGGATTTAACACCTACCTGGAAAGCCGTCACATGTACTACACGCTGGAGACAATCCGCAGTTTTATCGCAGGTATGGCATGCAGTCGCTTTATCATACTGGAAGGTCTGAGCGGTACGGGCAAAACGTCACTGCCCAAGTACTTTGCCGAGTACATCGGTTGCGACGTGTGCTTTACATCCGTGCAAGCCTCGTGGAAGGACCGCAGCGACATACTGGGCTACTACAACGACTTTACGCAAAAGTTTAAGGAAACGCCCTTCCTGCGCCAACTGTACACCGCTTCGTACAAAACCGACGAAGTAAACCTGATGGTGCTTGACGAAATGAACCTGTCTCGCATAGAGTACTACTTTGCCGACTTCCTGTCCGTGCTGGAACTTGATCCGTCCAAATGGAGCATCGAACTGATGCCCGAATCGACAGGCGGCAAGTTGCCAAGCCGTCTTGTAAACGGTTGCGCCGTGGCAATACCGCAAAACACGTGGTTTGTAGGCACCGCTAACAAGGACGACAGCACGTTTACCATTACCGACAAGGTGTACGACCGCGCCGTGATAATCGACTTTGCAGGACGTAACCAATCGGCAAGCGATACACCTGCCGTTGCTCCGATACACATCGGCACAGCCGCTCTTACAAACATGTTCGGCACAGCCGTCAGCACGTCGGACTACAACCTGACGCGCGAGGACTACGACCGCTTTGCCAAGTTGGGACAATTTATGTCGGAGAAATTCGACATCAACTTCGGCAACCGCGTACTTAACCAAATCGTACGCTTTGTACCCGTGTATGTAGCGTGTGGCGGCACGGCAGACAAGGCATTGGACATCATGTTTGCACGCAAGATTTTGCGCAAACTTGACGGCAGGTTCGACGACAGCCTGAAAGGCAACCTGACGCGCCTTGAAACATTGATACGCGAACTGTACACAGCCGAAAACTTTGCTTTCAGTCTGGAAGCAATTGCCAAACTTAAAAGGAAGCTGATCTGATGTCACTTGCTTCGCTGGAACAATTTCACAAACAACTGGTACAAGCTGCGCCGCAAAGGGCATCGCAGGTGATAAACGGCACCGCCGCAGGCAAATTCAGGTTTGAGTTTCCCGCTTCGGACGAGCTGGACTACTCCGCCATTATCGACAAAGTGTCCAACGTGATGGGCAGTCTGACGACCGTTGTCAACAACCCGTACATAGTGCTAAAATCGCAGTCGGACACCGTCCGCATGGAACAGGCAGGCGCAATGAGTCCCGAAGGCATACGCCAAACCATTGCCGACAGCCGACTGTGGAAAAAGCACCCCACCGACGGCTACCGTCCCGAACAGGTTTACGCGCGGACGGCGGACGACGAATACAATACCTACGAAAATCGCTTTGTAAAAGCTCTTATCGACCGCACCGTGGCTTTTTTGGCAAAGCCGATGTCGGACGCACGAGGCGGCATACGCAACATGTATGAGGCGCACACCAATGCGCGCGCACTGAGCAAACTTGACCTTGTGCGCATGATTGACCCAAAAATGTTTTTGGAGAGCGATTCGCAATGTTTTGTGGACTACAAGCGGTTGTTTTACCTGCGTGCCAAACTCAACCAACTGCGCACTACCGCTTTTTACAAAATAATGTCAAAGTTGCCGCCCTTTACCGACGTCGATCCGCAACCGACCAACCTGTTGGTACACAACGCAGACTACAACGCGTTGATGAAACTGTGGGCTTTTTTGAAGAGTGCCGACGGCCGCACGGGCGAACTTCGCGACGAGGGCATACGCGCCGCATACTGCGCATACGTGTATCTGTACTCCTGCTACGTGTTTACGCGCAAGCTTGGTTACATACTGGCAAAGGACTGTGAAATACGCTACGCCGACAACGCATTTTTGTCCGCAGGGGCGCAATTGGAAAACAACTACTTCCGCATACGCCTGACGATAGACGACAACCAAATGGCGGTGGTAATCTACTGCAAGCAAACGCACGAGACCACTACCACCACGATAAACGTGCGCGTCTTTCCCGAAGAGCCGATTGACCGCAACGCGGACTACACTGTAACGTTGTTCCCCACCGAGTACAGCGACGACATTGCGTGCGTGATGCCCGACAATGCGCAAACGCTTGTCAACCTGGAGACATTGCTACGTTGTGTGGTTCTTGTGTTGCCCGTGGAAGAAGGCATCTACGATAAGTTGTGCATGGTTTGCGGTAGCAATGCCGTGGAAACGATAGGCAAAAAAGTAACCTGTGCCGACTGTGGCGCACAATACACTTTTTTGAAGAAAGACACGGTGTGGATCAATCATTTTTACGTAAAAGACAAAGTGTAAAAACAAACAATAAAAATATCCCCGACGGACAAAGCGTCTTTCGGGGATATTTTTTAGACGACCACATTAACAAAAGCATGTAGACAAGGCACTCACAGCCGCACAACGCTAGTGCCGCCATAGCCTTGACGTAGCAAAAAGAATCCGACGAAAGTTTCCGCCGTGGACAGTCTGCCTGCGTATGTGCGGTAGTCGTCGGGGCGCATTTTGACGGACAGTCCGCACCCAACGTTGGCGGCACGCGGCGTACTGACAAGCGCACACACAACTCCTTGCCCAATCAGATAATTGTACACGCGCATGGATACGTTGCGCGAACGATATACTGCAATTACGTATTCCATTTTTTTCTCCTTGTATGTATGGCAATGGGTCAAGGCTTGTTTGGCATTGCTTACGTGACGTACCGTCGATGGGCGTTTATGTGGCATACGGGCGCATCTCGCCCATAGAATATAGTATGCTTGCAGAGCGAAATTTGTACCCTCAAACGACTGTCGCCAACGTTAGTTTGTGATATAGTCACGGTTACGACATTGTTTGATCGGGGTACTGTGTTAGTTTTGCAAAATACGCATACCACGCGGAGAAAAACATGATTTATCTTGATAATGCCGCCACAACCCAATACAAACCGCCCGAGGTAATTGCCGCCGTAAACGAAGCCTTGACAACGCTACCCTACAATCCAAACCGTAGCGGAAGTAAAGCCTGCATACAACTGCAACAACGCATTGCCAATGTGCGGCGCAAGGTAGCAGGACTTGTCAATTGCGACGAGGGCAGAGTTGTGTTTACATCCGGTTGCACTGCCGCGCTGAATCTTGCGCTTGTAGGGACGGTGCGGCGCGGACACATCATCGCCACGGCTACGGAACACAACTCGGTGTTGCGCACCCTTGACGCCATTGCAAGCAAAGGCATTTGCGACGTCGACTACGTACGCCCCGACGAAAACGGCGACATACTTACGGAGCAAATTGCACGACTTGTACGCCCCGACACCTATCTTGTGTGCGTGTGCGGTACGTCCAATGTGACGGGGCATACGCAACGCCTGACCGACATAGGCGCATTTTGCCGAAGCCGCAACCTGTTGTTTGCGGTGGACTGCGCCCAAAGCGTGGGCTACACAGACATAGACATGCGCAGGGACAACATCGACCTTGTGGCGTTTGGCGCACACAAAGGGTTGCACGCCATGCAGGGTGCAGGAGTGGTGTGTTGCAGTAGTCGGGTTACACCGCGACCGACCATGTTTGGCGGAACGGGTACGGACAGCCACCTGACAAAACAACCGACAGACATACCCGACGGACTGGAAGCAGGCACATTGCCCTGTCCAGCTATCCTTGCCATGGGCGCAGGCATAGATTGGTACCTTGCCAACCGACAGGCAAACGCACTCCGCATGCGAGAAACGCAACAACTGCTACTGGACAACCTGTCGCAGATACCGTCGGTCAAACTGTACAGCGCGCCCAACGAGTGCGGCATTGTGTCATTCAACATATCCGCATTGGACAGCAACGCCGTTGCCGACGTACTTGACAGCAAGTTTGACATTGCCGTACGTGGCGGACTGCAATGCGCACCGCTTATGCACAGATGTCTGGGCACATTTGAAACCGGCGTTGTTCGCGCGTCGGTATCCTGCCAAACAACCAAGCAGGATTGCTACCAACTGTTGTATGCCGTAGATTACCTGGCAAGAAAAGGCGTTTGATTATTTGATAATTTGTATGATGAGATTTGTGGGGAAGGGGAAACTTTTTGGAAAAAGTTTCCCCTCCCCCACACCCCAACCCTTTCAAAAACTTTTGAGTAATATTTGGGTAGGAGGGCAACTATTCAAACAAGTTTGGCAATTAGAATAATAACGATATACACCATTTTTTCTGCGGCTATTATCAAGTGCGTTCGACCCGACCACTGCAATGAGTCAATTCAACGAATAAAAAATCTCCCTTTCCCAACGCCTCAATCCTTTCAAAAACTTTGGTTAGTAATCGTTAGATGGGCAAATAATGCGTACAAACAATCAAAAACATCCCCGATTTTCGACAAAATAGAGTACTATGCTTGACATAGTACTCTACAAAATACGATATTTCGTTATGGTTTGTTACAATTTTAGCAATTGTTGCAAGAGTTCGCCCAGACGTTGTTTCTGCTCGGCGTTAAGCAACGGACTTACACGATTGGCGAATTGCACCAGTTGCTCGTTGCTCAAACGCCCTGCCGCCTTTTGCTCGATTACGTTGTTGATTATGTCGCGTACCAGTTGACCTTCGCCTTCGCGTTGGTATTTGGTGGCAAGCCGCTTCATTTCAGCAACACGACTGTCGTAGTCGGTACCCGCCGTTTGTCCGTCGGTCCCATTGCCTGTTGCGCTTGCGCCGTTGTCATGAGCTGCCGTTGTGCTGTCTGTCGACTTGTTTGCGCCTTGCTCGGATTGCTCGTAACCTTGACGGTTGTCTACAAATATGTTTCTGGGGTCGTTGGATTGTGCCATTGTCGATATGCTCCTTGATTGTTTCGGTCACTATTCATTATATGTCGGCATATAATACAATGATTACAAAAAAAGGAGGCGGCGAGATGAATTTGTCAGGCATTGCACTAGCGTTGCTGGCATGGCAGTTGTTGTGCGGCAGTGACAACGCCAAGCAAAAAGACGGATTGCCTTTCGCACAATTGTTGTCAGAGGATAGCCGCAACCTACTTGCCGACATAGGCAAGTTGAGCGACAAGACGACCACCGCCGAACAGAAAACGAGCGCGGTACTTGACCTTGTGGGAAACCCTGCAGTGATGAGCCTTGCAAGCAAATTGCTGGGCAATGCAAATACCGACCAAGCCGACAAACCGCTTGTCAACGACGAAGGATACAACCTGGGTACGCCAAACAGAGAGTGCAGAGAGTTTTTCCGTCCTGTGGAAAACGTAGCCGACGCCGAGGTGAAGGGGAAGTTGTACAAATGGTACGACTGGTACATAAAATAGAGCAAACGCCGTATATTGCGGCATCCTGCGGCTACCACCTGACGTGGACGCACTAGGGCAGTAAAAGTAAACCTTGTGCTTGACATTCTTTTTCTTTGTCATCCCGAGCGCAGTCGAGGGATCCCCCGGAAAGGTTCCTTGTAAATATCTACATCACTTGACAACATGCTGTGTGTCGCCCTGTTGCCACAATCTACCGCAATCTACGGCGTTTGCTAGTTTATTTCGTTTCATTAAAAGTGCCATTCGACCACCTAATGTGGCGTATATACTTGCCTTATCGACAAAGTTTTTGAAAGGATAGGGGTATGGGGAAAGGGAAACTTGTTTCAACAAGTTTCCCTTTCCCCATATACTATACTTACTAAAAAACTTAATTCTTTTCTCCCACACCGCAAAGGCGTTGAAGCATTGTTTTTTGGTCGGCGGATACGTCGAGCGAGTCGATGTACTGTCGTACGTTGGCGGCTTCCGCCTCGTCGGACGGAGTGAAAGCCGTACTTTCATTGCCGGCGGCTTGCGCAATAATCGGCAGGATAACGTCGCTCTTGGTAGCTTCGTCGATTACGTCCTTTATGTCGGCAAGCGTCACACTGTCTTTGTCCGCAAGTTCGGTAGACTTCCTTTGCAGGTTGTCAAACACTTTACCTTCATTGGCAAAGTCCACCTTGGTCAGGTCAACCTTCGACAGATCAACGCCCGTGTCCGCGCTGTCTACAAGCGCAACCACCACGTTTTGTATTGTTTCCTTGGCTTCGTCGGGCAACGCCTTCCACACTTTGTCAAGCTCGCTAAACACTTCATTTACGGTAGCTATGCTGCCTGCGCCTAAAATATCGTCGCCAAGCTCGCCAAGACGTTGCAAAGCATATATCATGTCAATGCCGCCGTTGATAGCGTCGACCTGTCCGGGCAACGTGTATTTTTTGCCGTCAACGGTCATCGATGATACCAACTCAAAGGGTTTTGCGCCAACAGATGTGTACAGTTTGCCAAGCGTGCTGTTGGAGTACTCGTCAAGCATTGCGGCAATGTCGATTTCCGCGACAGTGTTCTCGTTGCCTTGCTCGCCGTCTGTCATACCGCCGTCGGCAGTTCCGCCACCGTCTGTTTCGCCCGCATTCGGGTCAACGTCGGCAAAACGGTCAATCGTAGTAACGTATGCCGTTGTACTCTGCATCTCTTTAAGCGATTCGTTTTGCAAAACGGAGTTCATTTCGGTCATCACGCCGCTTAGAGGGATACAAATTACCAACGCAACAAGTACACCCTGTACCAAGCCTATCAAACCGCCGCCCAGTACGCCTTTGCTACGTCTGTTGACAATGGCTTTGAGTATCGGTCCCAAAATGAGTGCGGTCAGCAGTCTTGTAACGCCAAACAGCAATACAAACAGCACCGCGCTAGCCAACAGTTTGACAAAGATGACAACGGTGTCGCCGAGCGCCGACATTTCTTCGGGCATCGCCGAAACAATGGATTGTTCAATCGTCTGTCCACCGACATTCAACCCCATCACCCATTCCGTTACGGGTTGGCGCAGCAGCAACGCGGCAATCAGGCACACCGCCACCACAATCAATCTGGCTATCGAATACCTTGATCCGCGAAGCAGTCCGAACAGCAAACCGCAAACAATCGGCAAAGCCGTAAAGACCATCATTGCAATAGAAATGTAGTTCATAGCAATCTCCTTTTATCCGCTGACGTACGACATCTTGTCGCGACGGTAAGCGTTTAATATATGTCTATTCTTGTACGTTTATTTTTGCCAAAAACTATCTTGTAAAAACATTGTACACCAT
>CAKQXG010000065.1 GCA_934281515.1 uncultured Clostridia bacterium | reverse complement strand
AAGCGGCACACACCACTTTTGTGGCGCATCTAAACAGAATATAGAAAAAACCGAAACTTGCTCGTTTCGGTTTTTCGTTTATGCTTATTGCATGCCATACTTTTTCTTGAACTTGTCTACGCGGCCGCCGGCGTCTACCAGCTTTTGCTTACCTGTAAAATACGGATGGCACTTGTTGCAAATTTCTACTTTGATAATATCGGTATCTTTGGTCGTACCGGTCTTGAAAGTAGCGCCACAAGCACATACAACAGTCGCTTCGTGATAATTGGGATGTATACCTTGTTTCATTGTCGCTTACCTCGCTGTTTATTTGGGTTGCCCCATGCGTACTAAATTATTTTACTACCGAGCGTCGATTTCGTCAAGCAATTTGGCATTGTTTGTACAAAATTAACAAAGTGTGGAATTTTGCGGGAAAACCCCTTTTTGCAAAAAGCGGGTTTTCCCACACCCTTTCCCTAAAAACTCAACCGATAATACTTACGACGAAAGAGCAGTGTTTGCATAAAACTATTTCAGCACCGACACGGCGTCGGCAATGGTCTTTTCCAATGCTTCGCGACCATACTTGTCAACTTCTAGTTTGTTCTTTTCGCCGTGAGTCAGGCAGCCCGCACCGCCGATGCAACCTCCGACGCATGCCATACCTTCGATAAAGTTGGCGTCCAGCCGTCCTTTTGCCTTTTGCAACAGGGCAATCTTGCACTGTTCGATGCCGTCGCATGCGCATGGTTTGACAATGAAATCCAATCCCTGCTCCTTCAAACCTTCTGCAACGGCGTCGCTCAAGCCGCCGCTACGCGCAAAGATACGTCCGAAGTAGCTTGCGTTGTCCAGCACTCCTTCGTCAAGAGTCGTAATGTCGATATCCTTGCTGTCGAACAGCGCCTGCAATTCCTCAAACGTGATTGCCGCGTCAACCCATTGCTTGACATCCTCGCGTTGTACTTCCATTTTCTTTGCCGTGCAGGGCCCGATAAACACCACTTTGCATGGCGCTTCGTGTTCCTTGATGTAGCGAGCGATTGCACCCATCGGAGACGGGTTGTGAGAAATGAATGGTACCAGATCGGGGAAGTTTTTGTGAATGTAGTCCACAAACGCGGGGCAACAACTGCTTGTCAGGAAGCCTTTCTCGGCAAGCTCCTTGCTTTCTGCCTGCGCCACCATGTCGGCGCCGAGTGCCGCCTCAATGACGGTGTAGAAACCAAGTTCTTTCAATCCCGTGATTACCTGACCGAGCTTGGCGTAGGTAAACTGACTGGAAATACTCGGCGCAACAACTGCGTACACCTTGTAGTCGGTGTTGTTGTTGCTCTTTTTGATCATGTCGATAACGTTGAGTATAAACGACTTGTCGGTGATTGCGCCAAACGGACACTGGTACACGCATGCGCCGCAACTAATGCACTTGCTGTTGTCGATTGTGGCTTGTTTTTCGTCGCCCATGCTTATTGCCTTGACTTTGCAAGCCGTTTCGCAAGGACGTTTGTAGTTGTGTATTGCGCTGTACGGACACACCTTGCTGCATGCGCCGCACTCCTTACACTTGGTTTTGTCGATGTGCGCCACGTGGTTTTGATCGAATGTGATTGCGCCGAACTTGCACACGTCCTCGCAACGGTGCGCCAGACAGCCGCGGCAAGCATTGGTCACTTCGTAGCCACCCATGGGACATTCGTCGCATGCAATGTCTATTACTTCGATGACATTGGGGTTTTCCTTGTCGCCGCCCATGGCAATCTTTACACGCTCGGCAAGAATGGCACGTTCCTTGTAGACGCAGCAACGCATTGTGGGAATTTTGCCGGGGACAATGCGCTTGGGAATGTCGATTGCCGTTTCGTGCAAACGATCCGCCCAGGCTTCGCGAGCGACTTCACGTAAAACTTTGTACTTCAAATGTTGAACTTTCGTATCGAACTTTCTCATAAAAACTTCCTGTATCCTCAACTTTTTTTGTTGCAAAACTTTGGTATTTGCAATGCGTAATACTCGGCAAATGTCAAAAAATTACGCATACGTATGTGAAATTCTTTTACAAATCGCCTTCTTGTGGCCGTCACAAGAACTGTACGGATAGAGGCGCACTACCTACACCCGAGCTACTAGAAGTAGCTTACCGTCACACGTTTACCCATCTTGATAAGGCACTTGGTCAACTCCTCCACAAGATTCATCTTGATGTTGAAGTTGATGGGAAGGTTGGGATTTTGGTGGGCGGGATTGATGGCGCGTCCGACGTAGAAACTGATGTCGGTTGCCTCCTCGAACAACATGCGGGAAATAAGCGCGGCGCCGTCGTGTTGCACGTTCCATTGGTCGTACAGCTTGTTGTCGGCAACAAAGTCCCGAGCGTACTCCAACACTTTGTTGATGGTGATTACGCCTTCGGTAACAAGGTCCACGCCTTCTATTTCGGCAATCGGCGGCACGTCGCTCTTTTCAAACACAAGGCTTGCTTTAAGCGGCTTGTTGAGGTACTTGGACACAATGGTCGAGGTGGTACCGCCGCACACGATATGCTTGCCTGCCTTGGCAAAAAACAACGCCGCCATACGCATACTGTCGTTTTTGTCGGAACTGGGACCAAACATGATGTTGACGGGGCAACGTTTGCGTATACGAGCAACGCACACGGTAGCGTCGTCGCCGGGTTTGCCTCCGTACAACTTGTTTACCTCGTCGATAAGCACCGTCGCAAGATTCTTTGCACTGTACCCGGCGTAAGCCAACGGGGCAAGAAACTCGGCAATGTTGCTGAGTTTCCAACCGAAATTGTACACAAGTCCCGTGCCTGCGTGCGGACATCCGTCGCTCATGGCAACGATAACGTCATCTTCTTTGAGGGCAATGGACGAGCGATATATCTTTTTGTTTTCTATTTGTAACAGCGTCTTGTCGTAGTCGACGTTTTGACCGTCACGCAACAGCAGTACCGTAGGATTGTCGTATTGAATAATCTCCACACGTTCGTTATTTTCGAAATGCAGTATCGAAAAAGTCGAATACGCCACGCCTCGTACCGAACAAACGGGCAATGTGGTTGCAATCGTTTGCACGCAATCTTCGATGCTCAGCCCCTCGGAAATCATCGTGGAGATAATCTTTGACGTCAACGTAGACAAAATACTTGCCTTCACGCCGCTGCCAAGTCCGTCGGCCAACACCACCACGGACGAATTGTCGTTGGTTTCCACCACTTCGATGTGGTCGCCGCAAAGCTGTTCGCCGTCGTGATTGACGCTCTTGTAGCCTATCTCGTAACAAAGATCATTCATTTTCGATAGACTCCTTCAACTTGGTCAGAGCAACCTTTGTTTCTGCGGCGGTTTCACCGAGAAGCGAAGCAATCTCCTGCACGATACGCATTTGCTTGTCCACCACACGGTCGGTAATTTCGATAGTTTGTTGGTTGACTCTGTCTTTGCGCTCCTGTGCGGCAACTTCTTCGGTGACGTCGCGCATGATGGCGATAATCAGACGATTACTTACGTCGTACATTATCGTTTGTTCGACATATTTGCCGTACTCGGCAAGATAGTCCCGTTGATTGACGATGCTTACGTGCGTGTCGCGAACCTTCATGTAGTGCAACGGGTCGAGTATACGCACAACCTGGTCGCCGAGGATGTCACTGTCGTTACGCAAATTGACTATCTTCATCGCAGCGGCGTTGATTTGTTGCACTTCCAGGTCGTCGTTAAGCACAATAAGGCCGTTGGGCGTGTTTTTGACGATAGCGTCGGAGAAGCCCTCCGCCTTTTGTTCGAGGAAGGGCAGACACATACTGATTTCGGCCTTGCCCTGGTATATCGCAATGGCCTTGTCGCGACAGGTGTTGTAACCGCAACTGCCGCAGTTAAGCTCGTCGTCGGGTTTATTTTTGCCCATACGACGCATGATTTCGGCAATCTCGCTCTCGGTGGGCATCGGTAACTTGTGAGCAATCACTTCGAAGTGCTTGTGAGCGTCGACTTCGGACAAACGCTGCACGTCAAAATCCTTGTCGCCTGCGTAGTTTGCCACGGCCATGTAGTCGCGAACGGGCGAACGATGGTATTTTTCCATTACCGGACCGCCGACGCAACTGCCTGCGCAAGCCGACATCTCGATAAAGCAATTATGCACCTTGCCGCTGTTTATGTCACGCAAAGCAGCCATACAGTTTTCTACGCCGTCTACGGCAAGATAGGTGTACTCGGGCAGTTGCTCGGACAAAGTTTTGAGTATGCCGCCTGTGGTCGGGAAAAACCTTGCGCGACTGTTGTCGTCGTTGTCCATATCGGGCTGCAACTCGATACGCTCGGCGTCAAGCCACTCGGTCAACTCTTCAAAGGTCAACACTGCGTCTACAATGCCCTCGTAATGCTCGGCTTCGTCTTTCTTTGCCACGCACGGTCCTACAAACACCACTTTTGCCTCGGGTATACGTCGTTTGATGTCCAATGCATGCGCTTGCATGGGCGACACAATGTCGGCAAGATACTTCAATTCCTCGGGGAAGTACTTTTGTATCAGCAGATTGACGGAATGACAACAACTGGTAATCATGATATCCCTATGTTCCTCACGCAACAACCGTTCGTACTCTTTTTTTACTATCGTTGCGCCGATTGCCGTTTCTTCCACGTCGACAAAACCCAGCTTTTGCAGTGCGTTGCGCATACCTCGGATGCCTATACCTTCGTAGTTGGCAATGAAACTAGGCGCAATACTGACATATACGGGCGCACCGGACTGTATCAGTACACGTGTTTTTTCCAATTCGCTGCCGATTTCCTTGGCGTTTTGCGGACACACGACAAAACACTGTCCGCACAGTATGCACTCGTTGCCGATGATATGCGCCTGGTTGGCGGAAAAACGAATACTCTTGACGGGACAGTGCCTTATGCACTTGTAGCAGTTTTTGCAGTTGGATTTTTTTAGGGTAAGACAATTTTGCATGGTTATCCTCCCACACTTGCACCACGTAGGTTGCAACGACAAACGTCCCGGCCAAAGTAAGCGCAAGTGTTGCATGGTAAAAAAAATTCTTCTTGCTTGTTGTATTTGAAATCTCGGATGAAATGGTTTTGCAACGTAAACTAAATGCAACAGCCGCACATGCGATCTACGAATGTGCGGTACAGCGGAAAGTATACGCAAATCGCTTCGGTCGTCTTTTGTTGACCGAATATCGACACTAAAACCCGCCTATTGCACTCTCGGCAACACGGTTTCTTTCCAAAACTCTTTGAAATTTTCCTTGGTGATTCCCGTAAAGACTTCGTCGCCTACGCTGACGGTTACGCCCTCGCGGTTGCAACGCCCTTGACAAAAGGAGCCTTGCAGAATAATCTTGTCTTCCAGTCCGCAGGCTTCAACATAGCGTTGAAACAATTCGACGATGTCTTCGGCACCTTTGATATGGCATGCGCTGCCAACACAAATGGATATGATAAGCATGCCGCTAGATCCTCGTCATTACTTCTTTTTCAAAAAAGTCTTTGACGATTGCGGGAGATACGGAGAAGAATTCGTCATTTACCGTAACGCAAACGCCGTCCTGGCAACGACCCATGCAGAAGGTGCCGCCAAGCTCTACAACGTCTTTAACGTTGTTTTCGGCAATGAGATACTGCAATTCTTCCACCACCTGGCGCGAACCCTTGATATGACAGGAACTTCCGATACACACTTTGATTTTAACCATTTTTGTTACTCCTTAGTTTAGTTTGTATGTGTAACACCTACATGACGGCGCCGACAAGCATTGCGACAATTGCCCGTTGCCTGTCGGGTCGACCACATAGGTAAGTTGTTGTTATTGGTAGTCCACGACGTTAGCCCATCCGAGCAAAAACTCTCTTTCCTTGGCATTGCCCTTGACCGACTGACTTGCAGCCACTATCGGCATCCACTTCTGCACGTACTGCTTGGGAGTGCCGCTCTTTGCGCAAAACAAATCGAGATACTCTTCTGCGCCGTCGATGTCGCCGTTCAACCAAAACAACAAATAGGTGCGAGCCACGTCGGCGGAAGCGTTGCCCTGCGTGGCATGCGACCAGTCGATGATGTACGCCTTGCCGCTGTCGGTAACGATGACGTTGCCGGGGTTGAAGTCGCCGTGACACAGTTTGCTGTGCTTGGGCATGCCTTCAAGACGAGTATGCAAATCGTACCTCGTAGTTGCGTCGAGATCGGCTTGGGTAATTTTGCGATTCATCTTGTCTTTAAGCTTGGGCAACAACGGGCAACTGCAAGCATGCACCTGCATTTGCAAGTCGACAAACATGTTAAGATAGTCGTGTTTCTTGTCGGGGTTTTCCGTCATAAGACGATCGAGAGTCTTGCCCTTGATGTACTCCGACACGATTGCCCATTTGCCGTCAATCATTGTTACAGCCTTGATTTTGGGTATGTTTAGCCCGGTATGTTCCACACGTGCCTGATTGAGAGCTTCGGCAAGAACATCGTCCTTGGCGTAGTCGCCGTCAAACACCTTGATGCAATCTTCGCCGTCGCGGTAGACGGTTTTGTTGTTCCGTACAGCCAATACTCTGTCAAGTTTCATAGCGTCGCACCTCCCTTAAGCCTTTACACCGCTTTTGCGTTTGCGGTAGGATTGTTTGAAGTCGTGCATGTCGTCTTCCGTCGTTACGCCCGAGGACGGCACCGACTTTTCGTGGAAAGTGCGCCCGTAGTAGGCATTGAGATACATTTGCTTGATTTCACTCATCAACGGATAACGCGGATTTGCGCCCGTGCATTGATCGTCAAACGCTTGCTCGGTCATGTCGTCGAGGCGAGCCAGGAAGTCGGCCTCGTCCGGCACGTAGTCGCGAATTGTAGGCTTGATGCCCACTACCGCTTTGAGATCGTCGATTGCCGCAATCAGACCTTCCACCTTTTCGTCGTCGGTTTCGCCTTTTATACCCAGGTACTCCGCCACTTCGGCATATCTGCGCTTTGTATGCGGATGATCGTACTGCGGGAAGGTTCCCATTTTGGCAGGGACTTCGGCAGAATTGAAACGTATAACCTCGTCAAGCATCAACGCATTGGCAACGCCGTGCGGAATATGATGGAATGCGCCGAGTTTATGCGCCATGCTGTGGCATACGCCCAAAAAAGCATTTGCAAACGCCATACCTGCCATTGTAGCCGCATTTGCCATCTTTTCACGCGCTTCCACGTCGGTTTGACCGTTTTCGTAAGCACGGGGCAGGTACTCGAACACCGTCTTGACGGCACGCAAAGCCAAACCGTCGGTGTAGTCGGTTGCCATCATGGACGCATAGGCTTCCAGACAGTGACTTACCGCGTCGATACCGCTTGCGGCGGTCAATCCCTTTGGTGCGCTCATGTGGTAGTCGGTGTCGACAATTGCCATATTTGGCAACAATTCGTAGTCGGCAAGAGGGTACTTGACGCCGCTTTGCTCGTCGGTAATTACGGCAAACGGAGTTACTTCCGAACCTGTACCTGCCGATGTGGGTATCGCCACAAAGTAGGCCTTTTCGCCCATCTTGGGGAAGGTGTACACGCGCTTGCGGATGTCCATGAAGCGCATTGCCATGTCCATAAAATCAACTTCGGGGTGTTCGTACAGCACCCACATTATTTTGCCGGCGTCCATTGCCGAGCCGCCGCCGAGTGCAATTATTACGTCGGGTTGGAAAGCGCGCATTTGTTCGGCGCCTGCCTTGGCGCAAGCAAGGGTAGGATCGGGTGCCACGTCGAAGAAGCAAGTATGTGCAATGCCCATATCATTGAGCTTGTCCTCGATAGGTTTGGTGTAACCGTGATTGTACAGGAAACTGTCGGTAACTATAAACGCCTTTTTCTTGTGCATGACAGTACCGAGTTCGTCAAGCGCGACGGGCAGGCAACCCTTTTTGATATACACCTTTTGCGGTGTGCGGAACCACAACATATTTTCTCTCCTTTCGGCTACGGTTTTGATGTTGAGCAAGTGCTTGACGCCTACGTTTTCGCTGACGGAGTTGCCTCCCCAACTGCCGCAACCGAGGGTCAACGACGGGGTAAGCATAAAGTTGTAGATGTCGCCTATGCCTCCTTGCGACGAGGGCGTGTTGACAAGCACGCGGCAAGTCTTCATGCGTTCGTAAAACTCATGCAGTTTGTCCTGCTCCGTTGCGGTGTTGAGGTAAATGCTCGAAGTATGACCGAAGCCGCCGTCGGCAATCAGGTGTTCCGCCTTGGCAAAAGCGTCCTGTATGTCGGTCGCCTTGTACATGGCAAGCACGGGACTCAACTTTTCGTGAGCAAACTCTTCGGAGATGTCAACGCTGGTCACTTCGCCGATAAGTATCTTGGTACCATCGGGTACTTTTACGTTAGCAAGCTCGGCAATACGAGCCGCACTTTGACCGACGATACGTGCGTTGAGTGCGCCGTTGATGATAATCGTTTTGCGCACACGCTCGGTTTCGGCAGGGTCGAGGAAGTAGCAACCTCTGTCGGCAAATTCCTTACGCACCTTGTCGTAGATGTCCGCAAGCACGATTACCGATTGCTCGGAAGCGCAAATCATGCCGTTGTCGAAGGTTTTGCTGTGGATAATGCTATTGACTGCAAGGGTGATGTCCGCACTGCTGTCGATTACGGCAGGAGTGTTGCCTGCGCCTACGCCGAGTGCCGGTTTGCCACTGCTATACGCCGCATGCACCATGCCCGGACCGCCCGTGGCAAGAATAATGTCGGCCTCTCTCATCAACAGATTGGTCATGTCGAGGCCAGGCACATCTATCCAACCGATGATTTCTTCGGGTGCGCCTGCAGCAACTGCCGCGTCCAGCACTACTTTTGCCGCTGCAATGGTCGATTGCTTTGCGCGAGGGTGCGGACTGATGATAATGCCGTTGCGCGTTTTAAGAGAAATTAGCGTCTTGAATATTGCCGTCGACGTCGGGTTGGTTGTAGGTATAACCGCAGCAACCAGACCGATAGGTTCGGCAACCTTCCTGATGCCGTAGGCTTTGTTTTCTTCGATTACGCCGCAAGTTTTAGCGTCGCGGTACTTGTTGTAAATGTATTCCGAAGCGTAGTGATTTTTGATAACCTTATCTTCCACCACGCCCATGCCCGTTTCGGCAACGGCTTGTTTTGCAAGGGGAATACGCATTTTGTTTGCGGCAAGTGCGGCGGCAAGAAAAATCTTGTCGACTTGCTCCTGCGTGTAGGTGGCGTACTTCTGTTGAGCGGCACGCACCCGAGCAATTTTTTCTTCCAAAGTTTGTACACTGTCTACCAAAAGTGTGTTCATGCAAACCTCCGTAATCGACAGCAAACAATCGGGTTTCTTCCCGACGGCACCGACAAGTCAATGCCGTACCGCACGAGCGGAAAACAGAATGTTTCTATCGTATATTATAAACTAAATTTTATATATTGGCAAGTTTCCGTCGTAAAGTGACGAAAATTTTTGCTTGCTTTTTTTCCGAATGCAACCGTTTTGCTACACCGACCGACCTGTTTTGCATTTGTTTGTATATGCACAGGCGGCATAGACAACATTTACATTTATTTGACTGCCTGAACGGCAAGCACAGCCAACGATTGAGCAAGATTTTCGTTTTTGACTTTGACGTTGTCCGGCACCTTTAACGTGGTCGGCGCAAAGTTCCATATCGCCCTGACCCCTGCAGAAACAAGTTCGTCGGCAACTGTTTGCGCCGCCTGCTCGGGCACGGTAACAATACCTATCGCAACGTCATGTGACTTACAAAACTCTGCAAGTCGCTCCGGCGGTAACACTTCGCGCCCGTCGTGCAATGTGATCTGCTTGGTATCGAACGCGCCTATTACAGACAAACCGTATTCCTCGAAGCCGTCGTTGTACAGCAACGCTTTACCCAGATGCCCCACGCCGACAAGCACACAATTGACCTTGGTGGACACTGCGAGCGATTCTTCCAGATGCCTGACGAGTTCGGCGGTGACATAACCCACTTTCGGTCTGCCTGCACCGCTGACCATTTGCAAGTCCTTGCGAACCTGGACTTCCCCCAAACTCAACGCTTTGGCAATTACAGCAGAAGAAACCATCGCGCCGTCGTACATGTATTTGACAAAGTGAAGGTATGCAGGCAATCTGTTCAGTACCGACAACGGCAAATTTTCGTTGTTCATATAGCCTCCGATTTTGCTTTTGTTTGTTGAAGCTTTCGTTCTATCGATACAATTATATCGATAATATCGTATCGAGACAAATACTTCTTTTGAATATGACATATCAAATTTGATATACAGTGGCTATTTTTGTTGATTTACTACGGGAAATTTGATATAATGATTGTGTAAACGGCAACAACATATACAGTAAGGTGGCAAAAAAGTCGATACGTATGTAAAAATTGTTTACATCGACAGAAATTGCAAACCTCAAAGATAAGGACAATACAATGAATATTCAACACCTTAAATACGCAGTGGAAATTGCCAAATACGGCTCGATAAGCAAGGCAAGCGAAGCCTTGTACGTGGCGCAACCCAACCTTAGTCGCGCCATAAAAGAGTTGGAACGCGACCTGGGAATCGTGATTTTCGACCGCTCGGCAAAAGGAATTATTCTGACCCCCGACGGCGAATTGCTTGTACAACAAGCCAAAAGCGTGTTGCGACACATAGACGAAATCGAAGACATGTTCCACGAAAACAAATCTGGCAAATCCGTGTTCAGCATATCCGTGCCGCGCGCCAGTTACATCAGTCATGCCTTTGCAGAGTTCAGCAAAAGCCTTGGCGACGAAACGCAATGCGAGGTGTACTACAAGGAGAC
>CAKQXG010000064.1 GCA_934281515.1 uncultured Clostridia bacterium | reverse complement strand
GGCTGGACACACGGAAGTCGTATTCCTTGCCGCCGACGGTCATGTTGATACGTCCGTCCTGCGGCACGCGGCGTTCGGCGATGTTAAGTCCGCTGATTATCTTGATACGCGCACAAATTGCGGCATAGCTTTCTATCGGAAACTCTGCGCGAAGTTGCAAGTCGCCGTCGATACGGTAGCGTACCTTGACTTGCTTGTCAAACGGCTCGATGTGGATATCGCTTGCGCGGTACGGGATTGCCTCGCGAATAACGCTGTCCACAAGGCGCACGGCAGAGTTGTTGATAACGTCGTCTTCCTTGCCGATGCCGCTGTACTCGCCGTTTTCCTTAAGCAGGTTTTTGTCCTGTTCGGCGTTGAGGTCGGACAGCGCGGTAGACGTACTGATGACCGCAACAATACTGTCGATGTAGCGTTCGATTTGGTTGGGCGGCACCATTACAAAGTCCAACGGGCAGATAAACCGCGTGGAGATTGCCGATACCGCGCACATATCCAACGGACGACCGACGGCAAGCAACAAGGTACCCTTTTTGTCACGACACACGGGCACTACCTTGTGCTTTTTCATAAAGTCGAAACTAAACTGGTCAAACAATTCCTTGTCGATGTCCAACATGTCAAGTTCGACGGCAGGCATGCAGAAAAACTCTGACATGGCGTACAGCGCGGACACTTCCGTGCAGTACTCCTTGGCGATCAGATATTTCTCCACGGGCATATTAAGCCGCGTGCAAGCCTGCAGTATTTCGTCCACGTCCTTGCGGCGGACAATCTTTTTGAGTACAAAAAACTGTAAAAGTTCGTAGTCTAAATTCATATTTACTCCGACAATTTAAAGAGTTTTTGCGTATAATATGCGCCAACCTTGATAAAGGCTTTTATTCTGTAATCCGATACAACAACAAAAACCTGTCATTTGGCTACGCAGGATAGGGACGAGCTACACGTTGATGCTGTTCATTATCGACAACATCGGCGAGTACACCGCTATAAACAACGTACCCACTACTACGCCCATGATAATCATCATGATGGGTTGCAATTTGTTGGTAAGTCCCGTAAGTGCGCCTTCCGCCTTGCCGTCAAAGTAACTGAACGACTTGGCAAGTACTTCTTCTAGCCCGGCGGTTTGTTCGCCTACGGCTATCATCTGGATAAGCATATCGGGGAAAATCTTGTAGTTTTTAAACGCCATTGCAAGGCTCATGCCCTGACAGATATTTTCCACCGCGCGGTCGTACTTTTGCCGCATGTATGTGTTGTTGATGACAATCGCCACGCTGTTGAGTGCTTCCGCCGCGTCCATACCGCTACTTAGCAGCAAGCTGAACGCACGTGCGAAACGCGCCGTGATAAGGTCGATGTTGACCGAGCCGAACAGCGGCAAACGCAACTTGAGAAAGTCGTAGAAATAACGACCTTTTTTTGTTCGCCCGATAAGGAACAGCAACGCCGCCACGGCAAACACAATCAACAGTACGTTGCGCCACTCTGCCAGCAAAAAGTCGCTCGTGTCGTACACTGCTTTGGTAATGCCTTCGATGGGAACGTTCATGCCGTCCAACGCACTGCGGAATGTCGGCACGATAAACACCAACATCAGCACCACTATGCCTATGCACAGCACCAACAGCAACAAAGGGTACGCCAACGCCGCACGGGTTTGCCGTTTAAGTTTGTCGTCGCGCTCGTAGTAGTCGGCAAGACTCAACAAAACAAGCTCCAGCTTGCCGCTTTCCTCACCGACGTGCAACATACTGCGGAAGAAGTCGGGAAAAACCTTTTTGTGCTTGTCCACGCACTCGGCGAACATCAAGCCGCCGCGCAGGTCCTCGTAGATGCGCTCCAGAATCTTGCGGAAATACATCGAAAACGGTTGCGCCATAAGGCTCTGCATGCTGTCCATTATGGTGATACCTGCGTTGAGCATGGTTGCAAATTGGCGGCAGAAGTTGGCAAGTTCGATAACCGTGACCTTGCCCGTGCCGGTCGTCCAGAATGCTGACGGGGTTTTGTCGGAATAGGGCGCGGACGAAATAAGAAACAAGTTTTGCTTGGCAAGTTGTTCCGCGAGGTCCTTTTCGTTGTCGGCAATAAACGTACCTGTAAACTTTTCCTTTTTGATGTTTACCGCCGTGTACTTAAATTTTGGCATAGTTACTCCTGAAATTTGTCAAAAAGTGTTATTAACGTCCTCGGATTAGTGTTTTCGACCACATGACATCGTCCTTATAATAGCCTTCTCCTTCGGGGAGAAGGTGGCACGAAGTGACGGTTGAGGGGGTAGAAGAAAACTGATTACTTACATATCTTCTACCATATGATTCCATATATCGGCACACACCGATTCAAATCTCTTATGTATATCGTCGTTGGTGTACCTAAGTACTGTCAACCCGTTATCCAACAAATACTTATCTCGTATTTTGTCATGTTGCATACCATTGTCCTCGTAATGCTGTCCACCGTCAAGTTCAATAACAATGCTTTTAGTCGGACAATAGAAATCAACAATGTAGTTACCTATTACAGATTGTCGTTTTATCGTAAACGGCAAATTGACGAAAAAATCATACCATAGGTGACGTTCTTCTTTTGTCATCCCCTTTCGTAGATTTCGGGACAACGCAACAAGTTTTTTGTTTCTTTCTCTGTGTTCAAATTGATTAGTCATTCGTTTTATGCAAGAGTTTACTTGCTTCTGCCCCCTCATCCGCACCTCGCCGGTGTGGCAAGTAGGATTGCACCATTTTAACTACTCGTCAACGTCAGGGTGCCCCTCGGGGAGTTGAAGGCTTTTTGAGGTTACATTGTTTTACAATGGCAAGTACAAATCTTATTTCTGCCCCCTCATCCGTCGGCTTTCGCCGCCACCTTCTCCCCGAAGGAGAAGGCTTTTTAGAGGAAAACTCTTTAAGTAAGTATTGAACAATGCCTACCCTACTGCGTCCACGTCAGGTTGCCACAATAAAGAAGGCTTACGCTAGGCGACAATACCGCACAATGTCAGATACCAATCTATTATGTAGTTGCCGCAAAGCAGGGCGACCACCGTGCCAAGGGCAATAAAGGGTGCAAATGGATACTCCTTTTTTGCTTCGTCCTTGCGCGCGTACTTCAGGCACAGCAACACTATGCTGCCCACAAGACTTGCGACAAGCACCATTACAATAAGGCTTTGCCAACCCAGCAACAAACCGCAAACCGCCGCCAACTTGACGTCGCCGAAACCCATTGCTTCCTGCTTGTACACAAGGTACGCCACGCCGTAAAAGACAAAAAACAGCAGTCCGCCTGCGGCAAAGCCGACAAGACGGTGCCACCATACCACGCTCGGATCGGCAAATATTGCCACCACTCCAAGCACAAGCATGGTCAACTGAAAGCGGTCAAAAATGAGCATATGCTCCAAATCGACAAACGTAATTACTACAAGCGTGCTGACCGCAAGGCAACACACCACCAGGTAAAACAGATTGTCGACAAAGCGCAACGCGCACAACAGCCACAGCACCATGTTGAGTAGCTCAACAAGCGTGTACCGTATAGAAATCGGTTGTTTGCAACTACGACATTTGCCGCCCAAAATGATGTAACTCAACACAGGTATGTTGTCGTACCACTTCAGTTTGTAGTTGCACTTGGGGCAATGCGACGGCGGCCATGCAATGCTCATGCCGTTGGGCACGCGGTAAATTACCACGTTCAGAAAGCTGCCTACGCACAAGCCGAGTACCGCGGCAAGCACACAGATGATAATCTCCATTGTAATCACCTAAAAATTGTTGGTTTGGTTGACGTTTTTGCTGTAAAACGCGCCAAACAGTTCGAGATTGGCTGTAAGATGTTCGTTGTCCTCTATCGCAGGGTCAAAGCTGACAAACTCTATTTTTTGTTCGGCTTTGTCGCGGTTGACTACTTCAAACAGGTAGTCGTACTGCGCAGGCATGTTGACAAGCACAAACTCCGGCTCGCCAAGCGTAGTCAACGGCTCGTTGCTACGCAGGAAAGACAACGCCCACTTGATAAAAATGCGGAAGTTTTCGTACACGTAGCCGCGCGGATCGGTCGGTTCCGGGCGCAACATAAACTTGGGCAGTTTACGCGCCGTGCGTTGGTAACTTTTTACCTGACCGCCTTCGGCTTGGGGTGCGGCAACAGACTGCGACTCTTCCGCAGTGACAAGTCCGTCGTCCTCTTCGTCGGGGGTCTCCGTCGGGGGCACCACAGTGCCGTCGGGATTGATAACCGTTCCGTCGGGCATGACGATTGTGCCGTCCTCCTTGGTTATGCTACCGTCGGCGTTTACCACGTCGCCGGGGTCCAAGCCGTCGTCGACCATTTGCGTCAATTGCTTGGCGCGAGCCTTTTCGTTGGCGTTGATGACGGTAAGGTCGGCAAACGAGTGGTCAAACAACATGTCCTCGGCAACCATTTTTTTGTCGGACAGTATCTGGTAGCCGAAAGGCAGAGTCATACTGCCGAGCGCACGTCCGTGATTGACAAAAATGTACCGCGCATAGTCCTCCTTGATGTCCACCATAAGGTAGGTACTGCGCTTGTACTTGGGGCGCAACTTGCCGACGGCATTTACCGTGCTGTTGGCAGGCGACGTGACAAGCGAAGCTACAAATTTGTTGGTGGCGCAAGTTTTGTTAAGCTCGGTAAAAAACTTTTTGTCAATCATTGTGACAAAGTAAGTGCCGTACTGCTTGTTGGACGCCGCCAAAAACTTGTTGTATTTCAAGTCGTCGCTGTTGCTGTACAGCGTTTTAAACGCAAGGTCGAAACCTGTCTCCATGCCCTTGCGGTTGATTGCAGGCACGTTGATCGTGTCGGTGACAACGGCGTTGTCGGGCAAAATGACGGCAATGTTTGCCGCCTGAAAAGACGGGTTTTCACGCGAGTACTGCGCAAGTTGCTCGCCGAAGAAACGGAAAAAGGCTTCGTCGGGGCGGTTGTTGCGCATAATGACGCTTTTGACGTTGATAGACGAGCGGTTTTCGCCCGACATGGAGTAAAACGTCAAAGTTTTTTCCGCAAAGTCGATGCTGACCGCAGTATTAAGTTTGGTTCCAAAAATATTTTCAAGCATATTTACTCCGTAATTACTCTTACACAAACTTCCATTCGACAAGAGAATATGATGTAGTGCCGTCGGCTGTCGTTTTACGTACCGCAACATACATGTGGTCGGTGCGTTGGGCAGTGTCGCCGTCGCCTGTCGTTGTGTATATCGTCAGGCGGTAGGTCGTCTCACCGCTTTCCGCGTCCGTTTTTTGCACATCGTATTGGTAGGCGTATGCGGTAAAGTTGCTTGTCAACGACTCAGCCATTTTTTCGACAGTTTCGTCGTCAGTCAATTCGTTGTAACTCTCATCTGTTGCCGCCGCCTTTACTTCCGCCACAAAAAACTCGCCGATTTGTTCCAGACGATTGCGCACCTTGAAGTTGCTTTCGGCAATGGTAACAGTGTTGCGTGTGCGCAGTGCGTTGGTCGTGATAAGCGTGCCAAGCAACATAAATATCGCCATGGCAAACAGCACCGAAGCCATTGCCATGCCGCGCCGTCCGTTGCGGCAAAAACGCGATTGTTGTTTACGCATGTCCGCCCCCTTTGGTGTAGGTTGTAGTGTACACCCGTTTGGCACTGCCTATCTTGGTTGCGTATATGGTAACGGTCGCCGTTGCCCAATTGTCCAAGCCGTCCGAGCCACTCAAGTCAACACTTGTGTCACCGTCCGCTCCACTCAACTCGGCATACATAAAGTAACCGTTGACAGCCGACTTGTTGAAAAACAATTTGTTGGGGTTGGTTTGCGTTTGTTCGCGGCTACTGCTGTCGGTTGCGTATGTAAACTCGTAACCGCCTGCAATCAACAACGCCTTGAAGGCACTGTAACTGTCGGCAAGCTTGAAGCACTCGGCAACGTCCTCGCAGGCATTAACCGCACGAAATTCCAACGCGCTTTGACTGACGCTGTTTGCCGCGCGACTGCACACGACAAACGCCGTGCCCGTGATGATCGTCAACAGCAACATAGCCATTACCGTTTCCAACAAAGTTACGCCACGTTTCAGTTTCTTCATTGTGCGCGCCCCCTTGCAACAAGCAAAAACTCGGCGGATCTCCGCAAAAGATTGCCTTTTGCGTCGCTCTCGAAGTACCCCACCGTGCATTTAACAAGCATTGCGCCGTCGGGCATTTCTACGATTACGCTTTCTTTGTCATCCGCATTGTTCATCGGCACTTCTATGCCGCCTGTATCAACTTCGTCAAAGTGCAACAACGTAGTGCCTGACATTTCGGCGGTAAAGTTTTGCGAGGTGCCGTCATCCGAATCGGGATACTCGGCAACAAAGGTACACTTGCCGTCGGCATATGTCATGCGAAGTTTGTAGAACGTTTTCGAATCGCCCGCCTTGGTAGCCACAAGACGAGTTGAAACAGTGTCGGAAGGCTCCGTGCCGTCGGGCGTGTTGTCGGAGGCATCGTTGTTACCGACGGTTATTTCCCACTCCGGCGTATCAAAAAAGGACAGCCAACGACTCGCCTCGCGGCGAACGGTCGACACGTCCGTAAGTGACATCTGAGTTGCCTGTGTACGCTCGGAAAGTCCCTTTACGGCGGCGCAAAGGGTGACAATACCTGCGGTCATGACAGCAGTGACGGCAATGACAATTGTAAGCTCCAACAAAGTGAAACCACGACGAGCGGTACGCAAAAAAACAATCCTCCAATGTAATTATTTAAGTATTACATCTATTTTAGCATACTAGCGCGTAAAAATCAATAGATATAAAATAATTTGTGGATATATATTATAAAAAATATGAGTTTTTTGTGAGAAACCACCTTTTACAAAAACGGAAATAGTCAAACATCGCTTACTACCGTCTCTCTACTACGACATCACGCGGTTGGGGCGGCATACAAAAACACACCCGACTGATGTCGAGTGTGTCGATGTTGTTTTTGTACGTCTCGGTAACGAAATTTTCTATACGTATGACGAATTTAATGACAAAAAACAGAATTAAGCAAGATAGAAAACACCAGAGTAAATAAGGCTGCCGCTCTGATTTTTAATGGTAAAACTGTACCAGCCATTTTCACTGGTTTTTCCACTTGCAATAGTTTTATTACCATCCGCAAGGCAACTCTCACCATCCATATTACGAACCGTTATTACATCGGTATTAGCAGAAGAAGAGTAAGTAAAGGTAATCACGTTGTTTTCAATTTTAACAGAAACACCACTCATGTAAATCTTCATCTTGCTCTTAACAGAAGTAGCGGTCATACCTGCAGGTGCGCCTTCAACGGGACCTGTAAGAGAACCACCATCAACGGTATACACATACTTATCGTTTTCATCGGCAATTTTCACACCGTCAAGGCTTACACCACCCATAGCTGCGGCTACAGAAGCTTCTTCGTAGATAACTTTTGCATTTTGAGCAGCTGCGGAAGCGTTAGCTTTGTCAATAACGCCACTGAATGTGGGGATGAGGACTGCTGCCAAGATACCGATGACGGCGATTACGATGACAAGTTCGATGATCGTAAAGCCTTTCTTTGCCTTTCTGTTTTTCATTGTTATTCTCCTTGTTTGAGATATTTGCCTAGGTTTGTTACCTGTAGCACATTGTTGCGCAAACCGCTACAAGCAGCCGCACGCAGCCAATACTCTACTGATATAGATTGTACACCAAATGCACACCGATGTCAACGAAAAAGTGACACTTTGGGTACATTTAGCAAATATTTTGTCAATCGCGTTACAACTTTGACAAAAGTTGTCAAGATTTGTTAAAAATCGTCCCGACATAAGCGAACAAGAACGTGAGTTTGTTCGTGGTTGAAAATTTAGGGAAACGCTCGACAAAACAATATACCTTAATAAATAGCCTTAACTTGTGCAAATGATGTAAATTTACAATACCCCTCCCACTCCACTGCATAGCACACCACTACAAAAAGCTTTTGAAAAAGGGGTGTGGGGAGAAACGCTTTTCACCGAAAAGGTTTCTCCCCACAAATCTCATAAAGTCTTCTCCCCACAAATCTCATACAAATTTTTGAAAGGTTAGGGGTGCGGGGGAAGGAAAACTTTTTGAAAAAAGTTTCCCTTCCCCCCCCCCCCGCAAAAATATACAAAACATTCCCTAAAATCTTAATACTCTGTCAATTCGTTTGCCAAAGCGTAGGTCGTTGTGTCGAATTGCTTTACCTTGGCAAGAGCTTCGACTATATCTTCGTCGAAGATTTCGTTGTTGCGGATACCGATTACGCGGTTAGTTTTGTCTGCAAGCAAGCACTTGATTGCATGTGCGCCCATACGTATACCGAGCAAGCGATCCTGGAAGGTCGTGTCGCCGCCGCGTTGAATGTGACCTACAACCATGCTGCGCAGATTGATGTCGGGCATACGCGCCTCGATGTCCTTGCGTACCTGATCGGCATGTCCTACGCCTTCGGCAACAACAATGATGTTGTCCAGTTTGCCTGCCGCCTTGTTGCGTTGCAATACGGCAACAACGTCGTCAATGCCCATGGGAGCTTCCGGCACCATGATTACTTCCGCGCCTGCGGTCAAGCCGCCGTACAGCGCGATGTCTCCGCAACTGCGCCCCATCACTTCCACCACGCAACTACGCTCGTTACAACTCATGGTGTCGCGCAACATCTTGATTGTGTCCACAACAACCGTTACAGCCGTATCGAAACCAAGCGTAAAGCTTGTGTAGGCAAGGTCGTTGTCGATTGTGCCGGGGATACCGATTGTCTTGACTCCGTACAGCGTGGTAAGCACCTTTGCGCCCTGAAAACTGCCGTCGCCGCCAATGACAACCAAGCCTTCGATGCCGAACTTGGCAATTGTGTCGGCTGCAGCCTGACGTCCTTCGTCGGTTTTCATCTCGGGGCAACGAGACGTGCCGAGTATCGTGCCGGCGCGATGTACAATGCCGTCAACGTCCTTGGCGCACATCTTGCGAAGCTTGCCTGCAATAAGTCCCTTGTAGCCGCCTTTTACACCGTAGACGGTCATGCCGTTTTGCAAACCATATCTGACTGTTGCGTATATTGCCGCGTTCATGCCTTGGCTGTCGCCGCCGCTTGTAAGTACTGCTATCGTTTTCATAATTCTTCTCCTTGTAATACGGGCGACGATGTGTATCGGCACCCAACGCACGCCTGTTGTCGAACGTGCGGTTGTAGGTTAGTTGAGTTTGGTACCGAGCATGCCTTTGTATCGGGTCAACTCGATGTCGGCGTCCACCTTGCGGAACTTGCGCAGGGTGTCCAGACGTGACAGGATAAACTGCTTGCTGATCGCACCGCTGTTGAACATCACGCCCATGCTGCCGTAGACGGCAAACTTTTCTCGAAGATACTTGGAAAATTTACGTGAATGGTAGCCCCAGGCGCACTCGGCAAGCGCGTCGAGCCGTGGCAACAGGTTGAAAAACAACTTGTCGGCGTCGGCAATGTACTCCGTCCACACGGTGCCTTCAACGCCGAGAATGTTGTCCTTAGCGGAACTCTTGACACCTGCAAGCGGATTGAAAGCCAACGTTTTGTGCAGGGGAGTCATGGCATAGGGGTAGTCGAAATACATGCGGAAGAAAGGCGACATGATCGTCTTACGTCCGCGGTTGGCACGACGTACGCCTTGTGCCGTAGTACCGGGCGCCCACACCTGACTGACGATGTCGGCGTTGGCGGAATCGTCCAATCCGTCGTTCCAACAAATGACTTTGCGCCCCTTTTGCTCAAGATATGCGCGGAACTCGTTGACCATGTAGGTCTGGAGTTGCTCGAAACTGCCTAGTTTAAGCTCGGACATACGCGCCTTGCACAACTTGCAGTTGCACCAACGCTCCTTGGGAGCCTCGTCGCCGCCGAGGTGTATGTACTGCGAAGGGAACACATCGCAAACCTCGTCCAACACGCCCTTGACAAAGTCGTACACATGGTCGTTGCCTGCGCACAGAATGTCCTTGCTGATACCCCACTTTGTGCGGACTTCGGCAGGTTTGCCCGAGCAGGACAACTCGGGATAGGCGGCAATCATTGCCATGGCGTGACCGGGCAGGTCAATCTCCGGTATTACGTCGATTTTGTGTGCGGCGGCGTACGCCACGATGTCGCGAAGCTCGTCCTGAGTGTAGAAACCGCCATGCGGAGTATCGTCGACATAGCGTTTGCCACCCTTGACGACTTCCGAGCCGCTACGGTTTGCGCCGACTTCGGTAAGCAACGGATAGCGTTTGATCTCCATGCGGAAGCCCTGATCGTCGGACAAGTGCAGGTGCAGTTTGTTGAGTTTGAGCCGCGCCATAAGGTCGATGATAGTCTTGACCGTATCCGCACCGAAAAAGTGACGGCAGACGTCAAGCATAAGCCCGCGATAGGCAAACTTGGGTTGATCCTCGATGTAGCAGTTTTCGCACTCGGGGGCAGACTGGGGAATGTCCAGACTAAGCAATTGGCGCAAGGTCTCCACCGCGTAGAAACACGCAGTTGCCGTGGCGCAAGTGACGGTTGCGACACCGTCGGAAATCTGGACGGAATACTGTTCGGCGGCGTGAGTGTCCTCTCGCTTGAAAATGACGTGGGCAAACTGAATGTCGGGCACAAGTTGCGGACGGAAACCGCAACAACCCTCCACCAGCGCGGCAAAGCGTTGAGCTTCGTCGACGAAACAGTCGTCGGTATATATCGTGCAGTTGCCGTCGATGGCAAAACTGCCCTTTAATCTTTCTATTTTTTTGGGTTGAGGAAGTATATGCATAAATATCTCCGCGGACGGCGAACCGACCCGTTTTTGAAGAATATCCTGTGTCTATGTTATCCTAAATAATGT
>CAKQXG010000063.1 GCA_934281515.1 uncultured Clostridia bacterium | reverse complement strand
CCATTATACACCACAAAAAACAAAAATCAATACATTTGCCGTTTTTTTATCACAAAAATTTTCGTTTTTTTTAACCTAGACATTACATTTTTGCCGTTGAGCAGATTGGAGCTACATCGGACGACTTCCGGGTACTTGCAGCGAATGGTCAAAATTACAAACAAAAGACCGCCACTTATGTAGCGGTCAATTGTTTGTTCGGCATGCCGAACGGGGAAAAGAGGAAGAGAAAACAGTGGTAAACACCGTTGCTCTGTCTAGGGGAAAGGGGTGCAGTCGCATGTTGCGACAAACGACGCAATCGCCAACCGATTGCTTGCGCCCCTGACATTTGTTACGCCTTTATGCGCCGATTGTGCTAGTCGCGCTCTATGTCGATATCGACAAAGCCTCCCGTTGTGCTGTCTATCTCGATAGTTACCGTATATCTGCCCGTCAATGTGACGATATGAGTTTCGCATTCGATTACACCGTCGTCGTATTCAAACGACCATTTCAAGTCGTCAACACCCAAGTTAAAAATACCGAAACGGATGTTCCAACGTTCTTTCAACAGCTCGTACAGTTTGCCTTCGTCCACGCTTACTTTTTCGTTACCGACAACGTGTTTCGTTTTAGTCTTGACAAGCTCGCCGTTGTAGTCAAATTCAAACTCGAATTCTGTATTGTTGTAGGTAAACCTAACTTCAACGACACAGTCATCGTCGTCAAATTCCGACTCGAATTTAAGTTCGTAGTCAACTTTGTCACAAACGAATTTTGCATCGATCGTGTATTTGTCGTCAGCAGTGCGTTCCACATTGACCGATAATACATTGCCAACCGATACCACAACTTGGGCTTCTACAAGAGCTTTTTTTGTAATATCTTTCATCAACTCTTGTTTTTCAGCCTCGGTAAGCGTCTTTTTTTGCGGTTTATTGCCAAACTCTATTTCAAGCTCGTATACCCTGTCGGTATCTGTAACGGTACGACTTGCCACTACTTCACACTCGTACTTTTTACCGTCAAGTACAAACTCGACTTCGTACACCATGCGACCGTCTTCAAAGTCAAGCTTGATTTTCAAATCTTTGACGTTTGCCGTCAGGTCGATACGGAATGCTTCCAATGCCGCTTTAAGCGCGGCTTCTTTGCCGATGTACGCACCTTCGCTTGCAGTGCCGCTACCGATAGAGGTGCCAACCAGTCCTTCCAGTATCAACGACAAATCGTTTACTTTAAGTGCGACAAGACTTTTTACAGTATGCTTGCCGTTGACGTCCTTTTGCATTATTTGCGCAATCAACCTGGCTTTTGCCGCAGAGATATCGTAGCTTTGTTGCACTTCTTCCGCTTGTTGTTGTTCGCCTGCGGACAATTCGTCGCCCGATTTGGACACGATCACGTTGGGAGCCACATTGTTTTTGTTAAGTGCGCCTTCAATTTGTGCCGTAACCTTTGCTACGATTTCGGCTTTGTTAAGCTTGGTGTTGACATCGACAAGCACCGAGTTGGATGTTTCCGACAGGTATCCGTTGGCGTACATCGAGCCGACAAGGGCGTACACGGTCACTTCCAGCGTACTGCCGCTGAAATCCATTTCTCCGAGAATCTTCCTGGCGTCGTCGTTGTTGGCAACCACCTCTATCACCTTGCCGTTTGCGTCCACCTTGATTTGCAAGCTGGGGTTGACGTCAAGACTGACAACGGTTTCGGCCATTGCCACATTGTTGCCTCCAAACAAGCCTACCACCGAAAACACGCCCACCGCCAACAGCACAAATGCCATTGCAAGCGACGCCCACTTCCAGTAGTTGGGTCTTGTCCTTGTTGCCGTTTGGCGTTGAGGACAATCTTGTCTGATATTTTCGTAGTTGTTAGGGGTTGCATTGTCGAATGCCTTTCGCACACGACGGTTTACTTGTTTGTCGTTGTTCATACACTCACTCCTTGATGATGACTTTTAGTTTACCAAGCGCTCTGTTGTACTTACTGAGCGTCGTGGAAAGAGGAATACCCAACATGTCGGCAATCTCGCGGTGTTTCATACCGCTGACTGCGTGCAATACGACAATCTGTCGCTCTACCGATGACAGCGAGCCTAGCGCGGCACGCAACACCATCTTGTCATCGGAATCGATGCCCGCGTCGTCGGCAAACTGTCGTTCGATATCCTCGTCGGAAATCTCCGCAATGCGCTTGACTTGGTTAAAGCGAGCATAGCACATGTTTTTGGCTATGGTCAACATCCAGGCAAGCGGTTTGCCGTGTGACTTGTAGTCGCGCGCCGTCTCGTACACCTTAACAAACACGTCGTGCATCACATCCTCGGCATCGAACCTGTTGCGCAACAGGGACAACGAGTAGGCGTACACCGAACTTGCCGTCAGGTCGTACAATCTCGACAAAGCGTCATTGTCGCCCTCACCAACGGACAGCAGACACTTGTCTATCTCCCGTTGAGAAGGATGGGTTGATTTAGCATCGGATTTCATTTGTCTTTCGTTCCTCTTTTCAACATACTAATTGCATAGGAGCGCGTTTTATTGCAACGTATTGCAAATTTGCACACTGTACAAATTGATTTTACATCATTTCTTCCAAAAAATCTACTGTTTTGTCGTGGGTATGCCGTAATACGATTAACGGGGAAAGGCAAACTTTTTGGAAAAAGTTTTTCCATTACCCGTACCACTATCCTTTCAAAAACTTTGATTAAAGTTTTGAGTAAACAATATATCATTAAAAATTTGAACAAGCGATATGGCGCATACCACAACAACTAATACAATAGGACAGCTGCACAAAGCAACTGTCCCGCTACTTATTATTTATTGTTAGTTACACTACAACTTGTTACTCCGCTTTGGCGGTCGTAGATTCTTCAAGTGACGTTTCCGTCTTTTTGTTGCGTTTGATGTTGCACAGCAAGTTGACAAGGATGCCGAGTATCAGCGAACAAGCAATGGTCGTGATGGTGATTTTGCCGACATTCAATGTCAGTCCGCCTACGCCGCTGATGAGAATTACCGATACGACAAATAAGTTGCGATTGTCGCCCAAATCTATCGGTTGTATCATTTTAAGACCGGACACTGCGATAAATCCGTACAAAGCCATGCAAACGCCGCCCATAACGCAACCGGGAATGGTAGCAAGAAATGTTACAAACGGTCCGATAAAGCTTGCCAACAAGCACAGTATTGACGTTGCGAAAATCGTAACAACCGACGCATTGCCTGTAATTGCGACGCATGCGACGCTTTCGCCGTAGGTTGTGTTGGGGCAACCGCCGAAGAATGCGCCTGCGATACTGCCTACGCCATCGCCGAGCAACGTACGTGTAAGACCCGGGTTTTCCAACAAATCGCTACCGATGATACTAGACAGGTTTTTGTGGTCGGCAATGTGTTCGGCAAACACGACAAATGCCACGGGCATGTACGCCACGGCAATTGTACCGATGTATTGACCAATATTTGTTTCGCCGTAGTTGCCGTCAAACGCTTTGAGGAAGGCGAAGGACGGAACCCATTCCATATTGGCAAACTTGCTGAAATCGATTACTTTAAGTGCGTCGATATCGGCAAGGAAGCCGATGCCCGTAAAAATTGCCGCCACTGCGTAACCAGACACGATACCGATGATAAAGGGAATAAGTTTAACTGATTTGTTGCCGTACACCGAAGCGATTACCGTTGCAAACAGCGTAACCAAACCGCAGATAAGGGCAATGTATGGGGAAGTAACCATTACGGAAACTGCCTTTTCCTCCACTATCGGCGCACCGCCTTCGACAAGTTTAAGCACCCATTCGGTGCCGGTTGTGTACACGCTGCCCTTCATAAGGTCGCCTACGGCGTTGCCTGCAAGCGACAAACCGATAATTGCAACCGTAGGTCCGATGACAACGGCAGGCATAACCTTGTTGATCCAACCTACGCCTGCAAACTTGACGATAAGCGCAATGACAACATACACCAGTCCTGCAAACAATGCGCCGATAAGCAACCCGAGATACCCTAGCGAAGCCGTTACGCCGCCGCCGAAAGCCGCCGCCATGCTACCGAGAAAAGCAAAGCTGCTGCCCAGGAAAACGGGACTCTTGAACTTGGTAAACAACAGGTACACAAGCGTGCCTATGCCTGCGCCGAACAATGCCGCCGACTGACTCATGCCGTTGCCTGCCGCAAGCATCTCCGCAGACAAGCCGCTGTTGATGATTGTAGGCACCGCAATTGTAGCGGCAAGAATTGCCAACATCTGTTGCAGAGCGTACAGCAACGTTCTGCCGAAAGACGGTCGATCTGTTACTTTGTAGGTCAGTTCCATAATTTTTATATCTCCTGTATAAAATTAATTATTTCACGGAGTCGCCGTTCGTCCGCCGCATCTCGGAATGCAAACATACAAAAACAACGACTGACCGTCAAATCGAATTTACGACCACTGTCAAACACGCAACAACTTACATGCCGGTAAAAATTTACGACTGCAAGTCAAACAACACCACGTTTTGTTCGCCGTCGGTAGGTACAAAACGCACGGCAATCATTTCCGACAGCGTTGTAGGCACGTTTTTGCCTACGTAGTCGGCACGCAGAGGCAACTCTCTGTGTCCGCGGTCGACAAGTACGGCAAGTTGTATACACTTGGGCCTTCCCAGCTTCAACACCGCTTCCATTGCCGCGCGGGCCGTGCGCCCTGTGTACAACACGTCGTCGCACAACACCACTCGCTTGCCCTTGACGTCGAAGTCAATGTTCGTGCCGTTGACAACGGGCATTTCGGATATCTCTTCTATGTCATCTCGGTACAGGCTGATGTCAACGCTTCCGCAAGGAACCTTTACGCCCTCGAAGCGTTCGATCTTGTCCGCCAACATCTGTGCCATTGGTGCACCGCGCGTGATAACGCCGACAAGCGCAAGGTTACTTACGCCTTTGTTGCGTTCGATGATTTCGTGAGCTATGCGCGACAATGCGCGATCCACAGCCACTTCGTCCATGAGTACGGTTTTTTGTTTCATACAATCCAATCTCCTTGATTGCAAAAATTTTCCGAACTCCCTCCATGAATGACCGTTGCAGCGTACAAAGCATAAAAAAATTGCCTTGCCGCTCGGCAAGACAAATGTAGAGTAACCGACATGTAGCGCACTACACCTTTGAGGCGTGCGAAGGTCGGAATATACTACCATGTACAATCATGTCTTGCGAGCATCTCTGTACCCGCTTAAAGTCATCGCAAGTATTGTACCAAACAGTTTGTCACTCGTCAACCGATTTCACACGATTGACGAGCGAATAATTTTTTTATTTTTTCTCTTTTGAATTTTACCCGAGTAAGTTGAACACTACAAACACGCCTTTTAATAATACTTCTGCTTTATCAAACCACCAAATGTACTCTCTTGTCCTTTATGTAATTAACACGCCTTTGACAAAAAGGGGTGGGTGGTCGGGGCAGTGGTACGCACCGCTTTTGTGCGTAGGTGGGCGTTCTATAAAGATGCGCAGGGTGAAATTCGACAGATTTTCGCAAGGACGACGGAATGTTTCCAACGAACAGTGTGACAAACAAGAACAACGACTAGCCGAAGTTTAGTCCGCTTGAATAAAGCCATAAACATTACATGGCAATCGCTTTGCAGTGGGTGTTGGACATCACCATAAGAAAACCTCGGAGCGAGCGGCACGGCTGGGAAATTTCGTTTCAGCCGACTTTATTGCTCCGAGCGGAGGGAGCCATCAGGGCGTTTTTCGTTTGGTGATGTCCAACAAGTCCCACAAGAAATACATCTTATCTTCGGCGTTCGTTCCCAAATATTCTGTTGGCATCTGATGTCCATTGTGCAACACGCAAATCGATAAGCTTGCTAATCTCGGCATAAGTTTGGCTCAATCGAACCTACTCCGCAAACTGACTGTTGTATAAGTCTGCGTAGAAACCGCCCTTTGCCATCAACTGATTGTGAGTGCCGCTTTCCACCACGTCGCCTTCGCGCATGACAAGTATCAGGTCGGCATTTTTGATAGTGGACAGTCTGTGTGCAATCACAAAACTTGTGCGGTCGGCAGTAAGCTTGTCCATTGCACGTTGTATCAACAGTTCGGTACGAGTGTCGACGGAGCTTGTCGCTTCGTCGAGTATCAGCATGGGCGCATCCTGCAACATCGCTCTCGCAATGGTCAACAGCTGTTTTTGCCCTGCCGAGACGGCGGTACTTTCCGACAACACGGTGTCGAATCCGTGCGGCAAACTGTGCACAAACTTGTCCAATCCACAAGCCGCAACCACCTGTTCCAACTGTTCGTCGGTTACGTCCTGCATGTTGTACACCAGGTTTTCGCGGACGGTGCCTTCAAACAGCCACGTGTCCTGCAACACCATACCGAACAGATTATGCACGTTGTTGCGCGTCAGGTCGTATACCGATTTGCCGTCAATGGTTATGTTGCCGCCCGTAATGTCGTAAAAGCGCATAAGCAGATTGACCATTGTAGTCTTGCCTGCGCCCGTCGGACCGACGATTGCAACCTTTTGTCCCGACTTGACATCAGCCGAGAAGTCCTTGATAATCGTCTTGTCGGGCGCATCGGGGTAGGCAAAACGCACATGATTAAAGTTGATGTTGCCGTCCACGCTTTCAAGTACTTCTGTTTTGTCGCTTTCGTCGGGCAGTTCGTCGGATTCCAGCACGTCGAACACCCTGTGTGCTGCGGCGGCAGAGGTTTGCAGGTTTGTCATTCCTTGCGCAATCTGCGTAAGCGGAGAAGTAAACAAGCGTACATACATGATAAACGCAACGATTACACCGATTTTTATCGTGCCGTTCAGTACCAGTACCGAGCCGACAACGCACACCGCAACATAGGCAATGTTGCCGATGACGTTCATCAGCGGTTGCATCATACCGGACAAAAATTGCGACTTCCAGTTAGCGTCGTATACTTTGTCGTTAAGTCCGTCGAAAGTTTTGTTGACCTCGCCCACGGCGCGAGAAATGCGTACAACGTTCTGACCGGAGTACATTTCTTCGATGTAGCCGTTAAGCTCGCCAAGGCTTTGTTGGCGCGCCACAAAGTATCGCTGACTGCGCGACATAATAAGTACCGTCACCACCGCGCCGACAATGGTTACGCCTAACGAAATAAGCGCAAGCAACCACTGTGTGACAAACATCATGATTAGACATCCGACAAACTGTGTGACGGCGGCAATGATTGTGGGCAAACTGTTGGTAAAGCCCTGTTGCAATGTGCTGACGTCGTTTGTAACGGTACTGAGTATATCGCCTTGCGCGTGAAAGTTGAAGTAACTGTTTGGCAGTTTGTTTATTTTTTGTGAAAGGTCGCCGCGCATGCGATAGGACATTTTCAGCGTGACCTTTGCCATAATAAACTGTTCCGCGGCGGTACTGGCAAAACTTGCCAGATACATTGCGCCGAGAGTTATACCCACTCTTGCCACGGCGGCAAGGTCGATACCCGTCACAAGTCCGTCGGAAATAAGGTTGGTAATTTCGCCGAGTTTGTCCGGACCTGCAATTGTAAGCACAGCACCACAAGCAGCAAGCAACAGAGCGACGATGACCGCGGCAATGCAATCGCGCATATAGCGAGAACTCTTTTGCAAAGCCGAACCTACTGATTTTTTCACTTGCCCTCACCTCCTTGCAATTCTTCGGCGGACAGTTGCGACAGAGCAATTTCCTTGTACACGCTGCAGTCGGCAAGCAGTTGCTCGTGCGTACCCATGCCCACTACTTCGCCTTTGTCGAGTACGATTATCTTGTCTGCGTGACGTATGGTACTGACCCGTTGCGCAACGATAATTTTAGTAACGTCGAGCATTGTTTGCGACAATTCGGCACGCAACTTTGCGTCGGTTTTGTAGTCGAGCGCAGAGAAAGAGTCGTCGAAAATCAGTATTTCCGGCTTGCGTGCAAGTGCGCGTGCAATGGACAGACGTTGTTTTTGTCCGCCCGACACATTGCGTCCCGACTGTGCTATACGGTAGTCTGCGCCACCTTCGAGTTTGTCGACAAACTCCGCCGCCTGCGACATATCCAAGGCGCGTTTGAGATTGTCGGGAGTTTCATCAGCCGCACTTTCGCCAAAGAACACGTTGTCGGCAACGCTACCTGCAAACAGTACAGCCTTTTGCGTGACGTAACCGAGTTTGTCGTACAGTGCGTCAAATGCGTAGTCGGCAACGTCTACGTCGTCGACAAGCACCGTGCCTGACGTCGGATCGTAGAAACGCGGAATAAGTCCGACAAGAGTAGTTTTGCCGCTGCCCGTCGCTCCGATAATCGCCAACGTTTCGCCTTTGCCCAGCTTAAAGCTGACATTTGACAACTCGTCCTCTGCCGACCCCGGATAGCGGAATGATACGTTTCTGAACTCCACCGTGCCCGTTTCCGTTCCCTGCGTAACCTGTCCCGAAGTAACCGACGGGTGACTGTCCAGCACGGCGTTTATACGCTCGGCAGATACCTGCGCTTGCGGCAACATCATAAATACCATTGCCAGCATCATAAATGACATTACTACATATGTGGCGTAGGTACTGAACACCATCACGTTGGCAAACATTTCCAACTTGCCTGCAGGATCGGCAACGCCGTTTATCAGGGCGGCACCTAGCCAAAATACAGTCAGGGCAAGGGCGTTCATACCAAGGGACAACGACGGTTGCAAAAATGCAAACGTTTTTTGGTTTTTCAGTTGCAGTCCGTACATCTCTGAGCTGGGATCGTCAAACTTGGCGTTTTGGTAATCCTCGGCGTTGAAGGCATGCACTACATTGATACCTGTCAGATTTTCACGCGTGACGCGGTTTATTTTGTCGGTCATCTGTTGTACCTTGCGAAAACGCGGCAAACATACCGACATTATCGACAACACCAATACCAGAATCGCAACGACAAATCCTGCCGTAACGACGGACAGTTCCCAACTTTTGCCGAGAATCTTTATCACTGCCCACACCGCCATGATAGGTGACTTGACAATCATCTGCAACCCCATCGACACCAACATCTGTATCTGCGTGACGTCGTTGGTCGTGCGAGTAATCAGTCCCGGCACGGAAAATCCGTTCATTTCCGCAGTGTCGGCGTCCATTACGTGGCTGAACAGTTTTTTGCGCACGGTGTAGCTGAACCCCGACGCCGTACGCGCGGCAAGGAAACCGCAGCAAATGCTTAGTGCCGCACTTGCCAAGACGCACAGCAACATTTTCAGTCCCACGTTCCATATCGCCGACGTTTGGGTATCGGGCGTTTTCATAAGCGTTGTAAGCTCGGTCATGTAGTCGGGCAAGGTCAGGTCGAAATACACCTGCCATACAACCAACACAACGCACAACAAAGCAAGCAACACTTCTCGTTTGCGCATGTTTTTGAGTAGTTTAAACATCTTACCTCCGCAGACAAAGATGTCGCGTCGCATGTACGACAACGCCGCCGTCTACACAATTATTTACCGATAGATAGTATCATTTTACCTGAAATTAGTCAATCAAACAACTTTGCCGATGTCCAGACTGAAAAAAGATTGAACAAAAAAGGCTCTGTGCACGCAAGATACACAAAGCCTGTTTTCAGTTTTAGTTGTCAGACAACACAATCGCCCATTTTCGGCGCGACAAACAAACGCAACTACTCGTCGTCCTCGTCATCTTCGTCTTCGTCGTCATCTTCATCATCGTCTTCGTCGTCGTAGTCGTCAAAGTCATCGGGGTAGTCGTCGGGATAGTCGGCAAGTTCCGTGTCGGGGTTATCCTCGTCAAATTCCTCTTCTTCCTCTTCTTCGTCGGCTTCCAACTCGCTGATGGGTATCACGTCCTCGTCGTCGGTAGGTACGTCGGTTTCGTCGTCGTCAAGATAGCTGCGCCAATCGTCGTTGTCGTCGTCCAGATTGTCGTCGGGTTGCTGTGCGGCACGCGCGAGGCAGTTTTCGCACATTTCCTCATCCATACCGATGTACGCCGTCTTGCATACGGGGCACAGCTTCAACGGTTCGTCCTCGTCAATGATGTCGTCCAACAGTATTATTTTGCTTTCCAGTCCAAGCTCCGATTTGCAAACGTCGCACATATCCTCGTTTTCGGGGATGTAGTTCAACTCGCAACGCGGGCACTTTTTGTACTTTACTTTTCCCATAGTATCACCTTTATTTTTCGGCTGACGGCGTACGTTACACACTATCACCGATACGTCCTTGTTTGTTTGCGCTTTATATTTCGGCGGGCAAATACGCCGCGTTTGGCACAGCGTTTGTTTTGTCCTTTACGATACGCCCGTATAATTTAGCATTATTTGTGCTAAATGTAAACTATTTTGCAGTACTTTATTCAAACATTTATGACGAAAATGTGCAAAATATGGCTTACGTACTGTCAGTTGCCGTTTTGCGCATCGTTGTCGGGGTGTTGTTCGCCGTCAGCATTGCTGTCGGGCGGCGTTTGCGCCTTCCGTTTGTTGCGGTACAGCCACACGCATTGCACCACTACCAATGCAAAATTCATCACCCACACCGACGCCGAATGTATCGTCAAGCCGTATACGACAAACACTACCGCGCCAACTATGTTGACAATACGTATCGTGCGTTCATCTTTCATAAGAAAGCTGACCAACACCAATGCGGCGGCGGCAAGTCCAAGCCATTCCGCCCAACTTGTCCAGTCAAAAACGTTGTCTTGTATCCATTGTAGCATTACAGAAATCTCCTTTTGCCTTTACGCAACGTCGTGACAATGCACTATACGCAGTGTCGCGACAAAAATTTCCCTCCACGCAACAATTATGTAAACATGCGCAAAAAAATGCGCCGACAGCCTACAAAAACCGTTGCAATCTACAACTGCCGACACATTATATCAAACTGTATTACAAAAAGCAAGGTATTTGCACCACAAAATAAAAATTTTTTTGAAATACTTAATAAGTAAATTTACGTATTTCCGACCGTCGCCGACA
>CAKQXG010000062.1 GCA_934281515.1 uncultured Clostridia bacterium | reverse complement strand
GATACATACTATACGACGAAACGATAGTATCAGCAACATACAACGGCTACGACGAAGCAACGGGTTTGTACAGTTTTACCTACGTATTGGACAACCAAAAGGCAACCGTAAACATGCTGTACGAAATGCGCACAAACAGCGGATCCAAAAACTTCGGCACCTTTGAAAAGGCGGTAATCACCGTTACAATGGACAAGGACTGGGTTGTACGCACGCTTACTACCGACTGCGCCTACATCGTACCCATCGCCGGCAACACGCCTTGTAAGGAAGATATGGTGGAAACGTTCAGCGACATCGGCAAGATTGACAGCTACGAGCAAATGCCTTGCCACGACTACTACAACAAGTATGTCGATTTTAGCACAAAACCGCCCGAGGACAACAACGACGACAACAACAAACCTTTTGTTCCTGTTCCGTCTGCACCTGCCGAACCGCAACCGCTTGACGTGCTGATGGGCATGTTTGAAACTTACCTTGACGGCACAACACCCCTGAACGCAAAGTTGACTACAAAAGTCAAGGACTTCGACATCGCCGCAGACATCACATTGCGGCTTGACCTGCAAAAGCTTGCCAACACCACTTTTGCCGCATCGACCGACGGCGGACTACGGTTGACGTATGCCAACAACAATATTTATGCCGCTGTAAACAATGTAAAATTGCGTTCGACAGTCAGCGACATAATGAGCATTGCAAAGCGTTACACAGGCAACAGCTTGCCAACCGACCTCGGCTCGTTGGACATCGACGCCACCGCAATACTTGAAAGCATGAGCTTGCAAGAAGTTGACGGCAAAGTAATCGTCACAATTCCGTTGTCGCTTGGCAAAATCGAACTACAAGCAACGCTTGTCGGCACCAAAAACACCGACGGCACATACTCCTTTGCCGAAGCCACCGTTACAGTAAACGGCATCGAAATAAAACTAACGGCGCAAGACAAAACCGTCGAGGCAATCACTCCCGACGACAGCTTTGTTGACGCATGCGCATTGTATGCAATGGCGGAACCATACATCAACGGCGAACCCCTCAATGCAAAGTTGGCGGCAAAAGTCAAGGACTTCGACATCGCCGCAGACATCACTTTGCGACTTGACCTGCAAAACCTTGCCAACACCACTTTTGCCGCATCGACCGACGACGGATTGAAGTTGACGTATGCCAACAACAATATTTATGCCGCTGTAAACAATGTAAAATTGCGTTCGACAGTCAGCGACATAATGAGCATTGCAAAGCGTTACACAGGCAACAGCTTGCCAACCGACCTCGGCTCGTTGGACATCGACGCCACCGCAATACTTGAAAGCATGAGCTTGCAAGAAGTTGACGGCAAAGTAATCGTCACAATTCCGTTGTCGCTTGGCAAAATCGAACTGGAAGCAACTCTTGTCGGTACCAGAAACGATGACGGTACATACGCCTTTGACGAAGCCACTGTTACAGTAAACGGCATAGAAATAAAACTGACGGCGCAAGACAAAACCGTCGAGGCAATCACCCCCGACGATACCTATATAAATATTGCCTCCTTGATTGACGATTACGCCGACGTAATAAGCCGCCTTGCGAACACAAAAACTCCCGACGGCATGCAAACGGCGCACAAATCGTGGACGTTTACAATCGACCCCGTAACAATTGTTGCCGACGGACAAACATACACCACCGAGGCAATGACGTTGCACCTGTACTTGTCGCCGAGCAGAATTGCAGTCAAATCCGACCCGTTTGTGCTGACCACAAAATCGGCGGACGGCAAAGAAACCAAAACATCGTTGTTGCTTGGAGGCGCGTACGAGCTGCCCACGGAGCAAACCGCCGGCAAACTATACCTGACAATAAACGACCTTACCGACCCGACAAGCGACATCAAGGTGTCTATCGGCAGACAAGCACTCGTGGACCGTTTCAACAAGCGACTGCCCGAACTGCTTGACGCCATACCGCAACTGAAAGAACTGACAAACATGCAGTTTGACGTTGCCAGACTACTCGACCTGTCGGCGCTGCTGTCAGAACTGAAATACGACCGTGACAATGACAAAACCCTGTCGCTGACAATCGACGCATCGCAGATATTTGGCAGCCAAGGCACACTGCAAGTAACGTTGTCACAACCGCAGGACGGTGCAATACGACTGTCGCTTGCACAACAAGAAACCACCGCGCTGACGATACAAAGCCTGGCAATTACTGCCGCAGCTGACAGCGACGTACCTACCGACGAACAAATCGCCGCGGCGTACGACACAACGCAACCGCACACCAGCCTTGACAGCATAGACACGTTGTTGCAATCGCTGATAAACACGGCAAAGCGCACAAGCTTCCGTCTGACGGGCGAAATCCCCGTCAATCTGTCAGTAATAGGCATTATCAACGCAGACATAACGATTGACCTGGATATACGTATCGACGTAGAAAAGAACGAAAATGCAAAAGATACCGTATACATTGCCGCAAAGTTGTCGCGCGGAAAACTGAGTGGATTAACTACAATCGCTTTTGCCGACAAGGGCGGAGACAGTTACCTGTACTACAACGGTAAAGACGGTACAATCACGTTGAAGCGCAACTCGTATAATGACCATAAATGGTGCAAAGTTTGCAAAAATTACACATGTACAAATGGTTGGCACACAGGATTCAAAGAAGAACGCGTACTTTTAGACACTGATTTCTACGGCAAGTGCAGCTACGAAGAAACGGTGACCGAACAACAATTTGTAGACAATATGTTTGACTACATAATGAAGCTTATCAACTTCAGCGATACAATAAACAACACAATCACGGGTGCCATCAACAAAGACGATAAAGCGGAGTTCGGTATTGATGACATTTTAGTTGCATACAACTACGACAATCCCTACTACAACCTGACGCTTGACCTGAAACCCGTTGACAACGTGTTAGGAAAAGCCAACGTTAAGATTGCCCACGACGAGCAGTACAATTTGACTTCGCTTACAGGCGACATCCAGCTGTTGGACATCACAGGCGTAAGCGCAAAGGGAACGTTTGACATCAAGTTGATCGATTCCGAGTACGGCGACGCCAAGCAACTGACGCTGCAAACAACGGTGTTTTAGATTCAACTTGTAAACAAGAAAAGACTTAAAAAGAGCGCGTCCCGAATCATTTCGAGGCGCGCTCTTCTTTACACAAAATTATTGATACGTTTGACGAATTCGATGACACAATCAAACAATCTTGCGATTGTTGCGACGGTTCATTTTCGTTTTACAAAAATGGATTTTCTACAAATCTCATTTCGTTTTTAAAGTCAGGAGTGCGGAGACTCTTACAAAAAGTTTCCGTTCCATCGCAATATGTAACAAAAACTATTTACCGCCGTCTGCCCATAGCGATACCATGCAGTTGCTGCGAATAAGGCTTTCGTAGTCGTTGGCAGGCAACCTTGCGGAGCAAGCCACGACATTAACGCCTGCCGAGCGCCCCTTTTGGGTGATACGTACAAGCGGATAGGCAATGTCGGCAGTCCTGTCCAGATAGTCGTCAAGCGCGTCCACCACAATGTACATCACCTTTTTGACGTCGTTGGGATGTTTGGCATTGTAGTCGTCCACAGTAAACTGCATATCGGACATCAACGTAAAAAACCGTTCTTCCATCTCGGAGCAGAAGTCCATCAGTTTGGTTGCGCCGTCGGCGATGTCGATGACATGGTCGGCAGGCACATCTGCGTAGCGTTCGGGCGCGTCTGTGACAACGTACACTTCGGTATCGTCGTCGGTAAGCATGTCGGCAAGACATCGTGCGGCATCACTGCGAGCCGCGGCATTGTCCTCCACCACGTACACCGAGCCAAGCCGCCCGTGGCGAAATTTACTTTTGCGATAACTAACCCGTTCCCCTATCGGAAACAGCCCTTCGGTTGTCAATTCAAGCGGTCCGTTGTTAAGGCTGTTGTATTTCATGACGTCTCCTTTTACAAGTGCATTTACGACTTACCATACTATTATACAACAACACTGTCAGCATTTCAAGACCCAATTTTGCAAAAATAGCAACTTTTTTGTAGTATCAGTGCTGTTTTTCAAAAAATACCACGTTCTTTTCGCCGAGAATCAGGTTCAACTCGTACTGCAGACCCGTGCATTGGCGCACGCGCGTTTCCAGCTCAAACACTTTGCCTTCCAGCTTGATCTTGACTGGGATTTCTCCTTCGTACTGTTTCAGCGCGGATACTGCCGCTTCGAACTTGGTTTCGTCGCGTTCGTCCATGCGCAGCCACAGCGTAACGTCGCTGTGTACCTGGTGCTGACTGCCGCCTTGTCCGCCGCTGTCATTGCCGTCGGACTTGGGGTCGATGATTTCCCTTACGTTGATTTTGTAACTGTCGCGCGACTCGCTCAAACCGCCCTTGACAACAACAAACGCGTCGTCGGCAAACAGATTTTTGTACTTCTCGTAGGTACTGCCGTACATGCACACCTCCACGCTGTCGTACTTGTCTTCCAGCACGGCAAAGCCCATACGATTGTTATCCTTGCCGATTACCTCGCGCACGTCGTGCAGTACGCCGCCTGTCGTCACAAACTTTTTGTTGACTACGGGCAACACAGGCTCGCCGTCCTCGCTGCCCTCTGGCACGTACTTGGCAATTTCCGACGTGTTGAAGTCGAAGTTGAACTTTTGCGCAACACGGTCATAGTCATCAAGGGGACTGCCCGTCATGTACAAACCGAGAACTTCTTTCTCGAAGGTATACACCACCTGCTTGGGGAACTCGGGCAGTTGCTCGTGTTCGGGGCGAATGTCGCTTTTGAGGTCGGGCATCATGTCAAATATACTTATTTGCCCGCTTGCAGCCTTCTTCTTGCTTTCGGCAACTTCCGTCAACTCGTCATTGTACCACTGCAACATGTCGGCGCGAGTACGATTGAAGCAATCGAACGCACCGCCCTTTATCAGGTTTTCGACCATGCGCTTGTTGATAAAGTCGAAGCAACGCTCGAAGAAGTCGCTCATGTCGGTAAACTCGCCGTGAGCGTTACGCTCGTCGACAATTTGCTTGACGACGGCAACGCCGACGTTTTTTACACCGCCCAAGCCGAAACGCAACGATCCGTTTTCCACGTGGAATTCGGCGTAGCTTCGGTTGATGCACGGCGGCAAAATCTGAATATTTATCGTCTTAGCGTATTCCATGTACTTCTTTATCTGCGTGATGTCGGTAATGCGGTTGTTGAGCAATGCACAGATAAATTCCGCAGGGTAGTAGTTTTTGAGCCAAGCCGTCTGATAGGTAACGTAAGCGTAGCACGTTGCGTGCGACTTGTTGAACGCGTATTGCGAGAAGTCGTCCAGTTGCTTGTATATCTGCAACGCAACATCTTCGGGAATACCGTTTTTGATACATCCGGGCACCGTTTCGCCGTTGGTCCACGTACCGCCGTAGATGAACAATTGCCCCAAGTCTTTCATCATCTGGGTTTTCTTTTTGCTCATGGCGTAGCGGACGTTGTCTGCAAGCGCGGTACTGAACCCTGCCAACTTTTTGACAAGTTGCATAACCTGTTCCTGATAAACGATACAGCCGTTGGTGACGTCAAGTATGCTTTCCATGGACGGGTGCAGGTAATGTATTTTGCTCTTATCGAACTTGCAATCGATGTAGTCGCCGATGTACTGCATGGGTCCGGGACGGTACAGACTGATACCTGCGATGATTTCTTCCAGACCGGTAGGCTTCATCTTGCGCATAAGGTCGCACATTCCGCCGCTTTCCAATTGGAAAATACACATCGTGTCGCCCGAAGAAATAAGGTTGAACACGTTTTGGTCGTCGTAGTTGTCATGATGGAAGTCCACCTTGACGCCGTAGTCCTCGTATACGTAGTCACAAGCCTTTTTGATGTCGGTAAGGGTACGCAAGCCGAGAAAGTCCATTTTGAGTAGTCCCAGTTGTTCCACCTCGGTCATGTTGTACTGCGTGGTAACGATACCGCCCTTGGCAAGGCTACCGCCGTTGGTCTGCAAGGGTACGTGGTCTGCAACCTTCTCGCGACAGATAACAACGCCTGCGGCGTGCATGCCGGTTTGGCGCGGAGAACCTTCCAGTCGCATGGCGATGTCGATCAGTTTGTGAGTCGCCGGGTCGGCATAAGCCTGCTTCAACTCTTCGGAAATGTATGTATCTGCCTCTTTCTTGTACGGTTTAAGCCCCAAAAGGTGTTTAAGCGTATACTTAAATCCGTCGGGTACCATCTTGGCAAGGCGATTGGCTTCGGCAACGGAAAAGCGCATTACGCGCGCTACGTCCTTGATGGCGTTTTTGGTTGCCATTGTGCCGAATGTGACAATCTGACATACATTGTCCATACCGTACTTACGGTGAACATAGTCGATTACTTCGCCACGGCGATCCATGCAGAAGTCCACGTCGAAGTCTGGCATCGACTTACGTTGGGGGTTAAGAAAACGTTCGAACATCAGGTTGAAGCGGAAAGGTTCCACTTCGGTTATGCCGATAAGATAAGCGATAACGCTGCCTGCGCCGCTACCGCGCCCGGGGCCTACGGGTATACCGTTGGTCTTGGCGTAGTTGATGAAGTCCCACACGATAAGGTAGTAGTCGACGAAACCCATGCTACAAATTACGCCGTATTCGTACTCAACGCGTTCGCGAATCTCCGATGTGCAGTTGGGGTACTTTTCCTTCATGCCCTTTTCCAACAAATAGCGCAGGTACTCCGCGCTGTCCATTCCGTCGGGCGGTGTGTACAAAGGCAGCAACTTTTCCTTGCCGAAGTCCACATTGCACTTTTCGGCAATTTCCAACGTCGTGTCCATTGCGTCAGGCACGCCGGGGAACAGCGCCGCCATTTCGTCGTAATTTTTGAGATAAAACTCTTGTCCCGTAAAACGCATACGGTCGGGGTCGTCGATGTACTTGCCGGTCTGCACGCACAACATTACGTCCTGTATTTCCCAGTCCTCTTTGTTGAGATAGTGTACGTCGTTGGTAACCACCACTTTGATGTCGAGCTCTCGGGCAAGTGCGACAAGTTGCGGCATTACGGCGTCTTCGTCGTCGATACCGTGCTTTTGAATTTCTATGTAGTAGTCCTCGCCGAACAACTCCTTAAACTGCAATGCAAGCTCCTTGGCGTCTTCGGGACGGTCGGCAAGCAACAGGCGCGGCAGTTGTCCCGCAATACATGCCGACAGACACACGATGCCTTCGTGGTACTTGACCAGCGTCTCCCAGTCGATACGCGGCTTGTAGTAGAAACCTTCTACCCATGCGATGGAGTTAAGGCGGCACAGATTGTAGTAACCGACATTGTTTTTGGCAAGCAATACAAGGTGGAAGTACTCTTTGTTTTCCGAGCCTGTGGAGTGCAGATTTTCGCACATGTAAAACTCGCAACCGATTATCGGTTTGATACCGGCGTTTTTGGCGGCATTGAGAAACTTCCATGCGCAGTACATATTGCCGTGGTCTGTGACGGCTACGGCAGGCATTTCGTACTCCTTGCACTTGGCAAGCAACTCGTCGATACGAGTCGCACCGTCAAGAAGGCTGTATTCGGTGTGTAGATGCAGGTGAACAAACGGTTTCATAAATTCTTCCTTCGTTTCGGGCGGTCTGCCCTTTAAATGCGCCTTAAAAATGCACTTTGAGTTACAAAAAAAAGTCGATACGTATTTAAAATTTGCTTACAATCCGACGTTTACTGTCTCGGCAAATACTGTTCTGTCAACAATAAATCGACGAATGCTAAACGTTGTTTTCGGCAATTTGAATAAGTCTTGTCAAACGATGGTTTGCACCGCTTTTGCTGATACCCAATTTTGTAGCGAGTTCGTCAAGCGTCGCTTCGGGGTAGTCCTCCCGCACAACGGCAACTTCCTTCAATTGAGTGGTCAACCCGTCAAACAAACCGCGCTTGCGTATCTCTGCAATGGCGGCAAGTTGGCGTTCGCTTGCGTTGACGCTTTTGTCGATATTTGCCGCAATGCAGTTGCGTTGACGATTTGCCGTGTTGCGCAGACTACGCCCTATAATGATGTTTTCCAACTTCAACTTTGCAGACATAGCGTTAAGATACACCAAAAAGTCGGCAATCACTTCGCTGTCCTTCAAGTACAGTATGGTGACGTTTTTGCGTGTGGCAAGACGGAAAGGAATCTCGGCATAGGCACCCATCACCGCCTCGGCGAAATCACGATCGGCAAAACGCAACTCGGCGTGATAGCGTGCGCCCGACGTGTTTTCACCTACGTCACTGTCGGCAACGGGGATAACAACCGAACCTGCCGCAAGCAACAGCCCTTGCATAAAAGCGCGTTTGCAACATTCCTTGGTCGGCAACAGTTTGCCGACATCGTCGTTGAGATGCATTATGCCTTCACGGTCACGATACACAAGCCCTAGTTTTGCGCCGATACTCTTGTGAAACTCACACGAGTACACCGCCGCCCCCTTGGCGTTGGGGTTGGAAGATTGTATTTTGCCGCTTACACCGAGGTTGTCATGCGCAAGAGCAACGACAAAGTTGACAAGGTCGTAGTTGTCGCTTTCTATACTGAATCCGAAGCCGTCAAACCCCAGTTCCAACGAGCCAATTGCTTTGACTACCGCCGTAAGGAAAGCCGTCGCGCAACAACCCTTTATTTTGCGGATATTTTTGAGTATTTCACTTTTGACCGTCTGAGAAAAAGTCATTTTGTCTCCGTGTTGTGCAATATTGCGTCGTATCGGCAAACACTGGCATGCGACAATGCAAGTTTATCGTTGTCGCTAGTCATCATCGAAACCCACAAGGGTCACTTCCGTGTGTGCAGTCAAACCGTAGACTTGCCACAGCCGTTGCTTTTGATACTGTATTATATAGTATATATCTTTTGCCTCGGCTTTGTCAATGTTTAAAACGAACCCTGCGTGTTTTTTTGATACTGCCGCACCGCCCACGCGGTAACCTTTGGTACCCAACCTATCCAACAGAGGAGACAACGACAACCGCTCGTGAAACAGCGTACTGCCTGCCGACGGTTGACCTAGCGGTTGACTTGCCTTTTTTTTGTCGTGCATTTCTGCAAAAATTTGCTCAACCGCTTGTGGCGTGGACGGCGTAAAACGCATTGTTACGTACAAGACCACGGCATTTTGTCGCTTAAACACACTGTTGCGCCTGGCAAAACCGCAAGCGGCGTTGTCGAATGTACGCACCTTGCCGTCGGCACACAATGCCGTCACCGACGTGACAATACCTGACATGTTTTGTCCGTAACAGCCGGCATTGCCACGCACCGCTCCGCCCAACGTGGACGGAATACAACCGAGAAACTCGCCGCCACCAAGTCCGCGTTTTTTTAGCAAGGCAAACAAAGCGCAAGTGTTGACTCCGCAATCGGCAATCACTTTGTCGCCACGAACTTGCAAACCGTCAACGCGTTTGGTGCACACCGCCACGCCGTCGAAAAGGTTGTCGGAAGCCAACACGTTACTGCCGTTGCCCAATACAAAATATCGCTCACCTGCCTCGGACAGCGCACGCAACAACGAAATCAACTTACGGCGGCTGTCGGGGTACGCAGTATACTTTATTTTGCCACCCACACGCAATGTTGTCAACTCGGCAAATGATTTATCCGTGCGATACGTCACGTCCAGTCGCCGAAACAGGTCTTGTATGTCGTTCGCGTTCATTTTGCCGACTCCGCATCTTTGCGTTGTGCCGCTATTGCTACGGGTGTATCGAACACACAAGGCACAAACGATTGACTGACGGCTTGTTCGCAGGCGGCATATGTCTCATCGGTATAATAAGCGGCGTCTTTCAACACGGAAAACAATCCCATGTTTGTCAGTGTCGACTGCGCCTTGTCCGACACCAGGTACTTGCAAAACTCCTTTGCCGCCGTAACGTTGTCTCCGTCTTTGGCAATACCGAGATACTGTACCAAGTCGGTGTAACCCGTAAGCGGCAAGATAGCAAGCGGCTCGATTTTGCCGTCGGCGGCACGCCTTGTCAGGCGATACAGGTCACGCTGAGTGCCAAGTAACGTAACGGCGGCTTTGTGACCGACAAACTGTTCGTATGCGGAATATTGACTTGTCGTTTGCGGCACGTCCACTCTGCCTTTCACGCCGCTTGCACGTAGAGCCGTCAGCGGACTGTTGTTTGCCGTGTAGCCACACACAAGCGGAGACAACGTAAATGTGTTTTTACCTACTTTCCGCGTCAATGTCTTTGTAGTACACTCGGCAAGCAAATTGTCTGCAGACAGCTCGCTTTGCCTGGAAAAGAGGCAGTAAATGCCACAATAGTAAGGTATTGCGTACATATTACTGCCGAAAGTGGCACTTTGCCGCATATTGTCATACAATACGTCTCCTACATCGACGTCACACAGCATATCGGCGAAATCGCAACCTATGCCGCGAGAAAACCCGACAATATCAAATTTCTCACCACCGTCAAGCTTGGTTTTTGCCTGCTCGGCAGTCAACGTAGTAACATGCACATACAACCCTTTGTTTGCTTTTTCAAACTCCGCCGCACGCGCCGTAAGCCAACGTTGTCTGCTACCCACGCCTCCTTCAAAGCACTCGATATTCCACAATTCCAACACGCCTTGCTTGCTGCCGTCGGTTGTTTCGGCAATAGGTTTGTCGGGCAACATCGGCAGAGTGACAAATAATACCGCCGCAACTACGGCAAACAGTACAAGCATGCTTGTGCCGCTACGTAACCACAGAAAAACGCAAGTCGCGCGTTGTTTCCGCAAAGCCTTTTGCCCGGCATCTATTTTTTTTTGTTCTTTCGGACGAACGATTTTGTACCTCAAATTTCTGCCCCGTATATATTACGTCGCTTACGGCGTATATATTATTGCACAGTCGTTCTGTCGTCAGACGGCAACAAAAATGAAATTTTTACAAATATTTTACACAAAACATAAAATTGCCTATTTACATTTGAAACAAACTGCTTTATACTAGTTATATGCGCACAAAGTACGGTTACAGGCCTGTCGGCAATTCGTCATTACTTGTAGTACCGCAACGAAATGCGTAAAGTTAAATAAAGGAAACAATACCATGAAGCTCAACTACAAACGTACCGTTTTTGTCGGATTTGCGTTTTTTCTCATCTGCGCGTTCTGGCAGGCCTACGACGCCATTGTGCCGCTGATGCTGACAAACAAATTCGGACTTAACCAAGGCGCAAGCGGAATTATCATGT
>CAKQXG010000061.1 GCA_934281515.1 uncultured Clostridia bacterium | reverse complement strand
GATGACAGGACTTGAACCTGCATGGTTTCCCACATGAACCTGAATCATGCGCGTCTGCCAATTTCGCCACATCCGCATATTAAATTTGTCAGCCTACTTTGCCAACGACACACACAGCTTGCGCATGCGCGTCTGCACGAGCTGAGCCGACTGCTCTTGTCGGCGAACGGAACGCCCTCGCCGCCTTTGCGAGTATTTCGCCACATCCGTATACAGCTCTAATAATATACCACAAACACGGCAATTTATCAACAGTTTTTGGATGGTTTGACGGAAAAAATTTGCAAATTATCCGTCAAACCACTTTTCTGTTGTGTTTCGCCGCGCTACTCGCTTTCGGCTTCGTCCAAAAGACGATTGTACTCGGCAAATACGGCTTCGATAATATCTTCGTCCAACTCGATACTAAACTTATCTTCGCCTTTGTCGCCGCGCGTCACTTTAAACACCAATGCTTCGTTATCGCCCATGCCGTCAAGCAGCACTACGGGTTGCAAAATGGCGTAAAAGTTGCCTCTATAGGCGATGCCGGCAATTTCGTTAAACTCTATTTCTTCGCCGTCAGCCGCAAGCAATGTAATCTTGTCATCGTCCATATACAGTTCGTCTGTATGTTTTTCGCTCATAGTCTCCTCCTGTAATCACTTATTTACAACACACCGAATATCCACATCGCAAGCAAGCTGATGCCTAGCAATATCGCCAAACACGGCAATACAATCACCAAAAACGCCGACACAAACATGGCAAAGCGATCCTTGTGGTCAAGGTTCTGTTCCTGCATTTGGCGGTAGTACTCCGCCTCTTCCTCGGGGGTGTGCTTTTTGAACAACTTGCGAAATTTGTCAAACATTGTCGTCACCGTCGGGTGCGCCGACAATCGGTTCGTCCAAACCGGTTTGTTCCACGTCGGAGATGTCCACTACGTCGCCCGTAACGGGTACTTCGGCACCGTCGGCAGCATCGCCGCGCGTAGACTTCTTTGCTTTGTTGGCGATGTGGAACAAATACTCGCCGTTTTCCATCTTCTTTTCCAACCTGTGGCACGCAACGAAGTGTCCAGGCTTGACCTCCACCAACGGTGGCGGTACACGTTTGCACTCCTCACACGCCATGTAGCAACGAGTGTGGAATTTGCATCCTTCCGGCGGACGAATAGGGCTGGGGATGTTGCCTTCCAACAAGATGCGTTCCTTGTTAAGACTTTCCATATCCGTCGTGGGTATACTGGACAGCAATGCCAATGTATACGGGTGGCGCGGATCGTCAAACAACTCGGCAGCGGAGGCATACTCCACAATGTTGCCAAGGTACATTACGATAATCTTGTCAGAGATAAAACGCACTACCGACAAGTCGTGACTGATAAACAGGTAGGTAAGGTTGTTTTCTTCCTTCAATTCCTGCAACAGGTTGATAATTTGCGACTGAATGGACACGTCCAACGCCGAAACACATTCGTCACAAACAACAAACTTGGGTTTGACGGCAAGTGCGCGCGCAATACAAATACGTTGACGTTGTCCTCCGCTGAATTGGTGCGGATAGCGATGCAACATGTAGTCCTGCAAGCCGCACTTTTCCATGATGTCCAGAATGTACTGCTTCAAGGCTTCGGTACCGTGCGCAAACATCTTGTGAGTTACAAGCCCCTCTTCGATAATCTGTCCCACCGTCATACGGGGGTTAAGCGACGAGTATGGATCCTGGAAGATAATTTGCAGATCGCGACGCAACAGGCGCATTTCGTTGTAGGTAAGGCGCGCAAGGTCAATTCCGTCGTCAAGGTACGCCTCGTACTTTTGAAACTCTTCGTTGTCGGCATAACGCGCTTTAAGTTCGGCAAGTTCGCTACGTGTAGCAGTGCGTTGTTCAGTAAGAGTTGCCGTGCGACTGTTTACGCTGTCAAGTCTTACATGTAGTTTGTCAAGTTTGCGCTGCAAAGCGCGACGTTCTTTATCCGTTTCCGCCTTGGCAAATTTGTCTGTCAACGCCTGTATTTCGTTGGACAGAACGTCGTGTTTTCCACGAAGTTTTGCCAACTCCACGTGTATGGCGTGACGTTTTTTAAGCAAGGCAATGCCTTCGCTGTTGTCGGGCAAAGCCATAAAGCCGCCCACAATGCTTGCAACGTTGGTCAGTGCGGTTTGCGCCTCGCAGTCGGCAAGATTTTTGCTTTGATGTTGGAAAAACGTTGCATTGTCGCCCAACGCATCAATTTCTTCGCCCAATTTTTGCGCATGTGCAACTGCTTTGTGATACTTTTCTACGTATGCTCCTACATGATTCAGGGTGTGCCAAACGTATCCCGGGGCAATTTCGGCGCGACTGCGACCGTAGTACATGGTTGTGCCTGCGGTTTGTTCGTACAGTTGCAGTATTACACGTCCCAGCGTGGACTTGCCACAGCCGGACTCGCCTACAATACCGATTGTTTCTCCCTCGTAGATGTCAAACGTGATGTCCTCGTTGGCGCGGACGTACAACTGCTCCTTTTGGAATATGCTGGATTTGGCCACGGGAAAGTACTTTTTGAGGTTGGTGACCGACAACAACTTTTTATTAGACTTTCGGGACATGTTTGTTTCTCTCCTCCTTTACGGGATAGAAGCATCTCACCAATTGGTTGGGCGCAACTTCCACAAGCGCAGGCTCCTCGTTGAGGCAACGCTCGGTGCAGTACTTGCAACGAGGCGCAAACTTGCATCCCTTGGGCAGGGCCAACGGATGCGGAACGACGCCGGGGATAGGCTCCAACTTGTGCGTGATGTTGTCGATACGCGGAATAGAGTACATCAATCCTTCGGTGTAGGGGTGACTGACGGGACAATCGGAGAATATCGTGCGTGCGGACGCCTTTTCCACCACTTGTCCGCAGTACATTACTACAACGTCGTCGGCCATCTCGTTGATGACGCCGAGGTCGTGCGTAATAAAGATGATAGACGTGCCGTTTTCGCGTTGCAGGTCGTTCATCAGTTTCAGTATCTGAGCCTGTATTGTCACGTCAAGCGCGGTGGTCGGTTCGTCTGCAATCAAAATTTTGGGCTTGCAGGCAAGTGCCATGGCTATCATGACGCGTTGGCGCATACCGCCGGACAGTTGGTGCGGATACTGCCGCGCAACTGCTTCCGGGTTGGGAATTTGCACTGCGTACAGCATTTCGATTGCCTTGGCGGCGGCTTCCTTTTTGCTCATGCCCTGGTGGATGATAAAAGGCTCGCTAAGCTGTTTGGACACGGTAAACACCGGGTTGAGGCTGGTCATCGGTTCCTGGAAGATAACTGATATCTTGTTGCCGCGTATGCGGTACATTTCTTCCATACTTACCTTGGTAAGGTCCTCGCCTTCAAACAAAATTTCGCCCTCGGCAATGTAGCCGTTGCCGTCAAGCAGGCGCAAAATGCTCATTGCCGACACCGACTTGCCGCTGCCGCTTTCGCCGACTACGCCCAGAGTGCGCCCCGCCTCGACGGTGTAACTGACGTCGTTGACCGCCTTGACAATGCCCTTGCGCGTTTTGAAATAGGTATGGAGATTTTTTACTTCGAGTAATGCCATAATTAAAACCTCCCTTTACCGCTCGGCACTGGACTTGGGATCCATTACGTCCCGTAGCGTGTCGCCGATGATGTTGATTGCAATAGTTGTGATAAGCAGGAACAATGCAGGGAACAGCCAACGCCACCAGAACTTGCCAATAACTATTTCGTTGTTACAACCGTCCAGCATGTTACCCCAAGTGGGACGTGGCAATTTTACGCCGAAGCCCAGGTAGGACAACGACGACTCGGTAAGCATACAGCCGGCAAAGTCTAGCGTTACGCTGACCAGAATTACCGAGATGACGTTTGGCAAGATGTGTTTGAAGGCTATTCGCCCTTCCTTTACACCCATTGCCTTTGCAGCCGTTACAAACTCTTTTTCGCGTTCGGCAAGCACTTGTCCGCGAATCATACGCGCAAGTCCCGTCCAGGACAATAGACCCAGAATAACCATTATCATAAAGATACGGGTATCTTCTTTCAGATTGCTACCTGCCAAAATTGCAGAAAGTATCAATGCAAACGGCAAAAACGGTATTGCCGAAAATATTTCCGTAACACGCATGAGCAACATATCTATCCAGCCGCCAAAGTAGCCTGACAAACAGCCTACAATGATTGCAATCACCGTGGATATAATCACCGCTACTGCGCCGATTGTCATGGTCATTTTACCGCCGTGCACGATACGCGTAAATACGTCGCGTCCAAGGTTGTCTGTTCCCATAAGATAGCCTTTGCAACCCCATTTGGCAACAATCCTGCCATCTTTTACCACGTAGTTTTGAAACGCACCGGTAATTATTTCACACCCTTCATAGTTGCGGTCGGGAGCATTACACTGCCCGAGAAAGTTGTTGCCGAAACCATATATGCGCCCCTTGGAAGTAAGGATTGTAAAATGTTTTGCACCGCCTTCAATGTCGACAATCTTTTCGTCATCGGCAAGTATTGGCTTTTGTTTTGAGTAGACAGAAGTGGAGTCCAATATACCCGTAATAACCAATTCTCCGTCATCCAACAAAAGAGCAATCGCCGATTTTGTCGTAGCTACGTCCACGACTTTGCGTGTTCCGATGTATTCATGGATATTGACAAATTCTATTTTGCCGTTTTTTTCAATCTCTATTGCATCAAACGAACCGCTCGCCGTTCCGAACCATACCGAACCGTCTTTCAAAACAGCTACGCAGTTTGTACCCAAAAATTCTATACGATCTATATCTCTCCGAGAGCGCAACTCTCTCATATTTCCTGCTCCGCTTTTGTAGTTGCCCCAAACATAACAAGAACCGTCTTTCATAACGATTGCAGAAACTTGGTATCCGCAGGAAAGTTGTTTTACCTGACTAACGTCAATTGTCCCGTTTAACAGTTTGTCGGGCATTGTAATAACCAACGATGTTCCTACAAGAGAACCTTCCGTACCATATTGCCCTCCTTCGTACTCTCCCCAACCGACTACTTTACCTTCTTCGGTTATCGCAATAATGTGGTCATATCCTGCCGCTGCAAAAGCAATCTTACTATTTTTGACTTCGTCGGGTATTTTTGAAAAATCACTGTTTGCAGGAGAATTGGGCACTTTCGTATTTCCCCAAACATACAACTTGCCGTTGCCGTCCACGCCTACCGAGAAGTATGATGTAGAAGAAATCGATTTGACGTTTTTGCGCAATTCTCCGGGAACAGACATCAGACTGAACCCCGGCGTAAGGTTTGTGTGATATGATTCCTCGTAGCCTAAATCAATCGGAATGAGCATAGGTCCTATCAACACAAACAAAAACATCAATGCGAATATACAAACGGCAACAACGGCCAGAGGTCTGCGGAAAAAGTTTTTGACAATAGCCTTTGTAGGACTGTCGATGTTTTCAACGCTGAATTTATCCGCGTCGGACAATTCCTTGCTTGCACCCATAAAGGTACGCTTGGTCCAACGCCAAACGGTTTTACCGAAAGACTTGAATGCACCACCGACGCGCGCCCCGAATGACGGGGTTTTGGTAACAGATTTTGCTTCCAATTCCGCTCCCACATCGGTTTGTTCGACCACGGGGACATCCTGGACGGTTTCGTTTGCGGAACCATTTATTTTCTTTTCTTCCATTTCGTCCACCTCCCTTAAGCCGCAACTCTGATGCGCGGATCGATAAGTCCGTACAATACGTCAATTATCAGGTTACCAAGCAATCCGATAAACACGTAAAACATTTGCAAAGTCAACACCACATTGTAGTCATTGGCATTGAGCGAAACAATATACATTTTTCCCATACCGTTTAGCGCAAAAATATTTTCTATCATGACCGATCCGGAAAAGATGCCTAAAAACCAGCCAACAACAAGTGTTACAATGGGTATGAGAGCATTGCGCCATGCATGCGAGTAAATGACAACCTTTTCTCTTACGCCCTTGGCGCGTGCCGTGCGAATGCAGTCCATAGAGAGCGCTTCTATCATGCTTGCGCGGACGTATCTCGTCATACCGCCCAAGGAGCAGAACGTCATGACAATAAGAGGCAAAGCCATGTAATACAATCTGTCAAAGAAAGCGCGAAAACCCGTAAAATCGTTTCCCGGTGTAGACTGACCGGACACAGGGAAAAGAGGAATTATAACGGAAAACAGGAAAATAAACAGTATTGCCGTAATAAATGTGGGCATGCTATATCCGATGATACTACCTACTTGCACTGCCGTATCCCTTTTACTGCCGCGTTTGACTGCACAAAAAATACCTAGCGGAATGGTTATGCCCAAGGCAAGTATCGTGGCAAATATATTGATGAAAATAGTGTTTTTCATCGGTTCTTTCAATACTTCAATTACAGGCTTTTCTACATTGGTGTAGCTTACGCCGAAGTTACCTTGCAAAACACCGTTAAACTGACCGTTAAGTTTAATTACGCCCAACCACTGCAACCACCTACGAAACACGTCAATAGTATTGCCTTTTTCATCGACATATCCTAGCTCTCGCCGATAAGTTTTGTACAGTTTCTCCAATCCTGCCGGATCTTTTTTGTAGGCTTCCTTTTGCGCGTCTGCCAAAACTCTGGCGCGATCGAACGGAATAAGGTCGTAGATGAAATACATCAAAAAGGACAATAGTAAAAAGACTATCAAAATATAAAACAGCCTTTTCAATAGATATTTTGCCATAGTATGCTCCTTTGACAGCACTTACTGTCTCGGTAAGAGTATTATTGAAATATCCTTACCGTGACAGTAAGGGACAAATAAACTTGTCCCTTACGCGCCACGTACTAAATGTTGTTTTTCAAAACGATTATTGGGCTTCTGTTGCTACCTGAACGCTACCAATCGCAGCATAGAGCAACGCCTCGGCAGCTCCGAAGAACGGAGAAGTCTTAAAGTTGACGATCTCGCTGCTGTACGCGTCATAGTAAACGTTGCTGTACAGGGGGATATCCGGCAACAGTTCGTTCCAACGTTGCATGTATGCAAGGAACCATTTGTTGAACTCTTCCGTATCACCGGGATGCACGCTGTAAACCATTGCCATGGAGATGTAGTTCATACCGAGTTTTCCACCGCTCTTTTTAACAGCCTCGTCATACTTCAACCCTTTATTATCTTTGTTGTCCCATTGGAATACAGCGTCATAAGGATCCGAAAGCTTGTTGTTGCTGTAATCAAAGTAGGCGTCGTAGTCTTTGGAAGATTTGTCAATCCAGGTGAAGGAGTAGTCATACAAAGCCGAATTCCAACCTGTTGCAAGGTTGAACATGCAATATGTGGGAGTTCCGCCATAGCCATAACTTGCAAGGCGATAAATTTCACCGAGCAACTTCGTAAATGTACCTTCTGTTTTACGAAGAACAATGCCTACATCTTGGAGGTTTGTGCCATTTTGCAATTTCGTAGTAAGCAATTCGGACACAGGGTTATCTTCGGAAGAGAACCAGTTGATTACGCAAGGCATGTAATACGCTCCGTTGACAAGCGTTGTTTTGTATTCTTTACCGTCGGTATTAGAAACAGACTTGTATGTCTTGTTGATTTCTTCCACACCGTATTCGGTTGCGGAAAGCTTCTTGTAACGAACGCCACCCTTGGTTTCGTCATAAGCAGTACCGTCTGCATTGTAAACCCAACCGCCGGCAACCAAAACTTCCTTGGCCTTGGTCGTGCTTACGGAATAAGGCTCGAGCGCGTCAAGTGCCTCTTCGTTTGCCGCATAGGCTTCAAAGTTTTTACTGAAAGGACCATTTACAACTGCGCCGTAGCCGCCACAGAAAGTGTTGGCGAAGTCTGTTCTGTCAAGGCAGTAGGAAACGGCTTGGCGAACTTCCGTAAACATTGTAGGTCCGAAGTCGCAGTCGAATTGAACTTTACCGTAACCTGCACGGTCGTAGTGAACTTCCTTAAAACCGCCTGCTTTTACAAGACCGAGAGCCGCATTAACAGACTCGCCGCCCGTAAGACTCTCCAATATGTTCACTTCGCCTTGTTTCAATTGGTTTATCTGAGTTTTTTCTACAACCTTTCTGATGATGATTGTTTCGATGTGAGGTTTTTGTCCTTCGAAATTGCCTGCGAAGTTGGGGTTAATCTTCAAGATTACTTCTTTGTCGGTTGCATTCCACTTGCTGATAGTATACGGACCGGTATATTCGTGATTGGAGTAATCATAGTGCATGGTATCCAAGTGGGCTTTCTTTACGTAAGTACCATCGCTTGCCTTTTCAAACCAATTGCCGTCAAGGTAGGCACCTTGTCCGTCGTCCTTTACGGTAGTACCTTCGCCCAAAACCAACTTGAGGTCATAGGGGCTTACTGCGCCATACGTGTCTGCAAAGTAATACGGATAGTAATCAGTGCTGATTTCCAAAGAGAATTTGTACTCTCCGAGCAGACGAAGTCCTGCAAATACTTTGGAAGCGGTACCGAGCGTTTCTTGTTCACCCGTAGGCTCACCCTCTTCATCCAAAACATCTTCTTTGACTTCTTGTCCGTCGTTGGTTCCGTCAAACAAGATGTAGGACTCGTATCCGACAAAGGCCTGACCCGTAGTGTTTTTAGCAAATGCTTTACCTACGGGAGAAGCTATGGCAAGAATATAAGCAAGGTAGTTTACCGCCTTTACTTCTGTACCACCGCTCATCTTGAGACCGGGGTTGATTTCAACAGTAATCAGGTATGTTCCTTTCCCGGTTTCTTCTTCCTTATGAGATTTGACCGCCGTTTCATTCCAAACATAGCTACCGGCTTTGTTAATTTCCATTGTGCTGTAGCCGCTTGTCAAACCTTGTACGTCTTGGTCGGAAGCACCTACGCTACTTTTTCCGAGTCCGGTAAAGATGAAGTCTCCGGAAAGCTCTGTGCTGTTACCGATGATGGCTTGTCCACCGACCTTGTAATCATTCCACTTGGCTCCGCCATGTTCAAATTCTGCATATTTGTCAACAGGCTCCTTGGGTTGGCACGCCGCAAACGCTACGGGCAACGCCATGACAAGAACCAGCAACAATGCAACTAGTGTCTTTTTCATTGTTATTCCTCCATAAAAAAATGTTTGGGTTTATTGGAATCGCACACGGATTGCCGCGCACGGTAACAATCGGATAGACCGCAATTTGGGTATAAAAAATCTCGAAACCGCAAAAAGCGTTACTATATTGTTGTACAACAAAATAGTATAATACTCGCCTATAAGCAATTCCGAGCTTACCCCAAAAACACAAATGTATTAAATTCGTGGCTAATTGATGCAACTTGCAGGAACCTTCGGAGCCGTTAGGTTGCGGCGAGATAACTATTCCTTGTTGAATATGCGGTTATTTTACCATACACAGTACAGACATGTCAACCGTTTTTTCAACTTATTTTCAAGTTTTTTAGAAAAACAGTTGATTTCGGGGACATTTTCCCTAAAAAATCAACCAAAACGGTACAACCGCATGCAGACAAGCGGCAACAAACCGCCACAACAACGTTTGCACCCCAAACTTCGGGCAATTGTGCAACATATACTTTTGGCGACAACGCGTTTTATATTGTACGCGCGTACGCGCACGTATATACGTATTTTTTTTGCAAAAGGTCATTTATTGCAGCAATGACAAAAATGCAGTTGTTACCACCTTTCCCTCGAATGGGAAGGCTTTTATAGAAGTTAGCATACCTACGTATCCCCTGAAAAAATTATTCTTTCGCACGTCCACGTCGGGTGGTCAACCGCGTTTCTTTTTGCGTTTTCTAAACAACGTAGAAATTACTATCATTGCCTGCGTAGGTACGCCAAGGAAAAACAGCGGCCACAAAGCGTACTGCAACAGTTGCAGGTACAACGCCACGATAAGCGACCACAAAAATATACTCAATGTAAGCGTGTTGACCCATTTGATATTGTCGTTAATACGATTGAAACGATACACGATGAGCGCGCTTGGACACACCGCCCATACAAAAATTTGCCATACGCTTATGTTTCTTAGCAACCAAAGCGCAAAATACACAAAGGTTGCCGCCATGTACACCGACACCACCGACAGGCACACCATGGCTATTTCGTTGGCACGGTTTTCCTTCACTTCTTTGTTGGATTTGTCAGCCAGTTTTTCCGCCGCGTCGGAGCGCACCATGTCGTCAATGGTCAAGCCAAACACACCTGCCACGGCGCACAGAGCATTGACGTCGGGGACGGACGTGCCGTTTTCCCACTTGCTGATAGTTTTGTCGCTGTAGGCAATTTGCGCGCCCAGATCGGACTGCTTCATGCCGGACAGCAGACGCAACGCCTTGATGTTGTCGGCAATGTTCTTTTCCACTTCGTTATTGGAGTTTTGCACAATTTCGTTATCCATATGCCTATGATAACCCATTTTTGCGCCAATGTCAAGGCAAAATTCGCCAATTCTCCGTTTCGGAGAGTGGACTTTTTTAACAATAGACCGACATTTTGTTTTACGATACCGCAAAACCGCCGATTGGGGTTGAAACTTTTGTCGAAATGGATTACAATTTGACCGTTGTAAGAGCAGTTAAACGCCCCAAACGTCAAAAGCAAAACTATAGTTTTGACACTGTACGGTTTTTGGACGGTACAACGACGTTTAAACCACATGCATTTGCGCTTACAGCGGCGTTCTACCACTCTACGAACAAAAGAATGAGTTGCAATACGGCACTCGAACCAAAACCGACGGCAAACAAAACGCCGTCACAGAGGAAGAAATGTTACATTTTTTTACACACTGGACTAAAAAGAGAATAATCATCTGCGCCATATCCGTTGTGCTGGCAGGCACGGCGTTTTTCGGAGCATACACCATGCTGGGACCCGACGGCGGCATAACGGACATCACGCCGCCCGACAACTCGGACAACGGCACGTCGCTGCGCCCCGAGGGCAAAACCGTAGCGGACATGACAGACGACCCGAAACAAAACCTATACATTGCCAACGGGGTTTTGTCCGAGGCAGGCAGTTTTAAGAGCGAAACGATCGGCAAAACGGTTTCTACAAAGATAGGTCTTTGCGTTACTCAAGACATCTATGCGCTACGAGTGGTAAAGGGCAGCACCGTGTACAAACAAAGCAGTAGTTACGGTTTGGTAAAGATGGGCGACGAACGCTTTGCCCACGGCGACACCTACCTGTACCGCACGGCAAGCGACGTCAAGTCCGTGACAAACATGAAGTGGCCCGACGGTGAACCGAAAAAACTAGAAAAAGACGAGTTTTTTGAACGCTACGGCAGTCGCGGCAACGGACTGACC
>CAKQXG010000060.1 GCA_934281515.1 uncultured Clostridia bacterium | reverse complement strand
ACCGTGTAGTATGCCTCGTCGGCTTCATTGTAGGCTGCATAAAGTTGAGGTTTGACACCCTGGTCGTTTTCCGTCCACAAAACCTTTTCAAAGCGACCCGTATTCTGAGCAATAATGTTGTTGGCAACGTCAAGTATCGCCTTGGTGCTACGGTAGTTTTGTTCCAGCTTAAACAATTGGCACTCGGGAAAGTCGCGCTCGAATTTTTTAAGGTTGTTTGCTTCGGCTCCGCGCCAACTGTATATGCTTTGGTCGTCGTCGCCCACGACAAAAATGTTGCCGTATTTTTCGCCCAACATTTTGAAAATGTTGTACTGAACTTTGTTGGTATCCTGAAATTCGTCGATAAGTATGTACTTGTACCGTTCGCGGTACTTGTCGAGTATCTCCGGACTGTTGGCAAACAACTTGTACACGTAGTACAACAGGTCGTCGAAGTCAAGGGCGTTGTTTTCCGCCATTTTCTTTGAATAAGCTTCAAACACCTTGACAATTTCGCTACGGCTTTTGCTTTCGGCAAGGTTTTGCAAACGATCGATTTCGGCGGCAAAAAACTCGTCGGTACCCGACAATGCCTGCAAATCGCCGTCCATCAGTTCGGGAGCTTTGTTTTTGATGTCGCCTATACTGTCGCAAAAGCCGTCCACAACCTTGCCGTCGCTGTCGGCGAAAGCTTCTTTGACAATTTTTTTGACGACCGACTTCTTTTCGTCCTCGGCATAAATGGTAAAGTTGCTTTTGCGGTCGAATGACGCCGCCTCGTAACGCAACACCGTAGCGCAAAAACTGTGTATCGTGGATATGTGCATATAGCCTGCGCCCACGTTGAAGTCAAACAAACGTCGTTTCATTTCGTTTGCGGCTTTGTTGGTAAAAGTTATTGCCAAAATTTCCGACGGCGAAACGCCGCATTGTTGCGTAAGATAAAGTATTCTGTTTGTAAGCACGCGCGTTTTGCCCGAACCTGCGCCTGCCAACACGATAGTCGGCTTAAGCGGCGCGGTAACTGCGGCAATTTGCGCGGGGTTTAGACTTTGTAAATTCAATTTAGTACTCCGAAAAAATTTGAGACTTTTGTAAGCAAGTTTTCTTTGTACGCCACAGAGACCTTACTTTCCTTGCTTCGGCTTGATTTTTCTTTTGTTAAGCCCGTTGCGCGGCAATTCGGCGTTCACGCCCTTGCCGTACCTGGCAATGTACTTGCGCTGTGCGGCAAAGCCGAAACGCCCCAGATGTCTGCCCGTGGCATAGTACTCGCCGTGTTGGTAGTTGACAAGTTTAGCGGCAGCATAGTCAAGTTTGCCGTCAACCATTATTTGCTCGTCGGCATGCACCGCCAATATGTCTGCAAGAAACATGTCATGACTGCCCAGACTGACCACGTCAAAAACCTTGCACTCGATGTTTATCGGGCTTTCGCCTATCATAGGCGCAGACACATGTTCGCCGCGTTCCTTGGTAAAACCCATTTCGGCAAATTTGTCAATGTCTCTGCCGCTACGTATACCGCAGTAGTCGCATGCGGCAAGCAGTCGTTCGTCGGTCAGATTGACGACAAACTCGCCTGTCTTTTTCAGAATATCGTAACTGTATCTGTCGTGACGTATGGACACATACATGCGTGGGGGTTGACTGCACACTATGCCTGTCCAGGCAACGGTGATTACGTTGGGATTGTCGAAGTCGCCTACGCTTACCATTACGGCAGGCAAAGGCGCAAGCAACGTCGACGCTTTTATTGATGTTTTCATTACCGACTCTCCTTGTCCGTATCAGGCACAAAAGACTCCATAAGATACTCCAACACCTTACAAGTACCCTTTCCATTGGTAATTTCCGATACTATGTCTGCAATAGTATTATACATATCGTCGGTTGATAGAGTAATCATGGTCACTTTGTCGTCAAATCGGGTGTCCAGCGTCTTACAAAAGTATTTAAGTTCGTTGCGCACGGCATTGTACGAGGTGTAGTCCACGATCACTTCGGTCTTGATACAGTCGACGTACGCCCAATGCGACAAGGGATATATGGCGTCGCTTACCGCACCGCCGTAGGCACGGACAAGTCCGCCTGTGCCCAACTTGACGCCGCCGAAATACCTTGTCACCACCACACATATGCGATTCATGCGATGTCCGCGCAGGTAGTCGAATATCGGCAATCCTGCGGTACCTTGCGGTTCGCCGTCGTCACTGTACTTCATTTTGTCGTCGACGATGTAGGCGTAGCAATTGTGTGTAGCGTCGTAATACTTCTTTCTGACCGCTTTAAGGACGGCAACAGCCTCGTCCACACTGTCAACCCTTGCAACGGTCGTGATAAAACGAGACTTCTCCACTACCGTCTCCGACACGCTGTATGTTTGCGGCGGAACGCTGTAAAATTGGTCCATATTACTTTACGACCACGCGCAAGTGAACCTTTTTGCCCTTATGCAGGACAAACTCGCCCTTTGCGGCAACTTCGGCAGGCAACGTATAGGCAATGTCGGCAACTTTGTCGTCGTTTATCGATACACCGCCGCCTTCGACAAGTCTGCGCGCTTCTCCGTTGCTCTTGGCTTGACCGCACTTTACCAGTATATCGATAATGTTGCCCGGTTCGGCAATTTCCACAACCGGCATATTGTCTACATCCGCACTGAAACTAGCCTTTACCTGTTTCAACACTTCGTCGGCGACGTCCTGTCCGTGCACGATCTTTGTCACTTCGTAGGCAAGACGTTCCTTGGCAACGTTCATACGTTCATCGTGATGAGCCGTCAACTCGGCAATTTCTTCAAGCGGCATAAATGTCAACAACTTCATACACACGCCTACGCGGTCGTCCTCGACATTGCGCCAATATTGGAAGAAGTCGTACGGACTTGTCTTGTTTGCGTCAAGCCACACTGCGCCCTTTTGCGTTTTGCCCATCTTTTTGCCTTCGCTTGTCGTAAGCAGACTGAATGTGGCTGCGTATGCCTTTTTGCCTTCTTTACGACGCACTAGATCCATACCTGCAAGCATGTTGCTCCATTGATCGTCGCCGCCTAGTTCCAACACACAATTGTAGTTGCGGTTAAGATACAAAAAGTCGTATGCTTGCATCAGCATGTAGTTAAATTCCAGGAAGGTAAGTCCCTTTTCGAGACGTTGTTTGTAGCACTCTGCCGTCAGCATTTTGTTTACCGAAAAGCTTGCGCCGATTTCACGCAAAAAGTCGATGTAGTTTAGTCCAAGCAGCCAGTCTGCGTTGTCCACGAAAATTGCCTTGCCATCGGATACGTCGATAAAACGCGACATCTGCTTCTTGAAGCACTCCACGTTGTGAGCAACGGTCTCGCGAGTCATCATGGTACGCATGTCTGTACGTCCGCTGGGGTCGCCGATCATGCCAGTGCCGCCGCCGATAAGTACTATCGGACGGTGTCCTGCGCGTTGCATATGCGCCATAGCCATAAGTGTGACAAAGTGTCCTACGTGCAGGCTGTCAGCCGTCGGGTCGTACCCTGTGTAAAACGTAACGGACTCGTTGCCGAGCATTTGGTAAAGTTCGTCCTCGTAGACGGTTTGTTTGATGTATCCGCGCTCTTTCAGCACATCAAAAACGTTTTGCATATATAATTCTCCTTGTATCGTATTTTAAGCTTCGATATTGTTGAAATATTTGTCGGGGTCAGCGGTCAACCGCTTGTATGCAAGCAATGCGTACAATGCGCCAACGATATCTATTGCCACCCACATAATGTATTCTATGTATGTTTCGCCGCTTGTCGCATACCACACAAAAAATCCCAAAGCAGTCAGTCCGACAAGCACTGCGGACAAGAGTCCCAACAACATGGCAATCCAGCTGGTTTTGGAGTTCTTAAGCGAAGTCTGGAAGTTACTCCAACCCAACTTGGGATTTTTAAGATCGCCCTTGGTGGTATAGCACATATTGCCGAAGCCGTAGGCAAACAATCCCACGGTCATAAACAGCGCCGAAATCGGGTTCAGTCCGCACAAAAATATCGTAACGAGCGCGGTAATCACGTCCACTACCGACATCACTATTGTCGCCAACATAACTTTGGCAAGCAGGATTTTTTCAAAGGGTACGGGCAGCGTTTTAAGCAGGTACAGCGATTTGTTTTCGCGAGAAATCGGAAATAATCCCAACACGTTCGTACCGCCTGTCAGCAATGTCAGATATGCCATCAACCCCACGCCGAAGTAGATACCGAAACTGCCTGTCCAATCTTTAAGAGTGATTATTGTTCCGTCATCGGCTTCGGCATTAAAACCGAGCGCAAGTATTACGACGACAAGCGGAACCATTATCATGCCAACAAAGGCCTGGAAGCCCATTTGCGGATCACGCACAACGCGTTTGAAGTCGGACAGTACAAGGTTGCGTACCACGCCGCCTTTTTTGTCGACGTTCAGTTGCGTTTTCTTTCTTTTGCGTGTAGATCCGCCCTCAATCGTCAACGATAACAGTTTGCCGTAAAATGCTTTGGCAAGTAGGTACAGTACCGCCGACAATGCGGCAAATTCCACAAGAGCAACGCCAAAACCCAAAAACCATGCGCCGAAGGTAGTCGCAACAAAACCCGTTGCAAGCATGTAGTCGGGATGGAAATACTTGACAACCACGCTCATGCGATCGGCAAGTTTCATCACAAGCGCGCCTATATTTTCGTCGATATCGCCGTCAATTGCATTCATCGATTGTACTACCGCAAAGTACACTACTATGACAACCAAGTACAACACAATGTTAAGTATGGTTTTTGCAGTGCCGTTTTTACCGATTTTTGCCGACAACAGCGACAGCGGCATTGCAATCAACGTGCTTACCAACATCGGCAACAGCGGTACGAGCAGAAGGCTCAGTACAAACATCAGATAGTAACCTGCGCCCATGCCTGCGCCGATACCGAAGGGCAACAGCGTACACACCATTACAAGCGTACTTGACAGAAGTTCGTTAAGATAGGCTACAAAAAACTTTGACAAAAATACCGTTGCGCTGCTTACGGGCAGATACAGCAGTTTGTCGGCGTCGCGACAGTTGAATACGTTGCTCATTACGCCCGAAAAGCCAAACAGCAAGGTTATGCCCTGCGCGGCAATCACAAGCGAGCCTACAAACGCCTTCATTTGCTCGGCGGTAATACTGCTAATTTGGGTGGTCAATGCTCCGAACTGCAGACACGCAATAAACACGGCGACGGCAATTGGCACAAACACAAGCGCAAGCACGATATACAGCACAATGGTGCCTGCCTTTTTGCCCTTGCCGTCGGCTTGGGGTTTTATGCGGAACTGCTGTTTAAACGCCAACCCGACAAGAGTCCAGAATTGCGTCATTTGTTTTCCTCCGTATAGCTGACGTCTGCGCCCGTGACGGTAAGGAAGATATCTTCGAGCGACACATCGGGGTTGGCGCGTATACTGTCAAGGGTATCGACGGCAACAATGCGCCCGTGGTTAATGATGGCAATGCGATCGCAAACCTTCTCAACCACGTCAATAACGTGACTGCTGAAAAACACCGTGTTGCCGTTGTCGGCATGCTCGCGCATAAGCTGCTTAAGCTTAAACGCACTTTGTGGATCCAGTCCCGTCATGGGTTCGTCCAATATCCACACTTTGGGTTGGTGGATAAGGGCGGCAATCACCATAAGTTTTTGTTTCATACCGTGGCTGTAACTGCTGATCAGGTTTGGCAAAGCGTCGGTCAGCTCAAACACGTCGGCATAGTGTTGTACGCGGGTAGCAAGCGTTTCGCCCGTAACGCCGTACATTGCGCCGATAAAGTTGAGATACTCCGTACCTTTCAACGTTTCGTAGGTTTCGTGATTGTCGGGCACAAAGCCGATTTGTTGTTTGGCGGCGATAGGATTGTCGGCAATATTGATGCCGTCCACTTCTATTGTGCCTTCGCCGGGCGTCAATATGCCGGTAATCATCTTGATTGTGGTCGATTTGCCTGCGCCGTTTGGTCCGAGAAAACCGAAGATTTCACCGTCTTTAATTTCGAGATTGATGTCGTCCACAGCCTTGACGTCGGATTTGGCATAGGTTTTACTTACATGGGTCAGTCGTATCATTTCTTCTCCTAAAAAAGTTATTTCTTATTATTTGCCGCGCCGATAAATGTCAGTTTCATGCCTTCGGTAAGGTACTTTTCGTCTGCAATGTCGGGCGTATACATCGGTTTGGCACCGTCATAAGGCGATTTTTGCACACAGTCGGCAAAGAAGTCGGCGTTTTCGGAAATTTTTTTGACGTACAAAGTATCGTCGTCGACAATCGCGCAGTACACTCCGTTGATATAAATCAGGTAACCGCCCATCATTGCGCGAGTAGTGACGGAGCCCACATTGCCGAGTTTTGCTTTTATCGTTTCGAGATAAGGCGTGGTTTTCATTTGTCTTTCCTTTGTCTGCAGCCCGTATCTTGCCCGTTGCCGCTAGGCGTGTAGAACGTTTCGTCTTTCACCTCGTCGGGCAGGTACTGTTGTTGTACCCAACCGCCGTAGTTATGCGGATATTTGTAGGGCGTTTCGTCGATAGCCTCGGTACCGCGGCTATAATTCTTGTCCATGAGATAACTCGGTACGCGCGCCGTCGGATGCTCCACCGCACATGCGGTTGCTGCTTCCAATGCGCCCACCACGCTGTTACTTTTGGGACAGTTGCATATGTACAGTATCGCTTCGCTTAGCGGAATACGCCCTTCGGGCAAACCGATGTTTTGAAATGCCGTCAATGCGCTTGTTGCTACGCACAATGCCATCGGATCTGCCAAACCCACGTCCTCTGCGGCGTGTATGACTATGCGACGAGCAAGCAACAAAGGGTCGGTGCCGGCTTCGAGCAATCGTTCGAACCAAAACATTGCTGCGTCGGGATCGCTGCCGCGCATACTTTTGATAAACGCGCTGATCATGTCGTAGTACATTCCCGTATCTACAGACAACGCTTTCTTTTGCATGCTTTGACTTGCAATCAGCCGTGTGATATGCACCGTGCCGCTTTCGTCCATATCGGTTGTGATGACGGCAAGTTCCAGTGCGTTGTAAGCGTTACGCAAATCGCCTGCCGCGGTTTCGGCAATGTAGTCTATTGCATCGTCGTCCGCAACAATCTTCATGCGGCTAAATACCTTGTCGCGTGCAAGGGCATCTTTCAGTCCCTTTTTTATGTCGTCGGCGGTAAGCGGCAAAAACTCAAACACTCTGCACCGCGACACGATTGCCCTGGTCATACTGACATAGGGGTTTTCCGTCGTGCTGCCGATAAAAGTGATATAGCCCTTTTCGATAGCAGGCAACATACAGTCGCTTTGCGCCTTGCTCCAACGGTGACATTCGTCCAACAGCAAATACGTTTTCTGACCATACGCATTAAACCGCCTGGTGGCGTCGTCGATTACTTTTTTTGCGTCTGCCACACCGCTACTGACGGCGTTTAGTTTTTCAAAGTGACTGCCCGTCGTGTTGGCTATTATGTTGGCAAGACTCGTTTTGCCTGTGCCGGGCGCGCCCCAGAATATACAACTGCCGAGTTTGTCGGCACGAATCGCGCGACAAAGCAGACTGCCGTCGTAGATTATGTGGCTTTGTCCGATAAACTGTGACAAAACCACAGGACGCATACGCTCGGCAAGCGGAACATTGGTTTCCTTTTCTTGTTGAAATATCGATGTTTGTTGATACTGTGCCATATTACAATTGTACCAAATCGAGCCTTTTTTTGCAATGGTTTGGGCGGTATTTTATAAATATTTATATAAGTTTTAGAGACAACCTTTTGTTGAAAAGCGTTCTTCGGGCGCACCTTTCCCAAAACTTTGAGTAATAATTCACTTTGCAAATACAGGGAAAAGGAATAAACGTCAACAATGCAGTGGCAAGCGTTTTGCTTCGGACTGATAATTCGAGATATCGGCAAAAATACCGATTTTTTTATTTGTTTCATTGCGCAGGCACATACTACCGTTTCATACAGAAAGCATTTTGTCGTTTGACATATCGTTTTGCTTGTCCGCATAACGTGTAGCATGAAAAATGTTTTGAAATGTACCGCTTTGACAGTCGGAGCGACCGTCGGCGTAGGGTTTGTCAGCGGACTGGAATGGCAAATGTTTGTGGGAGACAACATACCTGTTTTTGTCGCAGTGTTTGCTATCGCTAATTGTCTGTTTGCTTGCGTTTCGTCTCAATGTCGCGCCGATACTCCGCAAAAACTGTGCGCCTGTTTATTCGGCAAATATGCCGCCTTGCCCGTGTGGCTGCTAACCTTATCTAACGCGCTTACCGTCGTCGCGCTGCTGTCGGCATCGTCCGAAGTGCTACACGGCATCCTGCCGCAAGCCGCTCCGCTTGTATACGCAGTTGCCGTTTGCCTTGTCGCAGCATTACTTACCCGAATCGACAGCAATAAATGTGCCGTCGTATCGGCAGTTGTCTCCGCCTGTGCCATAGGGTGCATGCTACTGCCGTTGACGACAAACGGAACGTCCGAGCCGTCATCCGACGTCAAGCCTATACTTACCGTTGTCTATGCGCTGTTCGATGTAACCGTGCTATCGGGCGTAACCACAAGAACCGCTTGCAACAATACAGTCAGGCAAAACATAGTATACAGCTTGCTGTCGGCTATGATACTCGGAGCAATGTTGTTCTTGCCCTGCAAAATCGGTTGCCTTGGCGAATTACACAATCCGTTGCTTGCTCTGTTGCCGCTACTGTTTGTCACCTATCTGTTGTCGGCAAGCACAAGCGTATACGCCAACGCCGCCGCACCGCTGGTCGCTTTGGACGAACTGACAAAGGACCGCTCTTTGTCTGCATACTTATTGTTTACATTTGCTGCTGCATTGTCGCTCTTCGGAGTACAACACATAATGAAGTTTGCCTACATCGCCGTTGCCTGCGTAGGATTGATGCTGTTTGGCGCAATGCTCGTCAAAATTCTGTACAAACAGTCGAAACAAGCCCAAATGCCGATTTTGACAATAAAATAGAGTACTATGCGTGGCATAGTACTCTGCAAATGATTGAATTTTAAAGTAGTTAAACACATTTCATGTGTGCGTTGACGACCCTTCGCCTGCAATCCGTTCTTAGGTTGGTCAAAACAACGCTTTACACGAAATCAGCGCTCCGCCGTAGTTGATTACAGATACTTTTTAAGCGCTTCTCTGTCGGCTTTGTCGAAGTGTTCCGCCATGGAACTCGACGCAAAACCCTTGATTGTTTTACGCATCAAAAAGTAGACAATCTGCATTTGCGTAACCGATTCGTCAAGTCCACCGCTCTTTTCAAGCAAGTCTTTGAATGCTTGTTCCATTGCAACGATGTCCACGTAACCAAATGAGGCGCACACGGAAAGCGCGTCTACAAATCGTTGGTCGGTAATAGTGACAAGCGACAAATCGACCCAGTAGTAGCGGTCGCTTGCGACAAATACTTTGTCTGTACAGCCGAGAGAAATAGCCTTGTTCAGCAATGGTTCTACGATAAACAACGGCAAGTCAACCTGGCTCATGACGGGTTTCAACAGCTTATCTACAAAGGCTTGTTTGTCAAATTCGCCGTATTGCAACGCAACGCAAGCTACGGTAAACATATCGGCGATTTTTTCCGACATCTCGCCCAACACACACACCTTGGAAGCAGACAAAAGAGCACAAATCGCTTCAAGCTCGTCGTCGCCCATTTTATGTTTATTCTCTTGCATTGCAGTCATCAGGATGTACTTTTGCAAGATAACAAGCGGTTCGGGCAACGCATAGGAACGTTCGTCATAAGGAGCGATGTTCATCTCTACCTGATACGCGTTGTCAAGCTTCATGTTGACAAACTGCACCATCGCCTTGGCAAAGACATCGTCGGGGACGATTTCCAATATTTTGAGTGCGGCTTGTCTTGCGCGTTCCTCGTCGCGACTGTTGTAAAACGCACATGCGCATACACGCAACAAATCGGTACACGCCCAACTGTCGTCGGCAAGAGGAAACAATTTCAAAGCAAACTTGTACGCCAACTCTTTGCCGTTTTCGACGCATCTTGTGGCATAATAAATCATGTCGCACAAATCGGTAGGAGTAAATTCGTCAAGTAACGGCAACGACATTTCCATAAGGGTACGCAAAGTCTTGCGGTTGGAAGACGCTCCGCGTTCGAACAAACATGTCAACCCCACGCGTAACGCACGCGAAGAAACCTGTTCGCCGAACTCGACCAACTTTTTCAGATAGCCTGTCGCCTTGCCGTACTTTTCCAAATAGTAGCACAACAAAACCTGCGCTTCCACCGTTTCGACATCGTCGGCGTCGGTCAGGTCCAGTATACGCTTGGCATAAGCTTTAAATTTCTTGTCGTCGTTATCCAAAAATGCCTTTTCGCAAGTAAAGCGTAAATGGTCGCGATAAACCTTGCTGTGCACGTCGAAAATACCGTTTTCGGCGTAAACGGGATTATCCCACACTGCGGAGTCGTTGTAAAAGTCAAATTCCAACCCCAGGTCGTCGCAATCGTCCGACCAGAAGTCGTACTCATACACAAGTCGGGGATCGGCATTCTTCTTTGTGCTGTCTCCGTATACTTTCTTGCCCGACGTCTGCATTCTGTTTCTGAATATCCGCACTATATTTTCAGCGACAGGCACAAGTTTGCCAAGGTCATCCACACAATTGTACTCATCGTGATACCTGACATACAGCTTGTTAAATGCGTTTGCCGACGCTATTGCTTCGCCCATGGCAGCCAGACACCCGACGTAATTAAGCGCGGTTTCATAGCCGTCCATCCTGGCAAAAATTGCCGCCGCACGGAAATAACTGCGCTGTTCGGCAAGGTTAAACGCAGCGTTAAACTTCTTTTGTTCGATACTTATGCTCATTTGTTTTGATTTACCTTAAATATCTTGTCAACCGCTTCCCGGTCGTAAATGTACTTTTTGTTACAGAAGTGACAACAAACTTCTATTTGTCCCACTTCGTCGATTATACATTGCGCCTCTTCGCGCCCGAGCGACTTTACAAGTCTGTTTATTTTGCGTTTGCCGCAATTACACTTGTAGCGCACCTCACACTCCTCTGTAAACTGCGGATTGAACTGTCCGAAAAACCTGTTGATTACTTCACGCGCGGTGCTGTGGTCAAATTGGTAGCTCATTTCGTCCATTGCATACATCACCGTCTCCACCTTGGAGAGCAATTCTTCACTGCAATTGGGCATCACCTGCACGAATACACCGCCTGCGGAAATGCAACGCTTCTTATTAAGTCCAACACCCAACGTTACGCCGCAAGGTTGTTGTTCGCTTGTGGCATAGTAGTAAGCAAAGTCCTGCGCTATCTCGCCGCTGACAAGTTTTGCCGAGCCGACATAGGGTTGTTTCAGTCCCAAGTCCTTGATAACGGTAATTTCGCCGTCATGCCCGACCGCTTCGCCAACAGCCAAGTGTCCG
>CAKQXG010000059.1 GCA_934281515.1 uncultured Clostridia bacterium | reverse complement strand
AGCATGGCGAAGGCAACGTTACAACCGCAAATGTCACCTACACCGGCGACTACACATTGCCGATCCCCTCTATCAAATCCAACTCTTCGGAAAAGGCATTTGTCGGTTGGTACGCAACTGCCGACGGCAAGGGCGTGCAGTTTACCGACGCACAAGGCAACAGTATCAAACCGTGGAACATCACCGACGGCGCAACACTGTATGCCAAGTACGTTGACGCATTCTCCTTTGCTCCCGACGGTAAAAACGGTTACAGCGTCAAGGCAAGCAAAAACCTTAGCGAGTATACCAAGACCATCACTATCCCTGCCATGCACAACGATCAGCCCGTCAGATCTATCTCCGAGTATGGTTTCAGCAAAATCACCCATCTCGAAACGGTAACGCTGCCCGCCACGTTGGAGTCCATCCCCACAACGGCATTCGAGGGCTGCAAACGCATCAAGGCGTTCTACATGTCCGAGCCTACCGACAAAGACAAGCAATACGTCAGCGACACCTACACCGTTGTAGACGGCACCGTGTTGTCCACAATGTACGGCGAAACGACATTGTTCCTTGTTCCGCCCGCAAAGACAACGGGTACTTACTACGTTCCGTACGGCGTAACGGTAATCGGTTCTCGTACCTTCCTCAAGGACAACAAACTGCAATTCAGTACAATCGTCATTCCTTCCACGGTCAAGACCATCGAGCCCGATGCATTTGTCGGTTGCTCTTCGCTTAAAAACGTAATTTTCGAAACGGCTGAGCAAAGCTTTGCTAGAAAGCCCGACAAGAAGGACGGCGAAACGGCGCCCGCAGAAATCGCACTTACCATTGCCGACAACGCATTCAGTGACACGCAGTATGTTGAAAGCCTCATTTTGCCCGCAAGACTGGTTGCAATGGACAACATTCAACAGTTCTTGTCGCAATTCAAACTGTTGTCCTCGGTTAAAATCGTCGGCTCCTTCGAAGACGCCGCATACGCTTCCTTGTCGGAAAATGACGGCGGCAAAAACATCGCAGGTATGCTTGCCAATGCCGACAAGAACGAAATCATCTACTGCCCGATCGGCATCAACAACGGCGTAATGCAGTTTGAAGTGGAGATTCCTTCGTCCATACTCAGCATTGCCGACCATGCGTTCGACTCCTTCGACACGTCCAAGGATCCTGCCCTGCGCAAGTACAACCCGGTAACAAAGATTACCTTCCTTGGCGGCATCAACATCGGCGACTACGCATTTTACAAATCACGCAACCTCAACGAAGTGGTGTTTGGCGCAACGACCGACCAAGCTTCCTTTACAATCGGCAAATACGCTTTCTACGACAGCAACCTTGCCGCATTGACATTTGAAGAAAACGGCTCCTGGACGACCACGGGCGAAGAGGACAGATTTGTCGCTACGTCGTCGTGCAACGTCACCGAAATCGGCGACTACGCATTTGCCGCCACCAACGTTGCCGAAGTCAAACTTCCCAACAGCCTTGTAAGCCTTGGCGCACATGCCTTTGACGGTGCTTCGGTTGCTACAATCGACTTGTCCGACGTGTCCGTCGAATTGGAATTCGGTGACTACGCCTTTGCAAACTGCCGCGCGCTTGTTACTTGCGAACTGACCAAAAACGTCGGCACGATGAACTTCAATCTGGTGTTCTACAACTGCAAGAAGTACAAACCCCAGGTTTCGGCAGACAACCCCAACTACCAACGTGACAATGACGGCGTGTTGTACAACAAAACTTGGACAACGGTGCTGTTCTTCCCCGACAGTTTCGAGGGTGTGTACACTCTTCCCGACACCGTAACCACAATCGCAGGCGCAGTGTTTATGGGCAAGAGCAACATGCGATCAATCAACATCACAGCCAATGTTACTACAATCGGTGACAGTGCATTTGAAGATTGCTCCAACCTTACCTCGGTTACATTTGTCAAGGATGGCGAAAACGGACTGACAATCGGCGCAAAAGCGTTCCATAACTGTACGTCGCTGACGGAAATCGAATTGCCTGCACGTACCGTTTCTATCGGCGAACAAGCATTCAGCTACTACGGAGTAGGTGAGGAAAGTCGCGTACTTGCAAAAGTTACGCTCAACGAAGGACTTGAAACGATCGGAGTAAAGGCATTCTTCAATACCCCTGCTTTGATGGGTATCAACATTCCTTCCACGGTAACAAGTATCGGTGACAGTGCATTTAGCAGTTCCGGTATCAATACATTGACGTTTGCTCTCGGTGGTAGCGACGATCTGGTGCTGGGAACAAGTGTATTTTATTGGTGCAAAAACTTGGTAGAAGTTGTTCTTCCCGAAAGACTTGTCAATATTCCTGTCAGCACTTTTGGGTACAACTCGGCATTGAAGTCGGTCACGATACCTACCACGGTAACAAACATCGACTACAACAACCGCGCAATCGGAAGAAAAGCATTTGAAAATTGCGAAAATCTGTCCGAAGTTAAATTCACTCTCGGCGGAAGCGAACCTTTGTCGTTTGGCGCAGAGGCATTCAAAGGTTGCAACTCTCTTACTAAGCTGTCGTTGCCCAACCGCATATCCTCTCCCAATGGTAACTATGACGTGTTCGAGTTCGGCAGTGGTTACAAAGGCGGCGGCGATTTCGACAATGCTAACCCAAACGTTCCCGCTTGGGAAAACAGCTCGGGAACTTCGAAAGACCTCTGTTTTATTACGGACATTGATGTAGAGAAAGACGGCAAAGAATTCAGTTCCCACGATGGCGTTCTGTACAACGCCGACAAGAGTGTGCTTGTCTGGTGTCCGTATGGCAAGACAGGCGAAGTGGAAGTTGCCAAGGAAGCAACCACATTCGGTCCCTCAGCATTCTACGCCTGCCACAACGTAACGTCGGTGGTGTTTGAGGAAGGCGGTGGTGAGCCTTTCTACATGGCAGATGCCACCAAGACTGGTACATCGGGCGATACGGTGTTCTTTGGTTGCACAAAATTGACGTCCATTGCTTTCCCTGCAAGACTTACAAAAATCGGCAACTATGCACTGATTAACGAAAAAAGCACCGGCTACGGTACTCCGCTTACCAGCGTTACATTCGAAGACGGTTGCAACCTTGTTTCGATTGGAGAAAATGCCTTCCAGGGTCAGCTGTTTACCGACTTGGTGTTGCCCGACGGCGTAGAAACAGTTGGCGTAAACGTATTCAATGGTGCAAATCTTACGTCAATTACCCTATCCAAGGAAATCGACGCCGCTTCGGTTATCAACATCACTGCTTCGGCAACAAAATTGACAAACGTGATTGTTCCCGAAGATTCTGCAACAATTTCTGTGGAAACGGATTCAACCGGTAAAAACAGAATTTTCTACAACAAAGACAAGACGGAATTGACGTATGTCGACAAAGACTTTACATCCGACTTGTACACGATACCTGCCACCGTAACAAAGATAGGCGCAGGTGCGTTTAAGAACAGAAAGAATGTAAAGGGTATCGAGTTTGCAACTTCGGCAGACGCCAAGTCGCTTACAATCAGAGATAATGCTTTCGATGGCAGCGGTATTACAGCTATCGAGTTGCCCGCACGTATTTCTTCGCTTGGCGTACGAGTATTTGCAAATTGTGCTTCGCTTACCACGGTAACATTTGCGGATGGCTATTCCTACACGGCAATACCCGACTACATGTTCCAGAATTGTAAAAAGTTGACAAGCATTGTTGTCCCGGGTGAAGTGGTTTCGATCGGCAGAGCGGCGTTTGACACGGCGTCCGTCATGACAACAGTGGAGTTTGCGCTTACAGCCGGCGGAACTGCAAGCAAATTGCAATCCATCGGTGCCGACGCATTCAACAACTGCAGCAAGCTTGCCACAATCAAGTATGCGCTTAAGAAAGATGCCGAAGGCAAAGTTGAATATGCCGAAGGCAACACCGTGCCGTACACTGTGACAGCACTTGGCGCAACAGGCACTTACTTCAGCGGACCATTCTACAAATGCACGTCATTGAAGTCTATCGTTTTGCCCGACGAACTTACCGCCATTACAGGCAACAGCAGCAACAAGGGCATGTTCGAGGGATGCACAAATTTGGCGTCTGTCAAGTTGCCCTCGCAACTTACCGAAATCAAGCAAAGCGCATTTAAGGATTCGGGTATCAAGACGTTGGATTTGTCGAGTTACGACGACGGATCATTGACCATCTACGAAGGAGCATTCAGCGGGGCAAAATATCTTACTGCGTTGGAGCTTGCAAAGGTGGGTACGTTGTATCTGTACCATACCTTTGACGGTTGCGCGGCTCTTGAGTCGTTGACTTTTAGCAACAGTATTCAGCTTTTGGGTAATACAGGCAACTACCAAAGTTATCAAGGCTTTAACAAGGCAAGCGTCAAGAATATCACTATCGACCAAGACATACTGCCGTCAATGTTCAAGGGTAACACAAATCTTACCAAAGTGACATTGGGCGAAAACGTAACAAATATTGCCGACAGCGCATTCGAAGGTTGTACAAGTCTGACAACGGTAGATACTACGGCAGTCGGTACGTTGGACATCGGTGCGTCGGCATTCAGTGGCGCAAGTAAGTTAAGTTCTTTCGATATGTCCAAGGTTGCTACATTGGGCAAGAAAGCGTTCTACAACTGCAAAAAGTTGACGACAATCGACGACCTTAGCGATACAATCACCGAGATACCCGAAAGTGCATTTGAAGGTGCAGGCTTGACGTCTTTTGACTTTGGTAACATAACAACGCTCGGAATGAAAGCATTTAAGGGTACCAAGATTACATCGGTTACAATCCCTGCGACGGTTACAAGTATCAGTTCGAGCGTATTCGAAGGTTGTGCTTCTCTTACCACTGTCACCTACAATACCGCAACTAAGGTCGGTAGCAGCATGTTTAAGGGTTGTACCGCACTCACTACAGTAACGCTTTGCGACGAGGTTTCGGAGATTGGCGATTCTGCATTCAGCGGTTGTACAGCACTCAAAGAAATCGACCTTAGAAAGGTTAAATTGCTCGGTACCAAAACATTTGAAAAGTGTACTAAGCTTGCTAGTATTGCTATCGGCAACCCCGACATCAAATTCCATAACTACGGGGATAGCTTTACAGGCGTTACGGGTGCAAGTTTTGTAGTACCCGAAAATAGTGCTTTGTCTGCCGACGGAGGTATCCTGTACAGTGGTACAAAGTTGGTAATCGATATCGACTCTCGCGCAGACGTGGTTGTCAAGGAAGGCACAACGGAAATATATCCCAATGCTTTCCGTAACAATACCAACGTAGTAACGATTACCCTTCCCAAAAGCGTAGAAATAATTAACGGTTATCACACATTTGACGGTTGTAAAAATCTTAAATCCATCAACCTTGAAAACGTAACTCGTTTCGAAGTGGGCGAACAGTATAATGTGTATGGCACGGAAGATGCGTTTAAGGGTACTGTAATAACCGAGCTCAAACTGACCTATGCGGCGGCAAGAGTATTCAGAAACATGACCAGCCTTACAAAGGTGACGTTTGTCGGCGACTACGCAATAGTCGAAGACCAAGCGTTTAAGGGTTGTACGGCACTTACCACTATCGAAGGAAACGTTGTGGAAGTGTACGACTCGGCATTCAACGGATGTACCTCTCTTGCAAGCTTTGACGCATTCCAAAACCTCACCGAAGCAAGATTGTCGGCATTTGCAAACACAGGCTTTACCGAATTGGTGCTGCCCGACAGCCTTGTAACGATTGGCAACAGCGCATTTAGCGGTTGCAAAAAGTTGACGTCGGTAACGTTGTCCGACAGCGTTGTCAACTACGGTTCATCGGTGTTCAGCAGTTGTACCGCTCTTACCGATGTCACATTCGGTAAAAACATGACTACCATTCCGATGCAGATGTTCTCGGGTTGTTCGGCACTGGAAAGTATCGTCATCCCCGACGGCATAACCACAATCTGCAAGGAAGCGTTCAAGGATTGTAAGACATTGACTTCCGTCACAATCCCCGACAGCGTCAAGACAATCGAAGACGGCGCATTTAAGGGTTGCGTAAAACTTGCAAAAATCACGTTGCCGACCACGCTTACTTCGCTCGGCAAAGAAGTGTTCAGCGGTTGCAGCGTTCTGAACAACGTTGTCATCCCCGCAAGCATTACGGAGATCAGTGACAAGCTGTTTTACAACTGCAAGGCGCTGAGTAGTGTAACGTTGCACAGTGGTATTACGTACATCGGTTATCAATCTTTCTACGGTTGTGCCGCCCTTACGGAACTGTCCAACCTTGACAACGTAACGGAAATCGATGGCAGTGCTTTCTACAATTGTAGCAATCTTACTACGATCGGCAGCATTGCAAACGTCGAAACAATCGGCAGTAGCGCATTTTACGGATGCACCAAGTTGAACCTGACAATTACGGGCAAGACGACAAGCATCGGTCAAAATGCATTCCAAAAGTGGACGGCAGAACAGACGATCACCTTTACCGACCACACCGAAGCTTCCACCAAATGGGACTCCAAGTGGAATGCTAACTGCGCCGCAACGCTTGTATGGAAAACCGCCGAAGAACCTTCCGACACTACGGAAGAATGATTAGAAACTAGCCGCAAAGCAATATTTAATCACATCAAAACCGAATGGCACCGTAATAGGTGTCACTCGGTTTGGTGCTTTTAGGAAGATATTATGAAAAACGATACTTTTAAAAAATATTACCGCAAATTGGCATGCGAAGGGTTGTTGAAGTCGTTTCTCGTTGCCCTGTGCATTGCGCTGTTTGTCGAAACGGCAATATTGGCAGCCTTTTGGTTTGTCGGTATCAAGCGTATATGGTTGTCGGTAGCAATCAGCGCAGGCGTGTGCGTGCTGTTGGTGCCGGCGTTGTACTACATGTTTTTCCGTCCGACAACGTCAAGTATGGCTCGCCGTCTGGACAAGTTGGGACTGGAAGAACGTTTGCTTACCATGAACGAGCTACTCAACGACGACAGCTACATTGCAATGCGCCAGCGTGAGGACGCACGTCAGGCACTTGCGGCTGTGGACCCCAAAAACGTCAAGTTTGTGTTGTCCAAAACCTTGCTTGTTTTGTTGATAGTGTCGTTTGTCAGCGCAGGCTCGATGACGACGGTGTCGGCATTGACCAACAGCGGTCGTATCCCGGGCGGCGACAAAATCATTGACGATATTACCAAAAACGAAACCTACATCACCGTAAGGTACGTCGGCGTCGACTACCAGGATCAGAACTTGTTTGTGCTGGAAACGCCCGACAGCGTAGGCGGCATGATCGAAGGCCCCGAAGAACAACTTGTTGCCTCGGGTGAAAACGGCGAACCGGTAGTTGCCGTTTCCGATCCCGATTGGGTGTTTCTGTGCTGGGGCGACCAGTCGGAAGACCCTTCGCGCATGGAAGAAGCCGTAGTGGTGGACGAAAGCACGCTGGAAGGGTTGGAATACATCGACGGCAGTCTGTTGCCCGAAGGCCTCGACTTCAAGGCAGCCTACTTTGACATGGACGGCGGACGTATCATCTACATAGCCGACGACGGCAGCATTACCGTTGTGGTGTTTGCTTTGTTTACCGAGCTTGGCGAAGGCGAGGGCGAAGGTGACGGAGGCGACGGTATGCCGGAAGACGGCGCCGAAGCCGACAAACCACAGGACGGCGACGACAGCGACAGCGACAGCGACAATTCTAGCGACGGCAACGACGACAAAGAAAACGAAGGTGACAACAACCAGAAGCCCGATTCGCCTTCCGACAAGGACAACAACAAGGTTATCGACGGCAATCAGGATTACAAATCACGCTTGGAAGAGTACATCAATAAAGCCGAAGAATACAAACAAAACGGAGAACCGATACCCGACGAGTTGTGGGAACTTATCAAACAGTACTACGACTTGATTAGTTAGTTTTACCTACATACAAGGAGATTTATTTGTCATGGTTACAGAAGACAGCATAAAGCATTTCAGTGCGCAATGCGAAAACATTTTTAAGCAAATCAGACGCGACGTCATCGGTCAAAACGAGGTAGTCGAAGGCACTATCATTGCCATGATTGCAGGCGGCAACGTACTGCTGGAAGGCGTGCCGGGAGTAGGTAAAACAAGACTTGTGCGTACATTAGGTAGAGTTTTTTCTCTACCTTTTTCTCGTATTCAGTTTACCCCCGACTTGATGCCGGCAGACGTTACAGGTACCAACATCATCGTAAAGGACGAGCAAGGCAACAGCACGTTCCGGTTTCAACCGGGACCCATTTTCAGCAACATTATTCTTGCCGACGAAATCAACCGTGCCACGCCCAAGACGCAATCGGCATTGTTGGAAGCCATGCAGGAACACACCGTCACCGTTATGGGCGTATCCCGCAAGATGAACGAGCCGTTTTTCGTGCTTGCCACGCAAAACCCCGTAGAACAGGACGGTACCTATCCGTTGCCCGAAGCGCAAATGGACCGCTTTATGTTTAAGCTTGTCGTTCCCAATCCGTCGCTTGACGAGTTGATGAACATCGTCACTTTGACGCAAAAGACCATGGCCGAAGTGTCCGAGGCGGCATGCACGGGCGAACAATTGCTTGAAATGCGCGAAACGGCAAATCAAATCCCCGTTGCGCAGGAAGTGTTGCGTTACGCAATGACGTTGTGCGCCGCAACCCACGCCGACAGCGAATGCGCTTCCGCCGCCGCCAAGAAGTACGTGCGTTTGGGCGCAAGTCCTCGTGCCGGCCAGGCGTTGATATCCGCCGCAAAGGTCAAGGCATTGATGAAGGGACGTTTCAACGTTGCTTACAGCGACATAAACGAACTTGCCTACCCTGTACTTCGCCACCGTATGAAGCTCAACTTCGAAGCTATCGCCGAAAAGGTGACGGCCGACCAGGTAGTGGAGCAAATAGTGGCAGAAGTGTCGAAGAAATTTAAGATTTAGTTTGCTTTGTCTACGTCGACGGGTTCGACTGCGGCAAGGTTGCGCCAACCAGGAGCAAAAACACAAATTGCAGGCAAAATTTACATACGTATGCGGATTTTGCTGCGAAACAATCAACTTACGAACGGACTGAGAACATGAAGATACCTTACATAAACAACGATTTTTTCGCTCGGTTGGAAACATCCGCGCTTAATGTCAAAAACAGCCTCGGCGGATACTTCGGCGGCAAACACCTTGTCAAGACCTACGGTCAGACGGTGGAATTTGCCGACTTCCGAGAATATATGTTGGGCGACGACATTCGTCGCATAGACTGGAATCTTTACAGCCGTTTCGAAAAGTACTTTCTCAAATTGTTTACCGACGAGCGACAGATGCACACTCGCATATTTCTCGATTGTTCGGCGTCAATGGCCAAGCCCGAGCCGTCAAAGGCGCAGTACGCAATGGCTTTTACCGCGGCATTGGGATTTTTGACGGTACACAACATGGACAAGTTGACCTTGCGACTGATGCAGGGCGACAGAGCCAACAACCCCTACGGAACGATAGTCGGCAACAATTCCTTTTTCGGTATGGTAGGCGACATGGAACACATCGTGTTCGATGGCGAAACCGACATCGAAAAGGCAATCATCGGCTGCGGCGACGACGGCACCAGCGACGGAATAACCGTCATTGTATCGGACTTTTTTACCGACAGCAACTGGAAAAAAGCTGTGGACTACCTGTCCTACAAGAAACGCCATGTCGTGTTGGTGCAGGTGCTGACTCCCGAGGACATCGACCCTACGTATACGGGGCGCGTGACCCTAATCGATTCCGAATCGGAAGACATAACCGACGAAAAGAATATGAAAATCCGAATTACTCGCGGCGCGCAGGAGGCTTATCAACGTGCGCTTAAAGACTTTTTGCAAGACATAAGCACTTTTTGCCGCTCTCGCGAGGCAGACTTTATTACCGTTACGACTGACACCCCGATAGAAAAAGCCGTTTTCGGACAATTGATTAACGCAGGTATAATGGAATGAAACTACTGACTCCCCTTGGGTTGATCGGTTTGGTGGGACTAGTCGTGTGGCTGGTGATTCTTCTGCTTAAACCAAACTACCAAAACAAGTACATATCCAGTACTTACATTTGGAAACTCAGCCTGAAATACAGAAAAAAGAATATTCCGATAAGTAAACTACGGCACATCTTGCTGCTTGTTTGTCAGGTGCTGATGATATCTGCGGCGGTGTTTATTTTGACAAATCCCGTGTTGATGCGCCCCTTGGAACAGACCGGTCCCGACAAAATTATCGTTTTGGACGGCTCGGCAAGCATGCTTTCGGAGTTTGACGGCACTACCCGTTACCAACGCTCATTGGACGAAATCCGCCGGGTTTCCGACGACGCTATTGCAAACAACGGCAGCGTGACGCTTATTGCGGCAGACAGTGAATCCAAGCTGTTGCTGTCCGATTGCAAAGACAGTGCGGAGGTCAGCGCGGTATTGGACAATCTTGTCTGCTCCTACGGCGTTGCCGATGTGGACGGCGCAATGACAATTGCCTTTGACGCTTTGCAAGACATGCAAGACGCCGAAGTGTTGTTTTACACCGACACCACCTACGGCAACAGCGGCAAAGTTACCGTGCGTAACATGTCTGCGGCCGACGAGTGGAATGCAGCCATACTTGACGTGCGCACCGAGTACGTCGACGGCTTCTACACCTTCGAAGTGGACGTGGCTTGCTACGGCAACAACAAAGACGTGGAGTTGAAGGGCGAAGTGGGCAAGGCAAACGGCGCGGAAGCTTCGGTAAATCTGCGCAGAGTAAACGTAAAGTGCGACGACGACGAAACCTTTACCGTAGTCTACACCTACAACACCAAAAAAGTGGATTCCCGCACGCAACTGGTCATTCTTAGCGAAAACGAAAAAATATTTTCCTACGACTTTGTTCGGTTTTACATCGAGGAAACGGACAGCATTGCCACCGACAACGAGTTTTACGTCTACGGCGGCACAATGCCCAAGATAAGAGTGCAGTATTACAGCACCAAGCCCAACACGTTTTTCCGCGATTCGCTTATTGCCATACGTGACTCGTGGGCGAAGAAACATTTGGCGGACATCGAACTGAAAGTGCTCATCGAGGGCGCCGAGCCGGAACTGTCCGGGTACGACTTGTACATCTTCGAACACAAGATTCCCGACAGACTGCCCACCGACGGCGTGGTGCTTATGCTGGACCCCGACAAATCGGCAAACGCAGGCTTTTCGATCAAACGTCGTGTCACGCTTAAAAACATGTCCGACGCCGACGGCGAATCATTGTCGGTCAAGGACGCTTCTCACCCCATATTGAAGTACGTCGATTCGGCGGAAATCAGGGTGAGCGAGTACGTGCAAGTGGACGAAAACTCTCTTGAAGACTACGACGTGCTGCTCAACTATCAGGGCAACCCCGTGTTTTTCGTCAAAAACACGCCCGACGTCAAGATTGCCACAATGGCGTTCAGCGTCAACAAGGCAACAATGGGAATAAGCATGTTTTTCCCGATACTGATGAACAACTTTATGTCCTACTTCTTCCCTGCAACGCTTGAAAGCTCGTCCTTCGGCGTTTACGAAGACATTACGCTAAACGCACGCGGTTCGTCGTTGGAGGTTATCTCTCCCAAGGACGGAAAGCAGGTTTACAG
>CAKQXG010000058.1 GCA_934281515.1 uncultured Clostridia bacterium | reverse complement strand
ACCTGGATTATATTAAAAGCGTGGTGTGCGGCAAGGACGTCGGCATTGTATGTCACAATGTGGGGCATGTGCAGTTTGCACGCGACAACAAGTTGCGATACATTCTCGGTCGCGGAATGAATATTTTTAACGACCGTATGCTCGATTTGTTTGCCGATAGAGACGGTTTTGTGTGTAGTTACGAACTTACCTTGTCAGAAACATCGTATTTTATCGCCACTGACGGATATGTGTTTGTTGACGGCGCATTGCCTCTTATGCAACTCGTTCATTGTCCGTACAAGGTTGCGCTGAACAGTACTTGCGACAAGTGTAAGGCTGCAAAATCTCTTGTTTACACAGATGAAAAGGGTAACGACTTTTACGTCGTGCGCCGCAGATGTGGCAAATGCACATTTGAATTGTTTAACGGCAGGCGACTGTCGGTTTGCGGCAAATTGACAAGCGGCGGCAGATACCTTGTAGACTTTGATGAAGCCGTTTTGCAACATTATGCGCAATTGAACAAGGGCGTAGACGACGGCTACAGATCAGCAGCCGCCTATACAAAGGGCAGGCTTTACAACAGAATTAACTAGAATTATGATTAACGAAAAAACACTTAACAAACTCCAATATAAAGATATTTTGCAGCAAATATCGGCGTTTTGTATCAGCTCCTCGGCTAAAGCCAAGGTTGATAACCTGCGGCCGTCGACGGACTACGCGGAAGCGCAACGACTTGTCGCTGAAACAGAACAGGCATATAACCTGTTTCAGTACGAAACGTCGTTTGACCTTGCCGTCGACGACGTTGCCGAAATCTGTGCGCTTGCACGTGTCGGCAGTCGACTGGGAATGGGGCAATGCTTGCAAATTATGCGCACGTTGCGCACTGCAAGAAATCTTCAAACCGCTTTGTTTGTGGACTATGGTATCGACACTTCGTTGTTGCAGACGCACGCTTACCGCCTGTTTGCCGACAAAGATTTGGAAGATGACATCGATTTTGCTATTATCTCCGAGGACGAAATGAACGACAAGGCCTCGTCCGAACTGTTTGCAATTCGCAAAAAAATTCGCGCCATCAATGCCGATATAAAGGCGAAATTGGCTAGTTACACGCGTAACGGAGAAACGGCAAAATACATGCAGGACGCAATAGTCACCATGCGTGGCGACAGATATGTTATCCCCGTCAAGGCGGAGTACAAAGGCTTTGTCAACGGCATTGTGCATGACCAATCGGCAACGGGCGCAACGCTGTTTATCGAGCCGATGGCAATCGTGCAATTAAACAACGCTTTGCGCGAGGCAACTTTGGAAGAACGCGCCGAAATCGAGCGTATTTTGCAGGCATTTACCGACCGCATAAGTCCCGTTGCTACGCGCATTGCCGAATCGCAAGATGCCGTAAGCGACATTGATGTGATTTTCAGCAAGGTCAAGTACGCGATCGACATCAAGGCTACCAAACCGATACTGAACAATGACGGATATATCGATCTCAAAAAGGCTCGTCACCCGTTACTTGACAGAAAAAAAGTGGTACCTGTCAGCATAAAACTAGGCAAAGACTACGACATTATCGTAGTTACCGGACCTAACACGGGCGGTAAAACGGTCACCCTGAAAACCGTCGGTCTGATGAGTCTTATGGCAATGAGCGGTATGTTTGTGCCATGTTCTGAAGAAAGTCAGGTTGCGTTTTTTGACGATATTTTCTGCGACATAGGCGATGAACAAAGTATCGAACAAAACTTGTCGACGTTTTCGGGGCATATTACCAACTTGCGGGATATACTTGACGTGTGCGGCGCAGGCGACCTTGTGTTGATCGACGAAGTGGGCGCAGGTACCGAGCCTAACGAAGGCACGGCGTTAGCATTGGCTGTAACGGAGTTTTTACGCAAAAGCGGTGCTAAAGCCGTAATTACCACTCACTACGAAAAGTTGAAGGAGTACTCGCTCGCCACCGACCGTGTAGAAAATGCAAGTATGGAATTTGACCTTGCAACGCTTGCGCCGACGTATAGACTGATTATGGGCGTGCCGGGCAGTTCCAACGCGCTTGCAATTGCAGGCAAGTTAGGTATGCGTCAGGACGTAATCGAATTTGCCAAACAAAATGTAAGTAAGGAAAAATTGGAATTCGAGCAAGCTTTGGGACGTGCCGACGAAATACGCCGCGACTACGAACGTAAGCTTGCCGATCTGGAAGAACAGAAAAAAGCTTTGCAGGCAGAGTTGGCAAGAAGTGCCAAGCTGAACGATAGTTTGCAATCCGAGCGCGACAAATTGTTGGAAAACTCTCGCAAGGAAGCGCGTAAAATTGTCGACAAAACCAGGGAAGAAGCACAAGATATAGTCAATCAACTGAAAGAAATACTTGCCAAAGACACGGTAACGGACAAAGACTTGTTCCAGGCACGTGCCCTTGCGAAGAAAGTTACGCAGGTCAATATCCCCGAAGAAAACGACGGCGAAGAGATTATCTTTACTGGTGACAAAGCCGACTATCTTACGATGAAGGTCGGCGACAAATTGTACAGTCAAAAGCTCAAAACACAAGTAAAAGTGGAGCAGATAAAATCACCCGCAAAAATAACTGTCCGCGCAGGTAATATTACGACGGTTGTTACAGCCGACGACTTGTATTACTCCGTGACCGAAGTAAACAAAAAGGCTGTCAAAAACCGCACTTCGCGAAACGGCGCGCATACTGAAATCGACACAAGAAGGGGTTTGGACAACGAAATAAACGTAATCGGACAAACCGTAGACGAAGCAATTGTCAACGTTGACGCCTTTATCGACAGGGCGGTTATGTCGGGTTTGAAAAAGCTGTGGATTATCCATGGTATGGGTACAGGGCGATTACGTGCAGGATTGCACGAACATTTCAGGCATCATCCCAACGTTAAGGAATTTCGACTCGGCGCTTATGGCGAGGGCGAAAGCGGTGTGACTGTCCTGACATTGAAGTAATGAATTCTGTAACAACCCGTATATCGGGCAGTCCAATATGCTATTCGTCGGATAGTACTATGTAATTTTGAGTTTTGCATAATACTATTGCAGACATAGTAAGCAAAAATCGGAGTTTTAAAGAAACAAATGAGTGAGACTAACAACAAATTGTTGTATTTCGACAATTGTGCCACAACAAAGATAGACGATGATGTATTGCAGATAGTGTCAGACTATGCAAAAAACAAGTTTTTCAATCCGTCTGCACGCAGCAGTTTATCGCTGGAAGTATCCAACGATCTTGCCGTCGCACGCAGACAAATCGCCAGGCTCGTGGGAGCGGACGAGGACGAGATTTTCTTTACATCGGGCGGTACGGAGTCCAACAACATTGCTATACTTGCCGGAGGCAAATCACGTAAAGGCAATGTCGTCGTGACGGCGGCGGAACACTCGTCGGTTTACAATCCCGTTATGCAACTTGCAGGCAAAGGATACGAGATACGTATTGCAAAGGTTTTGCCCGACGGACACATCGACGTCGACGACTTTGTAAACAAGGTGGACGAAAACACGGCACTTGCGTGCTTTATGCACGTCAACAACGAAACAGGCGCTATAAATGACGTTCGTCGAATCAATGCGCTGGTCAAACAACATGCGCCCAAGTGCCAGACGTTGTCCGACGGGGTGCAAGCGGTAGGCAAAATTCCCGTAAACATTCACTCGCTCGGCGTAGATTTTTACTCTATGTCGGGACACAAAATACATGGCAGTAAAGGCAGCGGTTTTTTATATGTCAGGCGTGGCACAAAATGCAATCCGCTTGTTTTTGGCGGCGGTCAGGGACATGGTATGCGGAGCGGCACGGAGTTTGTAGGCGGACAAATTGCCCTTGCAACGGCTCTTGCCAAGGCAACAAAGCTTGTAAATGACCCGATTTTTGCAGACCTACGCAACACCGTGACCGACAAACTACAACAGGTAGCCAATTACAAAATCCTGTGCAACACCGACAATACGCCGCGCATACTGACAGCGGCTTTTGCCGATATCAAGGGCGAAGTGTTGGTCCACATGTTGGAAAAATACAACATTGTGGTCGGTACGGGTTCTGCGTGCAGTTCGGCAAACAAACAAAGCCGCGTTGCAAAGGCAATCGGGTTGGAACCGCGGTACACCGAAGGTATAATACGTATCAGTTTTACCGACGGTATTACGGTTGCCGACGCCGACTTTTTGGCTGACAAACTAGTGCAATGCGTAGCAGAATTACGCAAAACAATGGGAGTTTAACAAATGAAGGTACTTATCATACGCTATTCCGAAATTCACCTGAAGGGCAACAATCGCGACTACTTTGAAAGCGCGCTTATTGCCAACATCAAGCATGTGCTTGCCGACTTCGATTACGAGTTTGCTCGTAGCAATGCGCGATACGTCATCCGCAATTTTGACGAAACGCAAACGGAGCAAATAATCGAAGCCGTCAAAAACGTATTTGGCGTACATTCGCTGTCCGTTGCCGAAGAAGTTCCGTCGGACGTCGAAGCAATTCGCGCCGCGGCTATGCAATTTGCACCCATGTCGGGCAGTTTTAAGGTCAACACCAACCGTGCCGACAAACGTTTTCCGATACATTCCATGCAACTGTCTGCCGAAATCGGCGGCGATATACTGGCGGCAAATCCGTCGTTGACCGTTGACCTTGTCCATCCGCAAACCGTCGTAAATATCGACATCCGCGAAAACGGAAAAACGTTCGTATACAGCGGTGTAATCAAGGCGGTAAACGGCATGCCTGTCGGCACGGGCGGTAAAGCGGTGGTCATGTTGTCCGGTGGCATTGACAGTCCTGTTGCTGCATACATGATGGCAAAACGTGGTATGTCGCTGCGTGCCGTACATTTCCACAGTTTCCCGTACACAAGTTTGCAAGCCAAACAAAAAGTGTTGGATTTGGCAAGACTTGTAAAAAAGTACACTTTGCGTATGACCGTTGACGTGGTGAGTTTTACAGAAGTACAGACGGCGATACACGAAAAATGCCCCGAAGAATATATGATTACGATTATGCGCCGCTTTATGATGCGTATTGCCGAGAAATTGGCGCGTATAAACGGCTGTGGTGCCGTCGTCACGGGAGAGAGTCTCGGACAAGTGGCAAGTCAAACGTTGGAAAGCATAACAAGCACCAATTCGGTTGCAACTATACCCGTATTTCGTCCGCTTATCGGTTTCGACAAGGAAGAAATAATCGAAATTGCCGAGCGTATCGGCACGTTTAAGACGTCGATTTTGCCCTATGAAGATTGCTGTACTATCTTCTTGCCCAAAAAGCCGGTAACCAAACCGCGCCTTGACGCTGTACTGAAAGTTGAGAGCGTGCTGGATGTCGACACCCTTGTCGACAACGCAATGAAAAACATAGAAACGGTAGTAATAGAGTAAGTCGGAATTTACAGTAGAGCGTTTGCGGAAAGAAAGTCAATCTTTTACTATGATTTTCCTCTTCGCACCCCGCTGAAAGCCAAACTTATGGCGTGTGAGAATCGCGGCATTGCATTGTAACAAAAAAAATATGTTCCGACAATAAACTATCGGAACATATCCGGCAGGGGAGACGCGAGGCGTAAGGAGCGTCCTTCGTCCTTTGCGACGGAATAGCGAAGGCTTGACTTCGCGTCACAAAGCAACTTGTTGCGTGTGAGAATCGCGACATTGCATTGTAATAAAAAAAATATGTTCCGACAATAAACTATCGGAACATATTTGGCAGGGGAGACGCGATTCGAACACGCAACCAACGGTTTTGGAGACCGTTGCTCTACCGTTGAGCCACTCCCCTATATTCAATTCGTTTTTCAACGCTAGTATATTATAGTAAATATAGACGGAATTGTCAAATATTTGACGGAGAAAAGTACCTGAATTTATGAAAAAAGTAACGATTTTTACCGACGGAGCCTGTTCGGGCAACCCCGGAATAGGCGGTTGGGGCGTAGTACTGTGCTACAAGGACATAAAAAAAGAAATGTCTGGCTACGATAAAAGCACAACAAACAATCGCATGGAGCTGTTTGCCGTAATACAAGGATTACGTGCGCTCAAAGAGCCTTGCCAAGTGGACGTCTGTACCGACTCTCAATACATAGCCGATGCCTTTAACAAGCATTGGATAGAATCATGGCAGTCGCGCGGATGGAAAACTTCTGCCAAAGACGCTGTTAAAAACGTCGACCTTTGGGAAGCGTTGCTTATAGAAGTGCGCAAACACGACGTGACATTTGTAAAAGTAAAGGGGCATGCCGACGTGGAACTGAACGAACGCTGCGATAAACTTGCAACAGGCGCAGTGGCATCGTACAAGCAATTGATTGCAGAGAAACAAGCGGCTCAACAACCTGTCGACAGCTCAACAAACAGCGGTGCGGACAACAATTAAGTTAGGATTTGCTTTGACCACCTAACGCAATATGGCGGCTGCACTCCGTTTTGTACAAAGATGTTACGCGATAGCAAATTAAAAATATGGAAATCAAAAACGAGACCAAGCATTGCGGCAAGGTCTCGTTTTGTTGTTTTCCGATAAATTTATCAATACTTTTTGTAGAAGTAGTTAAATACAAATACGAACAGCGCGGGCAAAACTGCAACGCCTGTGGGGATAAGTATCTTGGTGGAGACTTCCACAAAGTTGCCTAGCTGAATGTTACCGAACAGGTTGACCGACAACGACACAAGCACTACGATAAACGCAAGTATCAGTGTGACGATTTGAACCGTGCGGTATGGGAAGTCGGGTTTATCTTTGCGAGAATTGTCGACAAACGCAATTACAGACAGCGTAACGGGTGCAAGCGTAATGACAGACAACGTAATTACAAACGGCAACCAACTAGCTGTGGGTACAGACAATGCGATGAGAATTCCGAAGAATACAGCTGCAAACGCATATGTTATCCATGACGAAGTGCAAACGACCTTCGAAACGGGCATAAGCGCCTTCGGTTTGTAGTTGGCCGTAGCGTGGTTGTATATGCGCAAACGGATACCTTCCTGCGCAAGAGAATCGGCAACTTGCTCCAATTGTACGGGGCGACCGTCGATTTCCATAGTGTCGAAATCGGGCGCGGCAGATTGAACTTGCGACGCATCATCGAGTTGATTGCCGATAACGCCCATCAACACGTGCTGATAATTTGGCTCTTGCGGAGCAACCGTACCCATTGCGCCTTGTGCGCGGCGGTCAAAGTCCTGTATAAAAGAGTCTGCATCGTCCTGACGGAATACAAATCTTGAGCGTGCGTCCTCAACTGATGTTTGCGGCGGAATAGGGTTGCCGTCATCCACGGGCGGTTCGGGATCCGTTTGAGTCGCAGTGGTGGCAGTTGCATCCGTCAAATCGGCGACAACATCGTTTTCCGCAGCCTGCGTGGCGGCAACGGTATCGTCTGCAATATCGTCGGTAGCAACGTTTTGTTCGGTAGTATCCGACGGGGTATCTTCGACGACTTGAGTATCATCGGTCTCAGGTGCTTCTTCGACAACGGTATCTTGCTGTTGGTCACTGTTATCCTGATTTTCATCGGATTGACTAACGCCCCCGTCAAGCATATCCAACATACCTGCAATATCTTGCTGACGTTGAAGTGCGTCCTCCTCGGGACTGCGACGGCGTTTTTGACTGCGACGTCCGAATAGCGGTGTAACGTCTTCTTGCGAAACGTCCGTGCTGTCTGCCGTTCCGTCGACAAGATTGCTCAACACGCCGCGTTGAAACTCCCATTCCGAAATAAACTTTACGCAACTTTGGCGACCGTACTTGGTCAGCATGTAGTATCTTCTGCGACCACCGTTGGATTCGGTTCCCCAGTAGGATTCGATCAGTCCGTCATCCTGCAAACGTTTAAGGTAGGAATAGAGTGTGGGCTGTTTGATTTCGTAGGCGTTTTCTGTGCGGTCTTTGATGTCTTTGGCAATTTCGTATCCGTACTTGTCGCGATTGTACAGCGAGCAAAGTATGATGGTTTCGATGTTGCCTTTTAAAAAGGTGAAGTCACCACTCATGCAACGGCTTTCTCCTTTGTAGTTTTGTTTTATTGTATCGTATTATGTCGAAAAAGTCAATATTATAGAGTACTATTACTGACATAGTGCTGCAAATTTTTGCACGTTTGCTATTTTTAGGGACATTTCTACAAAAAATTTCAGTATTCTTTACATCGTTTGATTTATCATTACGCTATGAAAGTAGAAGTTCATCGTACAATCAAAAATATTTTCCGTGCCAAAAGGGAAGGCAACAAAATCGTCGTCGTGGCAAATTGGTTACTGTCGCTGAAAGAAATCAAGCAAATTTTGCAGGATAACAATTGGACGAACGGCAGAATTGCCGAGACTTCCTGTAAAACCGGAACGGAAAAGTGCGCGACGGAAAACACAAAATCGTCACGAGAAACAGGGCGCAAAGTCGAAGTCGAGACGGCATGCGCAAGGACTATGAATGAGAATAAAGACGGTTTTGACGACACTGCTGCAGGTATGTTTTACGGCAAAAAGGTGATGTTATGCGGAGAAGTGTATGACGTTTGTCCGTCGCTTGTGACAAAAACACATATTGACGACAACAAAATTTACGTACACGAGGATGTTTACTCGGACAAGGCGGAACGATTGAAAGCATTGAAAGTGTTTTTGAAAAGAATGGCGCGTATGTATTTGTCATCGGAAGTGTCCGATTTCGGAACGCGAGCAGGGGTTTGCCCGGAAAAGATAGACTTCAGAGAATTGAAAGACGGTTGGACGAAGTGTAGTGACGCTGTAAAAAAATTGGTTTGCATCGATTACAGAGTGGTGCAACTGCCGACTTTGTTGCGTAGATATGTGATAGTGCATACGTTTTGTCACTTCAAATATCCAGACCATGACAACAGGTTTTGGAACGCCGTGTCAAATTATCTGCCAAACTATGCCGATTACAAACGTCAACTGGAGCAATATGATTTTTTGTTAGAGATTTAAAAAGCGGGTACATGAAGTGGGTACATGAAAAGGTTACCTCAAATTACAGTTTAAATCCATAAATTGAATGTCACAGTATACGTTGACTACTTTTTTTTATCAGTTATCAATCCGACCATCGATTACCAAATAAAGTACGTTAAATTTTTAAAAAGATAGGAAAACGGGAGAAAGAGAACTCAGAAAAAGTTTCTTTCTCTCGTAAACAAACATCAAAAAAATTACATTCTGCGTATTACGCCGACAACCTTACCAAGTATGCTTGGGTTGCTGTCGGGAGTAACAATTATATCTTCCATTTCGTCGTTTTCGGGGTGAAGCACAAGATTTGGTTGCTTGGCGACGATACGCTTGACCGAAGCGACTTCATCCCACATTGCAACGGCAATTTCGCCAATATCTGCGTTCGGCGTACGTCTGACAACAACATAGTCGCCGTCTAAAATGCCGACTTTTATCATGCTGTTGCCGCAAACACGCAACATAAACAGATCGTCGGCACCGAAAAACTCTTGTGGCAACGGGTAACGTCCTTCTATGTTCTGGTAGGCTAGTATGCCTTGACCTGCGCTGACATCACCGACCAGCGGAACGGAAGTTGCCGATTGCTTATTTGACACTGCAAGTGCGCGTTTTTGATGAGGCACATTGGAAATCTTGCCTGCTTCTTTCAACTTGTCAAGGTGATAAGCCACGGTTGAGGTCGATTTGATGTCGAAATGCTCTGCAATCTGTCTGACGGAGGGCGGGAAGCCGTTTTCGTCGGAAAAACAGACTATGTAATTGTAAATTTTGTCCCGAATACTTTCCCGTTCGCGTTTAAGTTTTGGCATATTGCACCTCGCAGATTGTCAAAAGGATTGTAGCATATTTTTGTTTCTTAAGCAAGCATATCGAACCAACGTTCTAGTAATTAAAAATTGTGCAAGTAAATTGCAATCAAAGCACAAGATAATCGACAAATTTGTCAAGATACTTGCGGCGCATTTTGACAGAGATTTCCATACAGTCCTGTCTGTCGGTGGGTACGTAAGTCGCGTCGATTGCACCAAGCTCGGCAAGCACCTTACCGCACTCTGCAAAAGGAACGGCAAGATTGACAGTGGCGTAACAAAGAGTCAGATGTGCCGAAACAAGTGCTTTTATGTTGCTTAATCCATCCTTGTTCAGGGCGGATACAAACAACACGCCTTGCGACTCGGCTCCACTGAAATACGGGTGCGGCTTGTCGCATTTGTTGAATACGCGTACGACAGGCGACGTTACGCCAAGCTCGGCAAGTATTCCGTCGGTAACATGCATGTGTACGTCCATATGCGGATCGGAAACGTCGATGACATGCAACACAAGGTCGGCATACTTGGTTTCTTCAAGCGTAGACTTAAACGCGTCGACAAGCGCGTGGGGCAAATTATCGATAAAACCTACAGTGTCGCTGAATAACACTTCCATACCGTCGATTTCTGTTCTTCGCACGGTGGTGTCGAGCGTTGCAAACAGTTTGTCGTCGGCGTATACCCGGTTGTCGGTAAGCGCATTGAAAAGTGTCGATTTGCCTGCATTTGTGTAACCTACAAGGGCGACTACAAAAGCTTTGTTTGCGGTACGGCGTTTTCGTGTAAGGTCACGGCGAGCGGCGATCTCTTTCAAATCGACGCGCAACTTGTGCATGCGATCACGTATGGCGCGCTTGTTTGTTTCCAGCTTGGTTTCGCCGGGACCTCGTGTGCCGATTCCGCCACCTTGACGAGACAATTTGCTGTTGTCGGGGCGCGTTGCAAAACTGTAGGAGAGTTGCGCAAGTTCCACCTGTGTTTTGCCTTCGGCAGTGGTGGCGTGCATAGCAAATATGTCAAGTATAAGGTCGATACGGTCAATGACTGGTTTGTCGAGTTTCTTTTCGATTGCCGAACGTTGCGCGGCACCCAGGTTGACGGAAAACAGCACAAGATCGATCTCGTTATCGGTGCCGTCAAACAATGCAATCTGAGCCTTTATCTCGTCCAGTTTGCCACTTCCGACAATTGTTACAGGGTCAGGAGAAGTGCGTTTTTGTTCGATTGTAAGTACGATTTCTGCATTGGCGGTCGATGCCAGCCCCTGTAGTTCATCAATGTCGCGTGACTTGTCGCATTGCGGCAGTTCTAAATAAATCAACGCGATTTTTTGTATACGTATACAAAATTTTGATACATTACTCGTCTTTGTCATCGTCTTTTTTGTTGTTATCGGTAGTGCGCAACGACACTTTTGTCGAGGCGCTTCTGCGTATGTCCTCGGTTATGGCGGCGTAGTGTTTCTTGGTTGTGTTTACATCGCGGTGACCGAGTACGGATGCTACAACATAAATGTCTCCCGTCTCGCGGTAGAGTTGCGTACCGAATGTGGAGCGCAGTTTGTGTGGAGTAATTTTTTTAAGCGGAGCGGCAACTCGGCTGTATTTTTTTACAACGTTTTCCACCGCACGAGTGGTAATGCGTTTGTTTTGCAGAGACAAAAACAGCGCGTCGGTGTCTGCGGCTTTCTCGTTGGATTCTCGCAAAATGTAGTAGTCGTACAGGTAGCCGGCAACTTCTTCGGAAAAGTAAAGGATCACTCGTGCGCCGCCTTTTCGCGTGACGACAAAACTAAGGTCGTCAAAGTTGATATCGCCCATATCGATACCGACAAGCTCGCTGACACGAATACCTGTTCCGAGAAGCAG
>CAKQXG010000057.1 GCA_934281515.1 uncultured Clostridia bacterium | reverse complement strand
ATTACGCGTTGTTCTTCCCAGTTCATGGCTATGCGGTTGTTGAATACCTTGTATACGGTCTGTCCCAACAAGTTTTGGGAGGACTTCATACCTGCAACGGGTGCAGTCTTGTACTCGGCGTAGCCGTGCGGCATAAGCGTGGCGTTGTTGTCGGCGTTGTACTTGTCAAGATCGTCCTCGGCAACGGACACGATGTTGATGCCGACTTGTTCAAACTTGTTCTTGTTGTAGGCATTAAATTGAGCCGTACTACCATAAGGCACCGCCATAAGGTTTTGCCCTGCGCCGATTACGTGTTTATCCTGTCCCGCACCTTGCTTGGCGTTCTTGTTGAAGGTCATGCGCCACCAATTGAGAGTGTCGGGATTGATAGTATTTTCTTGGAAATCGGCGTCGTTGTCGGCATAGGATTGCAAGTTGAGCAAGTAACCGCTAGGGGCCTTGTTGCGATCCCATTTGATAGCGAAGTTTTGCAACACGTTTTGGTTGTCGCTGACCGTCACCACGTTGTAGGCGTAGTTGGAGGAAGCAGTGAAGTTGCTTGCCGTAGCAACGTTGTTTTGGAAACGTGCCGTGACAAACACCTTGTCGGTCACGCCCTGTCCGTTGTTGTAGGCGTCCACAAGCGCGGTCCAAGCCGCTTGCGACTCCCTACTTGACTTTCCCAAAAACTTGATACTTACTCTGCCTTCGGGAACTTCTGGTTCCGTGGGTTTGCATGCCATAGCAAGTACACATACCGATACAAGCAAGCAAACCACAGCCAATATTTTTGTAAAGTTTTTCATACTATGCTCCTTTACGAAACGTACACTGCGTCTGCGTGCGAATTGTTGTCGCAACGCAAACAGATTTCCGCGTTTCGTTTTAGTCTTGTTTGATGACTATTCCGTCTTACTGTATTTCAACACGCTTGGTAAGCAGTATGTCGGCAACGTTTACGCCTACCGAGATGTCGAACATACCGGGGTTCAACGTCCACTTGTCAAGCGCGACGGAGTAGTACTCAAACGCATGACGGGACAGTTGCACCGAAATGCGTTTTGTTTGTCCCGCCGCAAGCCGTACCTTGACAAAACCTTTCAATTCCTTGTCGGGACGGTAAACCTTGGGGCAAACCTCTCCCACATACACCTGCGCTACCGTTGAGCCGTCCACGTCCGACGTATTTGTTACGTCAAACGCTACCGTTGCGCCGTTGTCGCTAGCAACTATCGACAAATTGTCGTAGGCAAACGTGCTGTAACTCAGTCCGTATCCGAACGGGAACAGCACGGGCTTGCCGAATGTGTCGAAGTAGCGGTAACCGACGTTTAGCATTTCTTCATACAACATTACAGTGCCGTCACGATAGGAGTTTTCGGCGGGTACGTCGGACAAGTCTAGAGGAAATGTTTCCGTCAGTCGGCCACTCGGGTTTATCTTGCCTAACAGCACTTCGGACAAGGCTTTGTTGCCGTGTTGGCCGCCGTAACCTGCCCACACCACAGCGTCGACTTCGTCTATCCAATCGGACATGTCGACCGCCGCGCCCGCATATACGCACACGACCATTTTGTTTGACACGCGGGCAAGATGATGTATTCCTTCCACCTCGTCCTTTGTAAGTTTAATGTTTTGACGATCGCTGCCTTCACTCTCGATATGGCAGGGATCACCCACACACATAACGGTTACTTCGGCTTTAGCGGCAAATTGTTGCGCCTTGGCAATGTTGCCGACATTGACATAGCCACCGTTGTCGACGCGCCACACCGACTCGAAGTACTCGGCGTCGACTCCTTCGGCACGCATTGCCTCTGCAAGCGGAACAAAAGGTGTTTCTGGCACCACATTGCTGCTTCCGCCGCCGTAGTAGTACTGCCATGCAGCGGCGCCGGTGACGAAAACAGAGGCGTTTGGTTGCGAAATCGGCAATACGTTGTTGTTTTTCAGCAACACGATGCCTTCGCGAGCAACGTCAAGCGCAACTTCGCGACGTTGTTCGATTGGCATGTCCACCTTGCGCAACTTGCGAGCCTCGGTACACTTGTCGGCAAGAGCAATCACCTGTTCGGCGCAATAGTCCAGCATTGCGGAGTCAACCTTGCCTGCTTCTATATCTGTAAGCAATTGTTGTTGATTTTGAGCATTATGGGGCATTTCCAGTGCCAATCCCGCATTGATGCTCGATGCGGAATCCTTGACGGCATCCCAATCGGAAACAATTACTCCGTCAAAGCCGAACTCGTTGCGCAACACATTGTACAGTTTGGTATTTTCCGACATGCGTTGACCGTTGAGCAGGTTGTAACTGCACATCACCGTCCAAGGCTTTGCTTCGCAACTGATGCGGAATGCTTCGAGATAAATCTCTCGCAGAGTGCGTTCGTCCACATCCATGCTTGCCCACACACGACTAAATTCGCTACTGTTGCAACAAAAGTGTTTAAGCGATGTTCCGATGTGCTTTTCCTGCACCGCATCGATGTACTCTCGTGCCATTACGCCTGCCAGATACGGATCTTCGGAAAAATACTCGAAGTTACGACCACATGTCGGCAAACGCTTGATGTTGACCGCCGGCCCGAGAATAACATCCACGCCACATTCGATACAGTCGTTGGCTATGGCATTGCCAACCTTATGCACCAAGTCGGTATTCCAGGTATTGGCAAGCATTTGCGTGCTAGGGTACGCTACGGCAGGTGCGTCGCCCTTGCTCCAATCTGTCGGATCCAACGGCATACGCACGCCGACGGGGCCGTCCGACACACGCACCTTGGCAATTTTGCCGTCAAGGTCGTAAGTATTCCAACAGTCAACGCCCATTACAAGCTTGACTTTTTGTTCTGTTGTAAGTTTTGTTACGTCTTTTTTCATTTCAACTCCGTTGTGACGTGCTTTTAATGTTCTTTTGCAGTCATCATAGACGACAATTTGTCATTATCACAACCGCCGCTTTGCCTCGTTGCCGATACAACGCTTGGGTAAATTGTCGTTTATCATGACTGTATTCGTCACAAATTCTTAAATACGTATGAGATTTTTACGTCAGTAATGACAACTGCCGAGGGGCATTGCGCCCCTCGGGATTGTTTGTCATGCAGTCGTTTTTGCGACTTTGTATTTTTGAGTTATTCGTTTGCAGCGGTTGTAACTTCGATTGTTACATCGGCAATATCTTTGCCCAACAACCACTTTTTGAAGGTTCTAGCCTCTGTTTCAACGCCGTTAACCTTGACGGAAGTAATCGTGAAACCTTCTTCTGCCGCAATCGTAATTTCGGCAATGTCGTTTACTTTGAATCCATCCGTCTTGCCTGTAACAGTGACGTGTTCGCTGTTGACAACGTACTTAAACGTCGAGTCACCTTCGCACTTGGCAAGGTATGCGCTGATGTCCGTTTCGATGAGGTAGGTAAACACACTTTCATTTGCTTTAGAACCATAGCAAGTAAGACCCACGGTCACTTTGCCGTTGGCAAGTTCACTGCCAAGGTGAGCTTCGACGTTACGTACGCCGATGTACTTGCCGTTTACAAACACGTACACGTTTGCGCCGTTACGTACCAATGTAAGGGGAAGAGTACCTTGTTCGAACATTGCCTTTTCTTCGTCGGTAAGGTTTCCGTCGTTTTGATACATCGTGTTACCATCGGAGTCGCACATCCACCATTCGTTAGCTCCGAATCCGTTCCAGGTAAGGTGGGTGATATTATCTTTGCCTCTTTCATTATAAGTATCGCAGTTCCATTCGATGATGCCGGTGGGTTTAATTACAACACTTATATATTTTTCACCGAATCTTACAAATGCGCCCTGTACTTCATTTGTGTTGGACTTTTTGAGATAGGTTGTAAACGCAACCTGGTCAAACAAGTCTATTGACGGGTGCATAACCGTGCTCCCCAAAGCGGTAACGGTTGCTTTGCCGTCTACGTATTGTTCGGTGCGACCTTGCCCCCAGCCGAAAATGTCATTATCTACAAAGTTGTTGATGCGTTCCAGCGCGATTTCCTTGGTAAGGTCGTCGTCAACCGTGACCCTTGCCTTGTAGCCGTCGTATGTAAAGGTGTATATACCTTTAGCAACTTGTCCGCTCAATTTGCCGTCTACAAGGTCGAATTCATAATTGAAAGATGCGCTTTCAAGTTTAACTTTGCCATTGGGCAGATCGACCGTCCCGCCTTGTGCGTAGCCGTGCTTGACGCCCTTGACGGTGTATGCGATGTCAACAGGTTGGTACTCGGCTGTCACAATGTCTATTGTAACATCTGCAAGATTTTTGTCAAGTACCCATTTCTTGAAGGACATTGTGGGTTCTACTTCTTGTCCGTTAATCTTGAAGGAAGTGATCCCATATCCTTCTTTTAACGCAATTGTAATTTCGGCAATGTCGTTTACTTTGAAACCTTCCGTCTTGCCTGTAACGGTGACGTGTTCGCTGTTGAAGTTGACAACGTACTTAAACGTCGAGTCGCCTTCGCACTTGTCAAGGTATGCGTCGATATCCGTTTCGATGAGGTAGGACAGTTTTGCGTTGGGTACTGCACCGAAGTCGGTCAGACCGACCGTGACCTTTCTTGCGCCGATTTCGTCACCGACATTGCGCATGCCGATATATTTGCCGTTGAGGAACGCATATACGTTTGCACCTTTACGCACCAATGTAAGAGGAAGAGTCCCTTGTTCGAACATTGTCTTTTCTTCGTCGGTAAGGTTTGCGCCGTGCTGGTACAACGTGTTACCGTCGGAGTCGCACATCCACCACGAGTTCGGACCGAAATTGTTCCACGTAGTCTCGGTAATGTTGAGGATTGTCTGGCTTCTAGAAGTGTCGCAGTTCCATTCGATACTACCGTCTTTTTTGATATTGAACCAAATAAACTTATTGTCAAACTTGACAAACACGCCCACGGTTTCTTGTTTGGTTTGCGTGCTGTCGGCATACACCGTGATTGCTACGTCATCAAACTTTTCCGTCGTTTGGTGAGTTATGGTGTTTTGTCCGTCTTTCAATACAAGCCATGCTTTACCGTCCGTGTAGCCTTCTTCCGCTTTGTCGCCCCAGAACATATTGTCCGATTCGAAATTGATGTGATTGAGCGTGATCGATTTGTTAAGGTCGTCGTCAACCGTGACCGCCACAGGATAGTAGCCGTTATAGGTCAGAGTATAGTCACCTTTTGCAACCTTACCCTTCAGTTTGCCTTCGACAAGGTCAAGTTCGTCTTTGAAAATTGCGTTTTCCAGTTTAACTTTGCCATCGGGCAAATTGACCGTCCCGCCTTGCGCGTAACCGGGTTTAAGTCCACTGACTGTGTATTCGATGTCAACGGGTTGGTACTCGGCTGTCACAATGTCTATTGCAACATCTGCAAGATTTTTGTCAAGTATCCATTTCTTAAAGGACATTGTGGGTTCTGCATCTTGTCCGTTAATCTTGAAGGAAGTGATCGTATATCCTTCTTTTAACGCAATTGTAATTTCGGCAAGGTCATTTAATTTGAAACCTTCCGTCTTGCCTTTAACGGTGAAGTGTTCGCCGTTGACAACGTACTTAAACGTAACGTCACCTTCGCACTTGGCAAGGTATGCGCTGATATCCGTTTCGATGAGGTAGGTAAACACACTTTCATTTGCTTTAGAACCATAGCAAGTAAGACCCACGGTCACTTTGCCGTTGGCAAGTTCACTGCCAAGGTGAGCTTCGACGTTACGTACGCCGATGTACTTGCCGTTTACAAACACGTACACGTTTGCGCCGTTACGTACCAATGTAAGGGGAAGAGTACCTTGTTCGAACATTGCCTTTTCTTCGTCGGTAAGGTTTCCGCCGTTTTGATACATCGTGTTACCGTCGGAGCCGCACATCCACCATTCGCTAGCTCCGAATCCGTTCCAGGTAAGGTGGGTGATATTATCTTTGCCTCTTGCGCTATAGGTATCGCAGTTCCACTCAATGCTTCCATCGGGTTTAATTACAACACCTAGGTATTTTTCGTCGAATCTTACAAATGCGCCCTGTACTTCATTTGTGTTGGACTTTTTGAGATAGGTTGTAATCGCAACCTGATCAAAAGTGTCAACCGTCGGGTGCATAACCGTGCTTCCCAAAGCGGTAACGGTTGCTTTGCCGTCTACGTATTGTTCGGTGCGACCTTGTTCCCAGCCGAAAATGTCGTTATCCACAAAGCTTATATACTCCAGCGTAACGTCCATTTTGACCGGTTCGTTTTTGGCAATTTCGATTTCGTGCTCGCTTTCCTTGTAGCCGCCCTTGCTTACATTAAGAGTGTACTCTCCTACGGGACATTGCATTGTGTATGCGCCTGTCGCCTTGTCAATGGTAAAGTCTTTTACTGCGACTTCTTTACCTTCGGAGTTGGTCACCTTGATTGTTACGCCGTCACCGCTTGCCGTTGTAGTACTCCATTTGACAAGACTGACAACACCGTTAAGAGTGCCGTATTCAACAGGCACCTTGACTGCGTGTCCGCAAACGTCGCACTTGCCGTTTTTGTCTTCGTCCTTGTGCGCTTTGACAGATGCAGGATCCTTGACGTTGTCCACTTTGCAGTAGTTCCAGTGGTTTGTTTCGTCAGAACCGATCTCGGTGTACTCGTGCGCCTGGACGCTGCTGTCGTCCTTGACGTTGTCTTTTGGGCAATACTTCCAGTGATTGGTGTCGTCAAAGCCCACTTCGGTGAAGCTGTGAGTGTGACTATTACAAGCAGACAGAACACTCAGACCGAGTACTACGCACAACACTACAAGTAGCCATTTTTGTAATTTCTTCATCGTCCTTCTCCTTTTATTTTTTTATTTTTGAATTGTCAAAAAGCAAACAATTCGACGGATTTTACTCCGTAAAGCACATTTTTGTTTTGTCACAAGCCGTAGTGAAAAGGCTGTCACAAGTTGTAGTCTGTACTATTTGGTGGTGATTACCAAATTTATGTCGGCATTGACGTTGGCAACGCTAAACTTATATGAACCGCCGTCCTTAATCAATGTCGAAAGGGGAATTACCTTGCCGTCGACGGTAACGGATTGCAACTCCGCGCCGTTGATCGTCTTGATGACAATCTGTGCCGTGCCACCCGCAAACATAACGCCCAAACCGCCGTTTACTTCCACCTTGACCTTGCCGCCACCATTGACCGTGGTTTTGACTTCGTAGGCAACCAATCCGTTTTTGCCAAAGGTAAACCATGTGGACGGAGTGTTCCATTTCGCGCCGATGGCTTTTTCTCCCCAGTTGGACCAGTTACGGTCCTTGTTGAGATCGGTACCGTCGTGGTTAAACGACCAGATGTGTACGGGGTTGATACCGAGTACCAACTTATCCTTGTCGCTGACGTCGTAGCCTGCTTCCTTCAAAAACTCATACGGGAAGATTGCTTCAATTTGATAGCCGTAGCACTCGGGAGTGTTTACTTCGCCTCCTAACGGCTTGACTGCCGCATATGGCATTATTCTCTTTTCCTTGGCAAAACTTGTCCAACCGTTGAGGTTTAGTTTGCATTTTATCGTGCCGATACAACTGAAGTCGACCTCAAAGATTTTGTTGGATTCGGGTTCTGCGTCGGTAGGTCCCATGTACATCTCGACGCAACTGTTCATATAGCTGTCGCGCTTGGTGTTGTGGTAAATACGGGACTCGTGCTCGACTACCTTCATGCCAAAGTACACGCCCTTTTCACCATACCAAGTAGTAAACTCGATTTCTGCATATTGAGTAGTGCTAAGCCTATCCTCTCCCTTTAACCAACGTACGTTTGCCCATTGTTCTTCGGCAAATTCGCCGTCAATCGTAACTCCGCTGTCCAAATCGGGTATGATGCCGACTGGATTGACAAACTTGTATTCGCTCTCGCCGTCACCCGTGTAGGTGGGTTTGCCGTCTTTACCGAGAATACGTATTTCCGAAATACCGACGTCCTCCTGTCCTTCGGGTACGCTGAGCGTCACACGTACTTCCTTAACAAGAGTGTCGTAGAACTCGGTAATTGCAGCGGCACCGCTCCTGACGTACATCAACTCGTCGCCGTCCTCGCCTGCAAAATCCATATTGCGCCTGTCAAACTGCACGTCGTGGATTGTCTTGACCTTGCCGTCGGTGCCAACCAATTCCACAAGATCCACCTTGCGGAAAGAGCTTTGTTCCAATGCCGAGTTGTATACCAACACGGCGCGCGCGGTAATAGGATTGTCGAAACTGAAAGTAAAGGTTGTCTTTTTGGTTATTTTAGTTTCCTTTACGTAACTCATAAAGGTTTCGTTTGCCGTTTTGTGTACAGACAGAAGTCCGTCATGCACCGGGTCTGCATCGACTTCGGCGTCGGTAACGCTCACTTTGGCATCCTTGACAATGTTGCGGTATTCGCTGTATGCTTCGGGCAAGGGTTGCACCGAATCGGTAGGACCGTTTGTGTACGGCACATCGAGATCGTTACCGTCCTTGTCCTTGACCGTTATCCACTTGTACTCGTCTATTGCCGTGTATCTTGCGCCACCGCCCTCGGTGTAGTCGTTGTGACGGTGATATACAATGAAGTCTTGTCCGCCCTTACTGATAAAGGAATGGTGTCCCGCGCCCGATACCGTTGTGTTTTCGGTGGTCATTGAGCACAACAACAGCGCGCCTTCTTCTGCGCGAAGTTTGCGGTAGGGACCGAGTACGTTGTCGGCAATTGCAGTAGCTACGCTGTAGTTACTCTGCCCGTAACTGTTGATAGAATATGTAAGATAATACAACGATTTGCCGTTTTTGTCTGTGTGGTACAGTACGTGAGGTCCTTCGTTTATGTTCGTTTGCTCGTATTCCACGCCCTTATTTTTACCTGCACGCCAATCTTCAACGGTGTAGTAGTCGTGAGCCGTAACGATCTCTGCCTCGGAGAAATCGGGTTGCAACCAATTTTTCATACGAATAACCATCATGGCATTGCTCGTTTGACCTAGTGTACAGAACAAGTACTTGTTGCCTGTCACGGGATCTACAAAGGGATGCGGATCGATTGTGTCCTGCGGATACTTGCCGTTGCGACTGTTTTCGGTGATGTCGCCGTACTTTTGCAAAAACTTGTAAATCGCCTCGGGGTTAAACAGCAAATACTTTGTAAAGTAATGCGGAAACGCAGCCTTATAGTAAGTATCTTTTTCCTTGACGTAGGCGTAGTCGTTGCTTGCCACTTGCTCGGCGGTAAGCACTGTACCGCCGACGGTGTTGTAGGTGTGGACATTTTCCTTACCGCAACTTTCCTCATTAGAGAAGTCAACTATTTTGTAGGGACCCTCGGGTTTGTCGGACAATGCTACGTGCATCATGCAGTAGCCCTTTCCGCTTACAACGCCCTTACCCGTTGCGGCGGTATCGGTTTCGGCGGTAGAGCTAAAAAACATGACGTACTTGCCGAGATCTTCGTCGTACACCGTTTCGGGCGCCCATACGTTTTCTTTAAGAACCTTTTTCAACTCGTCGGTTTCGGGAACGAACAACGGACCGACTTCTTCCCAATCGGTAAGATTGGACGAACGCCAGATACCTGCAGTAACAAACAGATAGTAGTAGCCGTCGCGATCGGTGTTGTCCATAACCTGCGGGTCGGGACCTCCCTGCATTGTAGAGTTGTTGTAAAACAGGTTTTTGTTGTAATACACCTGACCGAGACTGTCCGTGCCGGTACTCTGGTAGTTGGCTATGTCATTGGCAGGGTCGGTGTTGTCGGAGGTGTTGTCGCACGCGACAAACGCAAACATCGACAGCAACATAATCGCCGCCAGACACAAGGAAACAAACTTGCGAATGTTTTTCATATAAGCTCCTTTAATATAGTTTGTATCTCAAAGAGTTTCCTTAATTACAATTTTATGCCAGCCGGCACAAACGACAAACAAACTACTTAAACGTGTATTAAATCCGCAATTTGCGTCGAAACGCAAAGCAAACGAATTGACCGCAACAAAATTTTCCATTGCGTAAACACGCTACTTCTACACTGATATGATAACACGCGCAAAAGACGATTTCAACGCACAAATAGACCAATTCGTGTCATAAATGTACTTTTTGCTAAAAAAAAGGCCTTCAAATTGGTAAAAATGTTAAAAAAAAGCATTGTAAAACCCTTTGTACAGTGGTATAATGAAACCATGAAATTAGATTACGATTTGTCAAAACTTACCTTTGAAGCACAGCGCGACTACCCCAACGCTTTCCGCGCCGAGGTGTATATTTCCGACGGGTTTTATCCGCACTTTCATCGCAACCCCGAGATTTACCTTGTGTACGACGGCGACGTAACAGTGACGATAAACAACGTGGAATACATACTGCACAGCGGACAGGCAGTGTGTATCAACAGTTACGACATGCACTCCTACAAGATAGACGGACAGGCGCTTGTGGGTTTTGTCAGCGTCGGATTGGACTACACAAACAGCTTCAACAGCCTGTATCCGGGGTGCTCGTTACCGACGGAACTGCTTGACGTGGACAAGAACAAACCTCTGTTTGACTTTATCGAACAAATAAAGGGTACCGTTGCAGAAGGTTCGGACAGAAGCCGATTGCTGTACTACGGCTACGTCAACTACATATTGTACCTTATTGTAAACGCCTACGGCACAGGCACGACCAAAACCCAAACCAAACACGCCACGCGCAACATCGTGCAATACATCTACGAAAATGCCGAAAAGAACCTGACGTTAAACTCCATTGCCAAGGAGTTTGGCTACTCGGCAGGCTCGCTGAGCCACTTTTTCAGCCGCTACATACGTATCGATTTCCGCACGTTTCTGAGCGACATACGCATGCAAAAGGTGTGGGAATTGCGCGACAATCCCGACTACGCCGACCGATCGATAGTGGAACTTGCCACCTTGTGCGGCTTCAATTCGGTATCCAGCTACTACCGCGCCTGTCGCCGCTACGACAGCAGCAAACAATCCCAATCGCACAAAACGCCCGTCGGGGAAGAAAGCAACGATTAACGCCCGACATTGCCTGCCCCGATTGAAAAAATGCAAATTTACAACCAAAATCACACCACGTATTGATTTTTTGATGACAAAAGGCTGTTTGCGGTAATGCAAACAGCCTTGTTTTGTCAGTGTTGAGTTTTACCTAAATTCGGATAGTTGATTGCGTGCTTGCGCTACGCTTTGTCGCCGTCGGCTTGCTGCGCCTTGTACCGCCTGTGTTCGGCTACGGCAATCGGGATGTAGTGAACCAACGTGCGCACCAACAAGGTCGCCAAAGTCAACGCTATACCCAGGTAAAACACGTATGTCTGCGTCAGCAAGAATGACGCCACCACCGTCCACAGCACTGTCGGGCAAATTGCGCCCAGCCAAAAACCGCCGACGGTCTTGAACACGCCGCCGAAGTTGCCGAGCGACGGACTCTTGCAAATAAACCCGACCACCGTAAGCAGCAGCGGCACCGCCACCCACACAAACGCGGCAGTCAGCGCGGCACGCGTCATGTACAAAAAGTAGTTGATCCACGCCGCTTCGGCATTTGTCGCATACATATTTGTGACAAGTTTGTCGGCATTTACCAAGTTGTTGCCGTCAACGGTCAGTTGCGCCTTGTCGTAGTAACCCGACGCTCCGACCGATTGTCCGTCGTCTGTGTGCCACGAAAACAGTGCGATGTCTTTGAGCAAAATAACGTAGTTGTCGTACTCGCTTGCACCCGTGCTGTCGGTGGCAAGATACGTGTTGACGTAGTAGTCGCGCATTGTCGGCGCCTTGGCGTTGTACCGCGTGGAAAAGTACAATTCGTACACTTTGCCGTAGTTTTCTTCCGCCACTTTGCCGTCCGAAACAAGTGCGTTCAGCTGACTTTTGACATCGTCGGAGCCGTTTTGTGCAACAAATTCCGCATACGTATTGATTTTTTCGTCATCAAGTTG
>CAKQXG010000056.1 GCA_934281515.1 uncultured Clostridia bacterium | reverse complement strand
GTCCGACCACAACAGGGCACTGCCGTGGGCACTAGATATGTCTATTCCCTCTAGACGTGCACGTTAGGTGCCGTGCCACCGCTGTTGTGCGTGTGGTCGGACACGTACGTGACTGAGCTCGAACGAGTACGTAGTGACAAGATGCCTCGTTTATATTTGTCGGCTCGTTTGAGGGCAAAGAACCACCTGACGTGGACGCACTACATTTAGCCAATGTGTAACTACCTTCGCAAACCACGAACCTGCGTCGGTTTGCGCCCTAGCGGGGGATGTTGGGGATGCTCGCCCCAACGAAAGTCTGCTAGATGCGGTGAGCAACCGCACCCTTGGAAGTCCGACCACAACAGGGTTGTCGGCGGTCAGCACAAAGGCAAGTCCCTTGCCGACTGCGTGCCGCCGCTGTTGTGCGTGTGGTCGGATACGTACGTGACTGAGCTCGAACAAGCACGTAGTGCTAAGATGCCCCCTTATTTGCCCTCAAACAGGTCGGGGCGTAGTCGGCGAGTTATCTCCTCCGCCTGTTCTCTGCGCCATTTGTCGACAAGCTGATGATTGCCGCCAACCAACACTTCGGGTACGGTCAAACCGCAAAACTCCTGCGGTCGAGTGTATTGGGGATACTCCAACAGTCCGTTGCTGAAACTTTCGTCCACGGTGGACTGGCTGTTGCCAAGCACGTCGGGCACGTAGCGTAAAACGCTGTCGACAAGCGCAAGGGCAGGGATTTCGCCACCGCTAAGCACGTAATCTCCGATACTGATTTCTTCGTCTATGTTGAGGTCCAGCACACGTTGGTCGACGCCTTCGTAGTGACCGCACAAAACCAGCAGCCTGTCGCACTGCGACAACTCAAACACGCGCCGTTGCGTAAGCGTTTTGCCACGCGGAGACATGTATATACGATGAGCCTCGTGAGTCGGGTCGACCGCCGCAATGCAGTCGTGTATCGGTTGCGGCGTCATCACCATGCCTGCACCGCCGCCAAAGGGCGCGTCATCGCACCGCTTGTGCTTGTCGGCGGAGTAGTCTCGGATATTGTGCACCGACAGCTCGTACAAACCCTTGTCCAATGCCCTGCCCGTCAGCGAACAGTTTAGCGGAGAAAACATCTCGGGAAACAGCGTGAGTATGTCAATCTTCATAGCAAACCACCTCGGCAAACCGCTTGGATTGCACATTTATCCGTTTGTCATCGACATCCACGCTTGCGACAGCGTCCTTCAGGAAAGGAAAGGAAAAGTCATTGCCGCAAGTCGCCTTGCATACAAACACGTCTGCCGCACCATACTGCAACACTTCGGTAACTTGCCCGATCTCGTTGCCGTCAAGGTACACGCCGCACCCGACAAGGTCATCGATAAAATACCTGTCGTCGGCAAGGTCGACTTCGTTTTTGTCGGCGTAAATCGTCTTGCCGCGTAATTCTTCGGCATCGTTGCGTGTGTCCACGCCGGCAAAACGCATAAAGAAAAACTCGCCGGAGCCGCGCAACGAAACAACTTCGTATGCACGGCCTTCTATGTAGGCGGTCTTGACATGTTTAAGTTGGTTCACTTCGTCTACAAAGCATGCCGACTTTACTTCGCCGTTTATGCCTTGCGCTTTTACGATTTTGCCGATTTCTATCTTCATTTTGTCACCGTTTGTCACAAATTTTTGTATACGTATTAGATTTTTTACAACCGTAGAGCTTACATGCCGTCTATTCTTGCCTACGTTTGACGCAGTAAAACGTCCACCGCAAACTCTTGTCGGTAACAGCCGAACCGTAGTCATCCGTCACTTGCTTTACGTCAAACCCCGCTTCGTCAAGACATTTTTGCGTGTAGTCCCTAGGTAAAACCCACTGTTTGTGCCGCTCGTCCTGCCTGTCGTAAGTGCCGTTGGCAAGGCGGGTAAACAGAGTAATATTCATACAAAGCGTTTCGCCGACAAGCTTGTTTGTCCACAGCAATGTTTCGTCGTCGTCATCTACATAAAACACATTATCGGCAAGAACTTGCCGCAATTTGTACGGAGTGGAATAGTCAAATACAAACGGCGCGTCGGGCATCAGATTTGCCGCAACGCGTCGAAAGAAAAGCACAAGACTTTGTTTGTCGATGTAGTTGACTCCGTCGCACACGCACACAGCCATGTCAACGGGGCGAGCAAGTTGCAACTTTGCCATGTCCTGACAAACAAACAGTGCGCGACACTTCTGACGAGCTTCGGCAAGCATAGCTTCGCTGTTGTCCACACCGACAACGTCATATCCGCCGTCCAACAACAGTTTTGTCATTTTGCCCGTGCCGCACGCAAGGTCGACAATGCGCCTGATGTTGTGTCGCCGTGCGATGCCGTCGATGTAGCCAAACCACTTACCGTAGTCGCTGTCGCCTGCGGTCAATTTGTCATAGCTAGCCGCAATTACGTCGTAGCCGTGCTTCGCCATCGGTTACGCCTCCGCAGGCAGATCGCCCACTTCGCCGCCTTCTACGGCAGAACCCTTTTTGCCGTTCTTCTTGTGAGCTTCCACAGGGTGGAACAGCGCAAATGTTTTCATCATGTGCGTTTGCCACACCAGCGGGAAGTACATGCCGCCAAACATAATCAGTAATACAAAGTACAGTTGAAGAAGAAATCCGTTAAACAGGAAATACAGCGGTATCGGCAACAATGCAATTACAAGGTGAATGATGTTGGGCAACACATTGAGCCACAGCAAACGCCAACTGTCGTCGAGCGTTTTGCCTACGCTTTGTTTGTAGGTTACGGCAACGCTGCACACAATAAGCGCATACGTTACGACAAACAGCGCAACAATGCACAACAGCACAAGCAATACTATTGCCAGCCAAAGCGGCATGACAACGCTTGCCCAATCGTAGAAGAAATACAATCCGCACACCGTGCCTGCAACCACTACTGCGCCTGCAATGCCGTACAGCAACGAGGACTTGATACCAAGCCACAAACTGCGGAACACACCGACAGTGTTGAGTTTGCCCGTCCAGAACGCGTCACGGATGACGGCAAAACCGCCGCTGAACATCAGCGACAACAGCACGCCGCAAGCACAGGCATATAGCACCGTATTGTTGTTGACTGCATGTACTTTGTCTGCATAAACGGCGGAAACTCCAGTCCAACTGCCCGTGCCGAAACCAATGTCGTTTAGCAAAGGCAACGTTTGTTGCAAATTGTTGATGGAGATCTGTCCGCGGAACACCATAAAGATCATCGGCACCAGCAACAGCACCATAAGCAGACTGAAACCGAACAGACGAAAAACGTTGTCACGGTACAGTACCTTGAAGAAGCCCCATGTACTCAGGCGGTTGAGCCGCTTGGTAACGTGTTGGTTACGCTCATTGGCAAGTGTAATTTTGGAAAAGTCCATATCGATACATCCTTCGGGACGGGTTTTGTCGTATTACAACAACCGACGAGCGGCAACAACGCGACATTCCGACCCATAAATATTTATTATTATACAATAAAATTGCAATAAATACAATTGTATTTGACCCGTTTTTGTGCCGATTGCGTATTTTTGTAGACATTTTTGCCGAAATCACCGCAGAGCAATAGCATTTTGTGTAAACAAATTTGTTTTTAAGCACCACAGCAAGACTGACTTACCGTGCCGTCGCAAAATTACAAAACTCACAAACGACGCAAACGCGCAGGTATTTTTCGACCAATGCAGTTACAAAAATCGTCAATTTTTGCCTTGCGGTGCAATACAATAGATAAGGAGTTTTGTATGAAAACGGTAGGTCTTGTCGGCGCGTCGGGACTGGTCGGCGAAAAACTGTTTTATCTGTTGCGAAATCGGCTTGCCGAAAAAATTCGTTTGCGGCTGTACGGCAACAAGAGCGTTGGCAAACGTTTTCTGTTTGGCGGCAAATGGGTGACTGTAGAACCTGCCGACAACCTTAATGCCGACATCGACTTTGCCTTGTTTGCCACCGACGTAGACGCGTCGACAAAATACATTCCGCCGCTTGCCGATAATGGCGTTGTGTGCATTGACAACAGCTCGGCATACAGGTTACGTAGCGACGTGCCGCTTATAGTTCCGTCGGTCAATCCGCAAACCATCGGCAACGCCGGAATAATTGCAAACCCCAATTGCGTTACCATACCCGTTGTAATGGTACTGCATGCTTTGCGGCGCTATGAACCTACTAAAATCACCGTTGCAACCTACCAATCGGCAAGCGGAGCAGGACGGGACGGACTTGACGATCTGCTTCAACGCCGACTGCCGCCGAACACAAAGTGTTTTGCAGAGGGCATTGTCGACAACGTGTTGCCGCAAATAGGCGACATCTGCCCCGACGGCTACACCTCCGAAGAACACAAATTGATACACGAAAGCCGCAAAATACTGGGTATGCCCAATCTTGCCGTAAACTGTTTTTGCGCAAGAGTACCGGTAACGATAGGACACGGAAGTTTTGTCAATGTACAATTTGCTAAGCCATACGACATCGCCGACATTGTCGGATTGTTACGAGATGCACCCGACGTGATACTGTTTGACAAAGCGTTGCCGACGCCGACAAAGGTGCGCAACACCAGGTATGCAGGCGTAGGACGGTTGACCCGGGACGAAACTTGCGAAAACGGACTGAATTTGTTTGTCGTGTCCGACAACCTGCTTCGCGGAGCGGCGTACAACGCTTACCAGATACTCGAACTCTTGCTAAAATAACACAAAAAAGGATACGTATATGGATTTTTCCGACAACTCATTCGTCGCTCGTGTAGAAAATCTTGCCCGTCCCGTCGTTGCAACGGCGTTACCGACGCCATTTAAGCATGGCAAAATACACTTCGACAGTCTACTGCGCTTGTTACAACTGCAACAAAAGCATGCCGATATTCTTGTTGTATCGGGCACCACCGCCGAACCTAATATGCTGACCGACGATGAACGCAAACAGGTACTGTCGACAGTCAGATTGTACACTTCTTTACCCGTAGTTGCAGGGGTGTCGGCAAACGATACAGCGACAGCCGTACAACAAGCGTGTGCGGCAAAGACTTTGGGTGCAAGCGCGTTGCTTGTTTCTCCGCCGTCGTTCAGCAAATGTACGCCCGACGGATACGTAAAGCACATCTTGCGAATAGCCAACGAGAGCCACCTGCCGATAGTGTTGTACAACGCGCCGTCGCGCGTAGGCTATGCCCTTGACCCGTATATTGTACGTGTTTTGACTGAAAGGGGCGTGAAATACATGAAAGACGCCGCTGCAGACACCGCGCTGACAGTCAGCGCAACGGTAAACGGTATGCGATGCTTTTGCGGAAACGACAGCGTATTTGACAAGGCTTTACATAACGGTGCAATAGGGACAATATCGGTTGCCAGCAATGTCGCGCCTTTGTTGGTACGCGCCTACGCCGTTGCACACACCGGAGATAACAACGACACGCCGAACGTAGAACCGCAACTTGCCGCCATATACAACACGCTGTCGGCATTGTGCGCAAGGGAAATAAACCCGATTGCAATCAAATACTTGTTGTACAAGGCAGGTATATTCGACACCTACGATGTGCGTTTACCGCTGACAAAGGCAAACAAAGACACTCGTCGGGCCATTGACGAATTTTGGAACGACTACGGCAACACAATACAACAATTAAACAGTGAGGAAAGCCTGTGAACATAGCGATATTCGGAGCAAAAGGAAGAGTGGGCAGTGCCGTATGCACCTTCGCCCGACAACGCAAACACACTGTGTGTGAAATCGATGTCGGCGTGCCGCCCGACGAGACGTTTCGCCCCGAGGCGGTAATCGACTTTTCGCTACCCGTCGCCACTCAAGACGTAGTCGACTACTGCGCGGTACATAATTGTCCGTTGATAACCGGCGTAACAGGGCGCAATAAACAACAGCAAACATTGATAGACAGTCTTGCAACACAACTGCCCGTCAGACAAAGTGCAAATTTTGCACAAGGTATGCAAGCGTTTATTGCAATTTGTCAGGAATTTGCCAAACGTTGTCCCGATTGGGATGTTGACATTGTAGAAACCCACCGCCGCAACAAACTCGACGCGCCTGCGGGCACGGCAAAAAAAATCGCCGCGCTGATAGCAAAACAACGCGGCACATTTACAAGTGTGGTAATTCATTCGCTACGGAGCGGCAGCAATTTCGGCAGACATGAAGTTATCTTTGGCGGACAGGGCGAAAGCGTGACGATCGTGCACCAGGCGGAATCTGTCGAAGTCTTTGCCCTTGGGGCAGTAAAGTGTGCTGAAAAGTTGATACCCGGATAAAAAAAATTACGGGGAAAGGAAAACTTTTTTAAATGTATTCCTTTCACCGTAACCCTATCTTTACAAAAACTTTTAGTAATCGCACCGTTGCAAAAAACGAACAGATCGAGCAGAAGAAATAATTATTTAATAGTTTTGCGTGGCAAATCTCTACTCAAGGCTTTTGGAAAAGGGCGAGTAGGAAACACTTTTCGTCGAAAAGGTTTTCCACTCAAATTTCTCACACAAACTATTGCTCTTTCCGCAATATGTCGCCGGGCGACAGGTCGTATGGGCAGTTTATTCTTACTATTTGTTTTACTCGGTTCATTACTTCAAGCTTGTTACCATTTTGGTCAAATGCCTCGGTCACCACAAATCCGGCGTTGTGCGCAGAGGTTGCCGACAATACTTCCAGCGTGTCGCCAACAACAAACTTGTTGCGCTGTTCCACAATTGCGTAACCCTCAGACACGCTTTGCACCACAGCAATAAACTTGTATTCTTCTACGGCTTTGCTTGACAGATAGTACTGTCGCGTTTCGTCCTCGTCGAAATAAAAACCCGTTGTGTAGTCTCGATGCGACGCCTTGCACAATTCTTTGTCGAGCGCGGTTTTTGTTGTCTCGTCAAAGGTGCCTTGGGCAATGGCGTCAAGTGCCTTACGATAAGCATTTGTCACCGTTGCGACGTAAAACGCCGACTTCATACGTCCTTCCACCTTAAAACTGACAACGCCTGCCGCCGCAAGTTCGTCAAGGTGGGCAAGCATGTTCATATCCTTGCTGTTGAAAATGTACGTACCGCGGCTGTCCTCCTCAACGGGCAAACTGTCCTCGCGCGAGACTTCCTGCACACGCCACTGCCACCTGCACGCCTGCACACACTCGCCCCGATTGCTGTTGCGGTTGACCAGATAGTTGCTGAGCAAGCACCGCCCGGAATAGCTTACGCACATAGCTCCGTGGACAAAACACTCCAATTCCACGTCGGGGCAAAATTTGTGTATCTCGGCAATTTCCCACAGCGGCACTTCGCGCGCAAGCACAACGCGTGTCGCGCCTTGCTTGTGCCAAAAATCCACCGCGTATTTGTTGGTCGTGTTTGCCTGCGTACTGATGTGTATCGGCAGTTTGCCGTGCGCCTTGACAACGCTGAACACACCGGGGTCGGACACCAACACTGCGTCCACGTGCGCAGCCGCCAACAAATCCAGATAGGCAGGCAACTCGGCAAAGTCGCGCTCGCTGGCAAATATATTAAGCGTGACATACACCTTGACATCGTGCGCATGTGCATATGCCACCGCCTCGGCAATTTCTTCGTCGGCAAAGTTGTCGGCATAGGCGCGCAACCCGAATTTTTTTCCTGCCATGTACACCGCGTTTGCTCCAAAATGAATGGCTGTTTTTAGTTTTTCCATACTGCCTGCAGGTGCAAGCAATTCCGCATTGATGTTACTCATTTACTTATTTTTACTTCCGAATTATATATTTTATCCTGCTTTAAATATACTATGTGTGTAATAGTAGCTTATATTTTGACGTTTTTCGATGCGGTTGCGCCGCAAACGAAGCGTAGACGACAATAAAGCCGCATGCAAGCTTATGCTTTCTTAACCGACACCGTTACGCCGTCGCCTATGCGGTACAAGGTTGTGTCGTAGTGCGGATTGGCTGTGATGTCGTCCAGAAAAGCGTGCATGTTGCGTGCAACCGTAATATGCTTGTGACGTTTGTTGTCGGGAACATGCTCCACCAGTCCCTTATACAGCACGTTGTCGCAAACAAGAGTTCCGCCTACGGCAAGCAGGTCGGTAAGGTAAGGCAAAAAGGTTTCGTACTGTCCCTTGGGACCGTCCATAAAAATAAGGTCATACAGACCCGTAAGCTGCGACACAAGTTCACGCGCGTCGCCGAGAAACACATTGACCCTGTCGACAACGCCTGCGCGCGCAAAGTTTTCCTTGGCAAGCGCGACAAGTTGCTCGTCGATTTCCATTGTGTTGAGATGCGCCATTGGTGCGGCAAGCAACATAACGATACCGCTGTATCCCACAGCAGTGCCGATCTCCAATATGCGCCGCGGTTGCGCACGACGTACAACGGAATACAGCAGTTCCTTGGTGTCGTCCAACATAACCGGTATATACCGTTCTCGCGCAAAACGCTCTATTTCATTTAGTTCTTGTTGGTATTCTTTCATATTTTTAAACAGGTGATTGTGGGGGAAGGAAAACTTCTTGAAAAAAGTTTTCCTTCCCCCACGCCCTCAACCTTTCAAAAACTTTGACTGTTTAACAGACATCGGACAACAATCCGACACAAAGCGGAGTTTCGGCAACAAAGATTTCTTCCGAAAGGCAACTCTGAAACTTTAAATTGTTCTTCTCTTGCCGACTACTACGGGGAAATCGGGCTGACCGACCAGTTCTTTGCCTTTCAGGATTACGCAATCCTTGTCAATAATGCACGCTTGCAAGCGCACGTTCTGAGAGATAACGGTATCTTGCATAATGATACAATCTTTGACAACGGCGCCCTTTTCTACCGTCACGCCGCGGAACAGAATACTGTTCTCCACATGTCCGTCAATGACGCAACCGTCTGCAATAAAGCTGTCGGTCACTTCGGCATTGGCATTGTAGCGTGTAGGCACACGGTCTTTGACCTTGGTAAGTATGTGGTTGTCTGCGATAAACAGGCTTTTGCGAATGTCGCTGCGCATAAGATCCATGCTCACGCGGAAGTAACCTACGGTATCGGTGATTGTGGCAAGATAGCCGTCAAAACGGTAACCCACCACTTTATGACGTTTGATGTAGCCTGCGATAAGGTCGTTGTAAAACTGCTTTTTGCCAATCATCTGGTAACGTTCCAACACGTTGACAAGCAAGTCCTTGGTAAACACGTAGTAACCGACCAGGCGATTGTCCGATTTGTCGGAAATACCCTTTACAACGCCGTCCTCGGCAACATTGATGTACACGCCGTCCTCGTGCGAGGTTTGGTACACCACGGTCAGGTCGGCTCCGCTACTGACGTGCAAGTCGACAACGTTGTCGAAGCGCATGTTGCATACGTTGTTGCAATCGGCAACCACCACGTACTGTTGCGGACTGCGTTTAAGGTAATGAATGACCCCCGTAAGCATCTTTATGCGTTCGTCGGTCTCGTTACTATTGGCGGAAAACGGCGGCAAAAAACGCAAGCCGTACTTTTTGCGAGCCAAACCCCAAGGCTTACCGCTACCGATGTGGTCAAGCAAAGACTGATAGTTGTATTCCGTAGCAACACCGACGTTGACAATGCCGCTGTTGACAAAATTGCTCAACGCAAAGTCCACAAGACGGTAACGTCCGCCGAAAGGCATTGCCGCAACGCTGCGTAGACGAGTAAGCTCACCAAGATCGGCGTCGGCGTTGGCAGTAAGTATAACACCCATTGTATCGATCATTGTTTTTTGCCTCCTTTTACGTCTTCGGTAACCATGCTGTCGGGGGCAATGCTTGTGCCTGCACCGACCTGTACGTCGCTACCGACAAGCGACACTCCGCCGCTGCAGTATGCCGACACGTATTCGGCGCTGCCGTCTATGCCGACGGTTGCATTTTTGCCTATTACGGCGTGTTCGCCCACAATCGTCTTATGCACGCGTGCGCCTGCGCAAATCTTTGCACCGCTAAGCACTACGCTGTCCACGACTTCTGCACCCTGCTCCACGGTTACGCCGTCGCTGATAATACTGTGCCGTACAACGCCGTCAACATAACAACCTTCGGTGATAAGACTATCGGTTGTTTTGGCGTGACGTCCGATAAAGTGCGGACATTGCAACGCCGACTTGCTGAGTATCGTCCAATCGGGGTCGGCAATGTTGAGCGTATCTTCGTCAAGCAGGTCCATATTTGCCTTCCACAGGCTTTCGACTGTCCCGACGTCCTTCCAGTAGCCGACAAATTCGTACCCGAACATACCTTTACCTGCCGCCAACATCTTGGGAATGATGTTTTTGCCGAAGTCGTTGGCACTGTTTTTGTCGTTTTCGTCGGAGATAAGTTGGTTACGCAATTCGCTCCACTTAAATATGTAGATACCCATACTCGCAGTATTGCTTTTGGGCTTTTTGGGCTTTTCCTCGAAGTCGACAATGCGCCCGTTTTGGTCGCAGTTGAGTATGCCGAAACGGCTTGCCTCGGCAGGGTCGACGGAAATCATGGCGATTGTGCAGTCTGCGTTCTTCTTGATGTGGTAACCGAGCATCTTGTTGTAGTCCATCTTGTAGATGTGGTCACCCGACAGAATCAGCACGTGTTCGGGACTGAACTTGTCGATAAACTCGATATTCTGATAGATGGCGTTTGCCGTACCTTTGTACCACTCGCCCTCTTTCTCGCGCATGTAGGGTGGCAAGATATACACACCGCCGTCGTTGACGTCCAAGTCCCATGCCTGACCGTTGCCGATGTAGGTGTTCAGCTCCAACGGCTTGTACTGCGTAAGTATGCCGACTGTGTAAATGCCGCTTTGGGCACAGTTGGTCAGCGGAAAGTCAATGATACGATATTTGCCGCCGTACGGCACTGCAGGCTTGGCAATGTTACGCGTCAACACGCCCAGACGACTGCCCTGTCCGCCGGCAAGTATCATTGCGATGCAATGTTTGTTGTTCATAAAAATTCTCCTTAATCAAGTCTGTCGACTCGAATTGTATTAGAAAGTTACTCGGATACGTGACACTCGAAAAAACGCCGAAGATGTCAAATCTAATGGACACTGCCAAATATTACCGACTTTGCAACGCCAGCAGTTCGCCTATACGCGCGGTATTGCCTGACAAGTACAAATATCCGAACACGGCTTCCATGCCGGTTGCCTTGCGGTAGTCCTCGTAGGTTTGATTCTTGGCTTTGTGATGCGCATTGGCATTGCACCCACGCTTGTACACGGCGTGTTCGTCCTCGGTCAACAGCGATTCCGCCTGTTCGGCAAAACGCGCCTGCGCGGCAGCGCACACCCACTGCGAACAAATAACATGCAATTGCCCCGCCTTGCGATCGTGCCCAACCGTCATGCGTTCTCGCACGTACAGACTCCACACCGCGTCGCCCACGTATGCAAGGGTAAGAGTGTTGAGATTGGCGGCGTCCTTGGCGGACATATGTTTGTCGTCACACAACATCGGCGGTTAGTCCTCGACAAACAGTTTCTTGCCGTAGACAACGGCTCCTGTAATATAGTCGATGTCCTCGAAACCGCGCTTTTCGTAAAAAGCACGTGCGTCGGAGTTTTTGATGCCGCACACGAGGTACAGTCCCTCGACAAAACTCTCCGTCAGTTTTGTTTGCAATGCGGCAAGCAACTTGGTGCCAACGCCCTGACCTTGAAACTCCGGAAGAATGTCGATGTGCATATGTGCCGTATACCCTTGCTTGATGTAACGTTGGTCGAGTTTGCGCTCGGCAGAGAAACGGAAATACTCGCCGCCGTTAAGCTTACGAATAAGCGGCAGATAGTTGACGTCCATTTGCTCGTTGTATGTGTCCAGATCCGCAGCGCAAAGAATATAGCCTACTGGAGTGTCGTCATCATCCACGGCGACAAAGCAAAACTCGGGTTCGTTGTCCATGTAGTAATCACAGTACATGGCGCACATCAACGCGCGGTTGGTAGGATTATCTTCGTCTGCTAGCGGCGAAGTAGCCATACAAATATCTTGTACAAAGCGGAAATCTATTTTGCAATAGGGTCTTACCGTAATCATAGTCTACTCCTTACAAGCCAATGTCACTAAGTGGTTTTCACGGCATTTACCGCACATATTCGTCTTGCCCTGCCAAAGATAAAACTCACTACAAAGTACAGAAAGTGCGGCTTAAAATTTATACAAATTTATGCTACCACACGCAAGGCAAATTGTCAAGCCTCAATTGTTGACATTAAGCTAAATATTTTTATACAAATAATGTACAATATAAAACTTTATTTAGTA
>CAKQXG010000055.1 GCA_934281515.1 uncultured Clostridia bacterium | reverse complement strand
CGGAAGTCGAAACGCATACAACGTGACAGAATGGTTTGCGGTATCTTGTGCACCTCGGTGGTACACAGTATAAACATTGCATGCTTTGGCGGCTCTTCCAATGTCTTTAACAGTGCGTTGAACGCCCCTGCCGACAACATGTGCACTTCGTCGATAATGTAAACCTTGTAACGTCCGTTGACCGGCGGATACTGCACCTTTTCGCGAATATCGCGTGCGTAGTCCACGCCGTTGTTACTTGCGGCGTCCATCTCCACAATATCAAGGTTGGCGTCGCCCGATTGCTTGCACACAGCACACTCTCCGCAAGGATTGCCGTTGTGCTCCTTGGCATTGGGGCAGTTGACGGCGCGTGCAAAAATCTTCGCCGTACTCGTCTTACCCGTACCGCGCGTGCCTGTAAACAGATAAGCATGACTTACCTTGTCGTGCAAAATCTGATTGCGCAAAGTGTTGATTATGTGGTCCTGACCGATGACGTCGTCAAAGGTTTGCGGACGGTATTTGCGGTACAATGCAACGTAGTTCATAGCCGCCTCCGTGGTAGTTTGTAGTAAAATTCCTTATACGTATTCAAAAATTTCAGTTATCGTCAAGTGCCTGTGCCAGTTTTTTGCGACCGCGTTGCAGTGCGCCGTCCACCGCCTTGTAACTCTTGCCCGTAATACGGCAGATATCATCGTAACGATAGCCGTCGGCAAACAAAGTGATTACTTGCCGCTCCGACGGAGTCAGTGTGTCGCGCATACATTGCGCCACTTTTGCGGCGTATTCGCGGTCAAGAAGGTCGGCAAGCGGACTGTCGTTACCCGACACATTTTGCAACGTGTTGATGTCGATGTAGTTGGCAAGCGGTTTGTTTTTTTGCCCTGCGTCACGACGAACCGCGTCGACGATTTGTCCGGACACGCACAATTTGACAAAGGCAGGGAAAGCGCCTTTTTGCTTGTCGTAACTGTTGATTGCAATAATCACGCCTAACATGCCTTCCTGCAAAAGGTCCTCTTTGTCGCCGCCCACGAGATAAAACTTGTTGGCGAGACTACGCACAAGCCCTTTGTAGTCGCGTACGATTTGTTCGGTTGCAACGGGATCGCCGCTCTTGGCACGGTTGACAAGGTCAAGTGTAGCTTCCACCGCGTTCACCCCTTTCGGGCTGTTTTCGCCGCGCGTTGACGTACAACTTCGTATACGGCAATGCCGCACGCGACAGAGGCATTGAGACTGTTGACCTTGCCGCACAAGCGCATGCTGACAATACCGTCGCACACTTCTCGCGTCAATCGTCCTACACCCTTGCCTTCGCTACCCACGACCAGAGCAATCTTGCCTGTCAGGTCGGTAGCGGTAATTTCCTGTCCGTCCATATCCAGCGCATACACCCACATGCCTTGTTTTTGCATTGCCTTTATGGCGTTGTTGATGTTGGTTACGCGTGCAATCCTGACATGAGCAACCGCACCTGCCGAGCAACGCACGACAGTGTCGTTGACAGGTACCTGATTATTGCGCCCGACAACAATACCGGTAACGCCTGCGCATTCGCAAGCACGTATGATACTGCCGAAGTTGTGCGGATCGCTGATGTCGTCAAGCACCACCACAAACGGTTCGTCATCCGCGGCAAGTATGTCATCCAACTCGCAGTAACGGAAGTCTGTAACGTCGGCAATGTACCCCTGATGCCGTCCGCTTGTCGACTCCTTGTCAAGTACCGACTTGTCCACATATGTCACCTTGACGCCCTTTTTCTTGGCAATGGCAATGATGCTGTTGTCATTACCCTTTTCGCACATCAGGCTGTTGACCGTTATGTCCGACGAGCGCAACGCTTCGTAAACGCTGTTTTTACCTTCGATTTTCATAAATCCCCTTTGTACTCATTGCACTACTCAAAAGTTGCTTTCGTACCACTTTCAAGTGTTTACTAGTCCAATTCGATGTGTTCAATGTCCTTTTTGTCGCTAAACTTGTACACGACAAAGCGATTGCCCACCACAATGACGGGATCGCAACCAAGCACCTTGCATACGTCGTCACACATGTCGCGTGCCGAGGACTCGCAACTTTTCAGCGTGGCAACCTTGACCAATTCGTGGTTGTACAATGCCACTTCTATTTCGTTGACGATACTGTCGGTAAGATCGCCTTTGCCGACAATCACCGACGGTTTAAGTTTGTTAGCCAAGCCTTTTAACCCGGCACGTTGTTTTGTTGAAATCATGATTACTCCTTTTGTTTTATCGCTTGTCGTCAAATCCGATTGATTGAAAACGCAGATAAAGCAACACTCAACCAACCCGCTTGACGACGTAGACGAGTGTGAAGGGTGACAACATTCTGCGACCAAGCGAGGAAGCCACCTGACGTGGACGCACTAAGTGAAGCCCGCGCGCAGCTACTTTCGCAAACCACAAATTTACGTCATAAAGTTTGCAATACCACAAGTTGATTGAGGGTGTAGATTGGTGTAGATAGCCACAACAGGCGATTGAGTGCGACAGGAGCGTACTAGACGTACGTGACTGAGCACGATTGAGCACGTAGCGGCTAGATACGCCGATATACACCCTCAATCGATGAAGTCGAAATCGATGTCCCCCACAATAACAGTACTCCCGTCGGTCGCACCTGCCTTGCGTAGAGCGGCTATTACCCCTTTATCCTTCAACACGCGTTGGAAGTAGCGGAAACTGTCATAGTCATCCAGATTGACCTTGCGCGACAGAATCTCCACCAGTCCGCCCGTCACTTCAAACACATCGTCCTCCAACTGCTCGATTTCAAAGGTTTCTTCTTCCTCCTTGTCCAGCGATACGGGCGTGTATACAAGCGGTTCCACAGGCGGCAACTTGTCAAGTATATCGACAAGCGTTGTCAGCAACTCGTCGACGCCTTCGTGTATCAGCGTCATCATTGGTATAATCTTGTATTTTTTGCCATATTTTTTGCGGAATCTTGCCAAGTTTTCTTCGGCTTGCGGCATGTCCATCTTGTTGGCAACGACCACCATAGGCAGATCTTTAAGTTGCTTGTCGTAACTGAAAATTTCGTTATTGATAAGTTCGAAGTCCGCCAACGGGTCACGACCTTCACTGCCGGACATGTCGATCACATGCACAAGCAAGCGTGTACGCTCGATGTGACGAAGAAAACTGTGACCAAGCCCCGCGCCCTCGCTAGCACCCTCGATAAGTCCGGGGATGTCCGCCATGACAAAACTCTTGTCGTAGTAGCCGACAACACCCAAGTTGGGACTGAGCGTGGTAAAGTGGTAATTGGCAATCTTGGGTTTAGCGTCGGACACCACCGACAACAACGTGCTTTTGCCAACGTTTGGGAACCCGACCAAACCTACGTCGGCAATGGTTTTCAATTCAAGCACCACTTCGTGTTCCTTGGTCTTGACGCCATGTTCGGCAAAACTCGGCGACTGTCTGCGTGCGGTGGCGAAGTGACGATTACCGCGTCCGCCTTTGCCGCCTGCCGCAATAACCGTGCGTTGACCGTTGTCGAACATGTCGGCAATGATGTCGCCGTCGACGGTTTTGACCACAGTGCCCACAGGCACACGTACGATCAGGTCTTTTCCCTGTTTGCCGTAGCAATTCTTTTTGCCGCCGTTTTCGCCGTTTTCTGCGCGGAAGTGCTTTTGGAAATGGAACGCATTGAGAGTGTTTTCCGCCGTGGTGGCTTCAAACACGATGTCTCCGCCCTTGCCGCCGTCTCCGCCGTCGGGACCGCCGTTGGCTACGTATTTTTCCGTATGCAAACTAGCCGAGCCGTTGCCGCCATTGCCTGCCTTGATGTAAATTTTTACTTTGTCGATAAACATATTTTCTCCGTATTCGGCGTGCAAGCGTACGGTACAGCCTACAAGCCGATAGTAAATGCAAAATTATTGTTGCGCACCGTCACGACAGTTTGAAACAATACCGTTAAACGCGTTTAACGCATGCTTGACCGCGTCGACAACAAGTTTGCCACCGGCACAATCGCCGCCTGCATACAGGTTGCGCATAACTTTTCCCCGGTCGTCGGTCGGCACAAACTTTGTATTGTTGCCAAACATTTCGCACGGAAAAACCGTGCTGTCAAATGCGTTGCCGGCAGCCACAACCAACTTGTCGCAAACAAGCGTTTGTTTGTCGTCGGTAAGTAGCAGTTTGCCGCGCCCTTGACTGATTGTCTTTGCAAAAGTAACGGACAATTTGCCGTCGGGCATCGGTTTTGCCGACAACGGCGCGAGATTGGTTGCAAAGCGTACTCCGTTGTCGATTGCGCCACGCACTTCACGCTCGAAAGCAGGCATATCCGCCATCGTCCTACGGTAAGCGATTGTACTGTTGCCTCCGCAAACTGCGTTTTTGACGGCGCAGTCCATTGCCGTGTTGCCGCCACCGACGACGATGACTTCGCCACAGTAATCGCTGCGCAAAAACTCGTCGGCGGTCGTAGCATACTGTTCGCCGTCGATACCTGCTTTGTAAGCAACCGTCGCGCCGCAAGACAAATACACATAGTCATTGTCACCACACAGTCGCTTGAGCATCTGATATTCGACGGTTACCGCCGTCACTGTTATGTCGGATCGTTCCACTGCCGCAACAATGTCGTCGAGCAACTTGTGCGGCAAGCGGAATTGCGGAACGGAATACAGCGTATGCAACAAATTGTCGGATTCGTACACGGTGACGTCTGCGCCCGATTCGTAGCACTTTGCGGCAAAGGTAACGCCGCTCACTCCGCCGCCGACAACGGCAATTTTTTTGCCGAGCAAACGGTTGTCTTTGCGAACAATCGGGTAGGGGTGAGCAAGATATGCAGCCGCCTCCGCCTGACCGATTTGTATAGGATGTCCCCTTTTACCGAGCACGCAACCACCGCCGCATTGCAACTCGTGCGGACAAATACTGCCGCACACACCGCCGAACGAGTGCCCGACAATGTCGCATACGTCGGCAAACCTGCCGCTACGCACAGCGGCAACAATGGCAGGGCAATCGTTATGCAATGGACAAGCAACACTGCAACCGGGTTTGCGACACTGCAAGCATCTATCAAGTTGTGCAATAAGTCTTGTAATTTCTGCCATGTCGGTAAACCGAAAAAGATTTATATTTCTTCTGCACCGACAGGACCAGCCTCCGAGTGCGTTTGTTTGTAGTAGCGACACAAGCTTTGCGCAGGGCAAACGTCGCATTGCGGACGTTGCGACTTGCACACATACCTTCCGTGCAACAACAAGTAGTGATGGCTGTCCGTCCACATATCTTGCGGAATTGCCGCCATCAATTGCCGCTCGGTATCGAGTACGTTGTCGGCGGTAGCAAGCCCCAGTCGATTGGCAACGCGAAACACATGGGTATCCACGGCTATTGCCTGTCCGCCGAAACCGACGGCATACACCACGTTGGCTGTCTTGCGCCCGACGCCGGACAAGGTTTGCAACTCTTCGATGGTTTGCGGCACCTTGCCGTCGAAACGTTCGACCAGATCAATCGCCAACTCATGCAAATGTTGCGCCTTGGCGCGGAAAAAACCGCAACTGTGTATCAACTGTTGCAACCGTTCAATGGGCATATCGGCAAGCGACTGCGGATCGGGTGCCTCGGCAAACAATGCAGGCGTAACCTGGTTTACGCGTTTGTCCGTACATTGCGCCGACAACACCACGGCAACGATAAGTTGATAGGGGTCGGTAAAATTAAGCTCACTTTTGGCATCGGGAAACTCCGTTCGGAGCACCGCCAATATCTTTTGCGTATCGGTCATACTGTTTTATTATATACTATAATAATATTTTTTTCAAGTTTTTGGACATAAAAAACGCAAACGTCATTTGCTTGGCCGGACCCGACCTGACGTTCGCGTAATCATTAAGTTGTTTGCTACTTGCAGAATGTCGTCGCCACTTCCTGCGCCGCCGCTTCGGCTTGCTCTCCTTCGGCATAAATCCGAAGTTTACGTTCGGTACCGCTTTTGCGCAGGACAAGTCTGCAATCCGGGTACAAACGTTGCACGCGCTGCGACTCGTCTGCCAATACTGCGGCGGTTAAAGTATCAAAAGCGTCACCTACAACAACGCTTTGTAGCACACTAGGCGTTTCGTCACACTCCGACGTGTATTCAAACAGACTGCCGCACTGCTTGTAAATATTTGCCACAAACAGTGCGTTTATAAGTGCGTCGCTGCTCGTTGCGTAGTCGGTAAGCAAATAGTGTCCGCTTTCCTCTCCGCCAAAATTAAGTCCGCGCTTCGCCATTGCGGCAAACACGTTTTGATCGCCGACATCGGTACGAACAAGTTTTATACCTCGCCGATTGAGGGACTGCTCCACACCCCCGTTGGTCAAGATTGTGCCTACCGCCGCATTGCCGACAAGTTTGCCAGTTTCCGACAAGTAGCGACAAATAGCAAAATACACCTTGCCGTTAGGAACGATTTTGTCCCCCTCGGCAACAAGCAATCGGTCGCAATCTCCGTCGAAAGCAAAAGACAATTGAGGTAAATCTTTGCACCGAGCAACCAGTTGCAACAGGTTTTGCGGACATGTTGCGCCACATTCTACATTGATTTTTTCACCGCATGGTTTCGCGTTAAACACAGTAACGTTTGCCCCTGCCGCGCCGAACACTGCCGATGCCGCGCGATAGCTTGCGCCGTAACAACAGTCCAACGCAACGGACATATCGGCAAGGTTTGCGCCCACGGCTCGCACCACGTCATCGCGATAGACATTGTCTATGTCGTAAAAGACAGGCTCGCAAACATGCGGCACTTTGTCGGGCATCGGTACAGCGTCCATCAGCGCGGATACGACTTTTTGTTGCCGTCCGCACAACTTTACGCCATAGCGATCGAACACTTTAAGTCCGTTGTCGCAAGGCGGATTGTGACTTGCTGTCACCATTACGCCGAAGTCAGCGCCGAATTTGCGAGTAAAATGCGCCACCGCATTGGTAGGCAATATTCCAAGGTTAATGACGTTGCCGCCGCCCTCGTACACGCCTGCCGCAAGTGCGCCGCTCAATTTTTCGCCCGAAGCTCGAGTGTCTCGTGCAATGACCACAATCGGGCAGTCGTCGCCACCGACAAGCGCAAGACTGCGCCCTAACAAATAGGCAGTACCGTCATCGATAGTACTGCCGTAAGTTCCGCGTATACCATCCGTACCAAAGTTCATGACAAACCTCCGCTAATTTTTTGTTTGGCTTTTCTTTGGTAGGAATATTTGTAAACTCCGTCGTCACGAATGGTTCGGCAACGACCGGGTTAAAGTTCGGTTTTCTATTTTTGTCCGTATTGTCTTTCGTTGTCGGGTTACACAGTCGCAAGCATTTTTTGTTACGTCAATACAATTTTGTAAGCAAATTCCTGATACGTATCAATTATTTCAATGCAAACAGTCCTGCTTTTGCGCCGTCGGAGCAAGCCGTTACAATCTGTTTCAACGGTCCGTTTGTTACATCGCCTGCCGCAAACAATCCTTTGACAGACGTCTCCGCATGACCGTCTACAATTACGTAGCCTTTGTTGTCCAACACTCCGTCGACGTGTACGAAGTCCGTCACAGGCACCGCACCTACAGCCACAAACACCGCCGAAACGGACAAATGTCCCGCAACGCCGTCGGTCACGACGTCCAGCCCCTCAACGGTATCGCTGCCCACGATGCCGACCGCAACAGAATTACATACAACTTGTACATTTTGTTTGCTTGTCAATTCAGCAATCGCCGTCAAATCGGCAGTCGGTTGAGCAGACGGACACACCACATATACATGCGCAGCGATCTGCGCCAGATAGTCGGCTTCGCGCACGGCTTGTCCGCCTCCGCCCACCACCGCGACGTTTTTGCCGCGGAAAAAGTTGCCGTCACATGTAGCGCAGTAACTTACGCCGCGCCCGACCCAATCGACCTCAAAACCAAGTTTGTTGTGGGCTGTGCCGCTTGCGACGATAACGAGGTCGAATGTATAAACACTTTTGTCGGTAGCAACGGCAAAACCATCGTCCGATTTGTCAAGAGACAGCACACGCTCACGCACCACTTGTACGTCAAGCGCTTTAACCTGTTGTACAAAGTTTTGTGCCAACGTCCAACCGTCCACCGACGGATAGGACGGGAAGTTGTCAATGCGGTCGATTGTCGCAACCAATCCACCCAGACCATAAGGGGCAAACATCGTGATTTGCGCATTACCTCTGGCAGCATATACAGCCGCACTCATAGCGGCAACACCGCCGCCGACAATTGCAATCTTTTTCATATTTCTCCTTGGTTTGTCGCGCTGGCAATTTATATGCGCGTCTTTTCCTTGCAATGCTCTCACCACCATTGTACACTTGACACAAGGTCAAAAAAAATACAAGGCAGTCGAAAGATGTCGAATAAAGTCCTACGTCGCAGTATTTGTCACAGAAACAAAAAGGGGTTGCATTACGCAACCCCAAAATACTATTCGTAAAGTTTGCTTACGGGCAGATCGGTGTATACGCGCTCGATTGCCTCGGCAAACAAAGCGTATGTGGGCACAACTTCGATCTTGTCCAGCTTCTTACTGTCGGGCAAAGGTATTGTATCAAGCACGACTACCTTGGTAAGCGGACTTGCCTGCAAACGTTCGATGGCAGGACCGGACAACACTGCGTGTGTGCAGCAAGCAATGATTTTTGCCGCGCCGTTGTCGGCAAGAGCCTGCGCACCTTGCGTAATGGTGCCGGCGGTGTCAATCATGTCGTCAAACATCAGACAGGTTTTGCCTTTTACATCGCCGATGATGTTCATTACTTCCATCACGTTGGCTTTGGGACGGCGTTTGTCGATGATGGCAAGGGGTGCGTTAAACTTGGCTGCCATGGCGCGACTGCGTGCAACACTGCCTACGTCGGGACTGACAACAATCAGATTGTCGTCGTCGAGGTTTTGCTTTTTAAAATACTTGGCAAGCAGTGGCATACCCATCAGATTGTCCACGGGCACATTGAAGAAACCTTGCAACTGACTGCTGTGCAAATCCATCGTCAATACGCGGTTTGCGCCTGCCGTTTGAAGAATATCTGCGACCAACTTTGCCGAAATAGGGTCACGTGCGCGAGCCTTGCGGTCCTGGCGAGCATAGCCGAAATACGGAATAACCGCCGTAATACGACCTGCCGAAGCACGCTTAAGCGCGTCGATAATCACCAACAATTCCATCAGGTTGTCGTTGACGGGACTGCATGTGGACTGCACCACAAACACGTCGCAACCGCGAACGGTTTCCTTGATGTTGACGGACGTTTCGCCGTCGGAGAACTTGCCTACTTCGATTTTGCCAAGTTGCAAGTCCAACTGTTGGCAAATCTGCTCCGCCAATTCCTTACTGGCGTTGCCTGCAAAAATTTTGATTGCACCGTGCGTTTGATTGAGCATATATCCCCCATGTCCGACATTTTTGCGCTTGGGCAAAATTTTTTACGTCTGCCGCAATGCCGTTTACAGCTTGCGACAATACGTGCCCGCGCGTGTCGACAACAATATTGTAGTATTGACAACCAAAAGTGTCAAGCAAAACGACCCGACGAAAAATAGTATAAAAGAAAAGTAATTTAGACAAAAATCGACAAATTTCTTCAATACCATGCACTTCGAAATCAACGAATAAATTCTTACGGCACTCCGCATACTAGCACAAAACAAATTGCCCGACACACAAACACTCGGGCACAAGGAGGAAAGTATGAGCAAAGATAAATCTTCCGATGCACCACAAACTACAGTTAAAGCCAACAAAGAGGAGCGCAGCAGCCTTGTTATAGGCATATTGACGTTAATTGTCATTGTTGGCATCTTTTTTGCGCTACTTGCCGCATTGGGCAATATGCGACGCATTGGCGGCGAATTGACAATGGCAAACGACATGCGATTACAGCGCGGCACAGCCTGCACTTTCGTCTATACACCGGAAAAAGACGTTGCCGACGGCACAAAAATCGTATGGTATGCCAACGGTGAAGAAGTAGACAGCTACGACTATATGGCAGGCGATGACCTGACGTTTGACTATGCTCCCCCTGCCTGCGGACAGCTTAACCTGCAAGCGCGCATAGGCGACAAGTACACTCAAAACGCCGTATTTTGGGTTGGTGCGCCCCGACTGACGTTGACTGCGCCTACAATGACAATCGCCTACGGCGAAACGCCCGACTTCGATTTCGACTGCAGCGGCTATGTTTGCGATGACTGTCGCGAGGATATGTGCTACGACGGTTGTTGCCGACTGACTGCCGAGGACGGCACTGTATTCGATTGTTGTAACGACAAGCCACTACCGGTAGGCACTTACACGGTGGACTTTGACAAAGAATGTTGTTACAAGGACTACGAAACCGAGTACGTCAACGGCACTGTAACCGTTCTTCCGCGCAAGCTGACGGTAGACATAGCCAAACAATACGACCGTACGACCGATGTCGATAACACTCAAGTAACGCTTAACGGCGTGCGCCCAGGAGACCGGGTCGAGCTGACATTCGACAAGGCACAGTTTATCGATCGCAACGTCGGCAACAACAAACAAGTTACACTGCAAAACATGCGTCTGACAGGCAAAGACAGTGCCAATTACACCATCGACAGCACCTCTGACGGAAAGGGAAGCATTTCTCAAATGACTCTTTCCGAGCTGAAAAAATATGACTTCGGCTCATATTTCAGCCCGCGTTTTGCCGGAACAAGAATTCCAACGATGGACGAATTTCTTTCTCTCGTTGAAACATCGGACATTTCCGTTCTAAACATTGAGCTCAAAAGCCCGAAAGAAAACGAAACCGCAATCGTCAGCGAAACGATCCGCCTCGTCAAAGAACACGGACTTTTTGAAAAACTTCTCATTTCAAGTTTTGACCCGAAGCTTCTCGTTGAAGCAAAACAGATTGACGAAACCTGCAAAACCGGCTTTTTATACAGCGTGAACAGAAAGACCGCAATCCCGATGCTTCGCCGTTCGGTTGAGGTTGCAAAAGAGCTTTGCGTTGACGCCCTTCATCCGCAGAACGTTTTTGTCAACGAAAAATATGTTTACGAGGCTCACGAAGCCGGCCTCATTGTCAACACATGGACGGTCAACTCGGTCAGAGACATTGAAAAAATGATTCGCTGCGGCGTTGACGGAATCATTACCAACTATCCGGATGTTACAAAAGGCGTGATTGAAAAGCACAGCTTTTAATCTTCAAAAGGAAAGCTATAATTCTCAAGCGGCAACACAAACCGCACGGGAATTATAGCTTTTTTAATTTTCCGTTTTTTTCTGTTTTAAGCGGTTTTCAAACGCTCTTTTCCTTAATTATCATCAGCACGCCGTCGGAAACCGAAATTTCTCCGCCCTCGCCCGTCAGCTCGTTGCTGACTCCGAGCGGAAATGACGAGGTCAGGACGGCATTTTCAAGCGTATATTTAAATCCCCGTTCAAAAACGCCCTTCGACTCGTCCGAAAGCGAAAAGACCGAAACCGTTCCCCTTTCGCCCTCGGGAAAAGAAAAGGAGGAATTTTTGATTGCCGTCACGGTTTCCCTCTCCGAAACGAGAGTGCAGCTTACGTTTTTTTCGCAAAGGTATTTCAAAAGCTGGAGGTTTGCGAACGTGTGATCGAGCCGTCCGCCGAGAGCGCCGAAAATCATGAAATTGCCGTACCCTCTTTCCATTCCGCAGGTGAGGGCAAGAAAAGTGTCCGTTTCGTCCTTTTCGGCCGGGTGAACATCAATGTTTTCAAGTTCCGGAATCCGTCCGAGGGAATCAAAGTCTCCGACAACAAGGTCAGGAGTGATTCCGCATTCAATCGCCTTCAGATAACCTGCGTCGGCACAGATCACATAATCGTTTTTTCCTTTTTCAATTTCGATTTTTCCGCTTTCTCCGGCGGCAATAATATAACAAGTTTTCATTTTCTCACCCGATGGAATATTTTTTCGATAGGAGTATAGCACAAAATCTTTTTCTTTTCAACCGCTTGATTTCATATCCGGCGAAAGACGTTTCATATGTATATTCCTGAAAGGGTGAAAAAATATGAATGAACTTTTTGCCGCAACCGAAAAGATAAGCTCCGCCGTTTGGGGAACACCGACACTGATTCTTATCATCTCGGTCGGAATTTATTACACGGTGAGACTGCGCTTTTTTCAAATTTCAAAACTTCCGCTCTGGCTTTCAAAAACGTTTTTTGCGCTCTTCAAAGAAAAAGGAACAAGAAAAAACGGAGAAAAAAACTCCTTTTCTCAGCTTCAGGC
>CAKQXG010000054.1 GCA_934281515.1 uncultured Clostridia bacterium | reverse complement strand
GCCTTGGACGATTGCATCGCCGTTGTTGGCTGTTGCCGAAACAATAACTTCGGTAACGTCGTTGGCAACGTTGCAGGTGTATGTTCTGTCTTGTGCGGTAAGTACGTTGTCGCCGATTTTAACTTCTTTCAAGGTAAGGTCTGCAGCTTCGCGCGTTACTTTTACCGTGTATTGTTGCTTGGTGTTGTCATCCACCTTTACGGTAAGGGTAAATGTGTTTTCACCTAAAGCAAGCGTTTTTTCGCCTGCGCCTTCAACCGTGGCGTAAGACTTGGTTGCGGTTGCGGCAATCGTTACGCTTGAAACGGTGTTTGCAACAGTGTGGTTGTACACGCCGTTACCATCGGCAGCAAGCGTTGTTTCGCCAGCCTTTACTTCCGCGAGTGTAAGCACTGCCGCTTCGCGAGTAATTTCCACAGTGTAGGTCTGTGTTGCTTTGCCGTTGGTTACGGTAAGCGTCACTTCGTTTTTGCCGACAACAAGCGTTTTTTCGCCCGTGCCGTCTACGCTTGCGGCACTGTCCGTAGCGGTTGCGGCAACGGTAACGGAACTAACCTCGTATCCTACAGTCGTTGCATATTTGCCTGCCGTGGCGACAACGACCGTTTCGCCGACTTTTACTTCGGCAAGACTTACGTCGGCAGGCTTTTCTGCCGCTTTGCGCGTAACCTTTACCGTATACTTGGTTTCGGCATCGTTTGCCTTCAAAGTAAGGACGAATTCATTGTCGCCTTCTTTAAGGTCGAACGTCCCTGCACCGTCGATTTTACCGACGGATGTGGTAGCTTCGATAACGGCTTTTGTCACGTCGTTGTCAAACTCTACGGCGTACACAGTGCCGTTTGCCTTGACTTCCTTGCCGTTTACCTTGACGGTAATTTGCGCTTGTTCGGTAACTTTACAAGCCGCGCAAAGTACTGCGACAAGTGCAACTACCAACAAAACGGCAATCAGTTTGTATCGTTTCATTGTGTTTCCTCCTAGGATTAAATTTTTACTGTCTGTTTGACAGGTACAACCTTTGATTTTTGTAGCCGATTTTTTGATACGTATGCAAAATTCGATGACATACGCTCGTTTGACTACTCTATTTCAACTTCGGCAATTGCCCCGGGGTTACCGTCCACACATTGTTGTCAAACAACGTACGCACCAGGTAGCCCGCTTCCATTTTTGTAGCTACGGCATGCAGTCCCGACAGACCTATTGTCAGACCTGCTCCGTCGTAAGTCGTATCCCAAACGGCGTTTGTCGCTCCGCTTTCGGCAAGGACAACCACGTTGTTGAGATAGTTATTGGGAAACCAGTTTGGATCAGCCATTGACCAAATCATACTTTGCTTTGCAACGGCAAAGTCGGTAGTTTTGTTGAGCGCGCTGCCGTCGGACATACGCATGTTTACAAACACGTTTTCCATACCGCCGCCGAAGTAAATGCCGGCAATGCCGCTTACGCCGTGGTAGTCGTAGACAAAATCGCCGAAAACATTTGTGACGTAACACGGAGCAAACAGCGTATCTCTTGTGGCGTTTCCGTCTGCATCTGCTACATTGTAGTGTTGCATTAATCGTATTGCCAAGCCTGCCGCGCCGCTTGCGGTAAAATGAATGTTGCTGAAAGCAATGTTTGTAAGAGTGCAACCTACCATTGTGCCAAACAGCGATTGCGACGAAACGGCGCTGTCAAACGTAACGTTGCTTATCGTGTGTCCGCCGCCGTCAAGACTGCCGCAGAAACTTTGGCTAAGCAGTACGTCGCCGCCGTTGTTGACTTTGGCATTGTAGACTACATCCGTAAAGTCGATGTCGTCGGTTACGTAGAATCGCGCGCCGAGGTCGCCGGGCAAACCCAGCATAGCGTTCCAATCGTCGGTAGTCGAAACAAGCATTGTGTACACTTCCACGGCAACCACCTTAGTGCGCCCGTTTGCCGACACAAACACAAGCGTGCTTCCGACAGACATCGGCGTGACCGTGCCGTCGGCAGAAACCGTTGCGACCGAAGCATTGTCAACTTCGTAAATCGCGCCTGCCTCGGCAAGCGTTTGTTGATTGTCACCAACAACAACCGTGCCTTGTATTTGCGTTGCGCCGCTTGTTGCCGACAAACGCAATGTTGATTGCTCAAGCTTAATTGTCGCTTGCGCATTGTCCGCTACGACCTGCAACTTGCAACTGTCGGACGCGTCGCCAACGGTTGCCGTGATTGTCGTTTCGCCCACCGTCTTGGCTATTACACGTCCTTGCGACGACACCGACGCCACTTCGGGACTGCTCGACGTCCATTTGATTACGTCCGTAGAGTTTGTCGTTGCGGTGATTGTAAACGTTTCGTCCTCGACAAGCGCGTAAGCGTTTACGTTAAGGCTTATCGTCGTTTTGTCCGTCGGCGTTTCGTCGGACGGTTTGGCAAGCACCAAGCACAGCGTCGTCACTATTGCCGCTACCAAAATCAAAGCTGCGGCGCAAATCAGAATAATTTTCGTTTTCTTTGCCATGTCAACCTCCGATTTGCGATTCCCACGTTTCGATTAGCGTCGAGATGTCACGTTTGGACTCTTGCGTTTCCAAAATTTCGTACTTCTGTGTGTAGGTTTTCATATCGGCAAGATACTCGACCTGCTTGTCATGGGGAAGTTCGTTCATATGGAAACTGAACATCATAAATATCGGCGTAAGACGTTCGCGACGAATACGATCGTTAAGCACTTGCCAACGAGCATAGTCCGTTTCCTTAAGCGGCTCGATGTCGGCAAGGCACTTGTCCAGGTAATCCATCAGTTGTTGTACCACTTCGGTAGGCCAAAAGTCCTCTTTTGCCATTTCCTGCCAGATACTGCCGCTGATACTCTTTGTTTCCGCAAGATACTCGTAGTAAGTGCGGAAGTAATCAAAGTATTGCTTGAACGTTTCGCCCGCCTGCCCGTAGTAATGCTCGATAAAGTCGTAGCAAAGGTCGTTGTAGCTAAGCGATGTGTCGTACATCAGCTTTGACTGTACGTAAATCTGCATTGCTTCGAAGCACGGAATACCAGACGTACTGTACGCTTGATCGTCGATGTAATGCACGCCGCAATCTTGGTAAAACTTGTAGTGCGCCTTGTACGTACCGAAGTTGTACAACGGAATGAAGTAGTTGTACACGGCAAGGCTGTAACCCCAAACGATGATGTTGTTTGCCAGTCCTTGCGCCGCGTAAATGTCGCTCCACCCCTTTAACTGAGTGTATTGCGTAGCGTTTTCCGTTTCGGAAAAACCTTTGCTGAAGTCCGAGTCGATCGGGCAATACATAACCATTACGTTTTTGCGGATTTTGAGATCCGAGTAATGCGGAATATACTTGCCGTTGTCGTCCTTGACGCCCACTTCCTTGCCGTCCTCGACTTTACGTTTTATCGGCGGCTCTTGCGAAGTCTGATATGCAAAAAACACGTAAAAGATTTCGCGGTCGGGGTAGTTGTCGGCAAGCCAAACGTCCACCGCTTCGGCAACGAGGTTTGTAAAGTGCAATTCCTGTCCGCCGTAACCCCCATACAACTCTCGTTCCGCTTTGCAATTGTCGCACAGACACATTTCGAAGTTGTCTTCGTGTCCGATCATCAGATACTTGCCGTCGGGATTTTTGACAATGCGTCGCTTTACCTGTTCCACAAACTCGGCTCTCATTTCGGCATTGCTGTAACACAATTGCGTGTGAGTGGCGTCGTACCAATCTTTGTGCGCTTCGCCATACACGCTGAACGGCAAAAAGCCGTACAACTCGTCACCGCCGTTTTTCAGGTTGCTTGCGCCTGTAGTCGTGTGCGCAAACGTAATCCACTGTCCTAGCCCTTTGCCCGCATACAAACGCATGCGTTGGCGATAGTTGGTGTTTAACGAACGCATCATGATGTCGCGCATATCAATACTCGGCACAAACTCCAAGTCGAAGTCAAGCATGTACAGCGTGTCGGCTTTGTCAAGGGTATACTCGTCGTAACTGTAAAACTCTAGTCCAAGCATGTACCCCAACATATCGTACACTGCGCTGACAATGCCGTTGTCGTCTTTGGCATTGATGATGAGAGTGTTGCCCTTGCGTTTCATTACGTAGCCCGTTTCACGCAACTTTTCCGTCAATTTGACTCCGCTACCGTCAAACACAGTCGTTTTGCCGAGGGAAATAACCTTTGCCGAAGTAGAAAACTCTTCGCCGTCGGTGGTTACGGGCAACGTTGCGCCCGTAGCCTCCTTGACAAAATTGACTAGTTCCGAAGCGGCGGTATTTACAAAACTGCTTGCGCCCGACGGAACGACCACTTTGTAGTCGGTTGCGCCGTTGTCCACGATTTTGATATCGGTTTTGTTTATTTGCGGTTTGCTCGGTGCGTCGGGATTGTCGGGCGTGTCGTTGCAACCGACAAATACGGCAAGCAGCAAAACAAGCGTCAATACAAGCGATATTACCTTTTTCATTGCTTACCTCCCGTCACTTTACCGTTACCGCAAACCTGTACATGGTTGCGTTGTTGTGTTCGTCCGTTACCAAAAAAGTTAATACGTATGTGCCTTTTTGCGTAAACGTCACAGTGTTGCCTTCGATTTTTGCTTTTGTTCCGTCGGGCGACATGATGTACGCATACACCTTTACGCCGTCGGGATTGTTGTCGCTTATCGTGTACTTGGGCAAATCGATTGTTTGCCCGACTTTTGCTTCGTTTGCGATTTCGCTGTCAAAACTCAGCGTGGGTTTGACGGGATCGTACACGGCAAACTCTATCTTGTCGGTAGCCGGGTTTTTTGCGGAATCGGTTACTTTGTACGTAATCGTGTATGTTCCGCACTCGGTTACGGTAAATGTTTTGCCTGCCGTAAGAGTTTGCTCTTCAAGCACGATTTTGTTGCCGAGCTTTACGCTGACGGTGATGTCGCCGATAGCATTGAGTACGTCGTAAGCCGTTGCAGACAGCAAAGTGACGGTACTGCCTGCGGCAACCCTCCCTTCGTACTTGCCGTCGACCTTGACGTACGGACGTTGCATGTCGCGCTTGACGCTGTTTATCGTCTGATTGTTGATTGTACGCAAGCCGACTTCCGTTTCGCCGTCGATATCTTCGACAACGCAATCAATGTAGACATATCCGCTTTCAAAGCCGCCGAAAGCCATTCCGCCAAGTTCTTTTACCGTGCCGAGTGCTTGTCCGTTGCCGTCCGTAAACGCATACGTCGAGTTGTTGTAGTTAAGTTGCAAATATCCGTCGCCGTCAAGACTTGTTTCCACGGCGTTACCGCCGTTTACAGAGCAATACCATACGCCGCCTTGCAACGTGTAAGAAATCGCAACTTGCTGTTTGCCGTCTAATTTGTCTGTCAATATAACATTGAAGCGTTTTGCGGCAAATTTGTTTACGTCCGCTACAAAACGCAACATCATAGTACTTGCATACACGGGACGGACGAACGAGAAACTCATCTGTCCGTCGCGGCTTGCAAATGTCAATCCGTTACTGCTTGCCGATGGCGTTGCGTTGTCGTACACAAAATAGTTTTGAATGAAGTCGTCGCCGTTTTTGGCTGTGTGTATGGGTATTATGCGTTCGATTGTTTTCGTTTTACCGTCGGAGGCAAATGTGATTGCCACCTTTGCGGTTGTCACGCTGTCCGTTGCGGTAGGCGTGTAGACTTGTCCTTTACCGATGGTAGTCGTACCGCCGCCGTCCGTTACGCTGATTGTTGCAGGAACGGTGATTTGTTTCAGGTCGGCGTCATAGTACACCGCCGAGTACTCGCCGAAATACACCTTGTCGCCATGCATAAATGCCTTGGGAAGGCTGATCGTCTGTTCGTCAAACTGCAATTCGTCAGTCAGCGACACGACGATTTTCTTCTTTACTTGCGCCGTTTGCCCGATGTAGTCTGTCACCGTGTAAACAACGTTGTACGTTCCGATTGCGCCCAAACAAACAAATTTGCCGTTTGTCACGGGTATTTCGACGTCACCGCAAGTTACCGTTACGTCTACAACTGCATTGCCTGCGCCTTGGTTTGTAATTTGGCAGTCGACAAGCGTGATTGTCTGCCCATAGTAAGCCGTCCGCGGCAGTCCGTCGGAAACGACAATTTGCGGCGTTTCCACATTGCGACTTGCCTTTACGTTGATTTTTTCTTCCGTGCGGTAACCGAATGCGTCCACGGCAAAGTAGGTAAACGTGTACTCGCCCTCGATCGGGGTAAAGCAATTGTTGTCGTCAAGCGCAACTTGTTTGCCCGTTGCGTTGTTTGTTACCGTAACGCCTTTGTTTACCACCCGGGAATCGGCGTCGATTGCCGTAAAATCAAACACTCTGTACGGCACGCCGACCTTTGCCGACGGCACATTGTTTTTATCTACGTCTACGGTAATTGTCGGAGCTTTTGTGTCGTCAAACAGCGGAGTTGTCAAGTCCTCACCGCCGATGTTTAACATAAATACGTCTGCCGTACTGCTTACGCCCTTGGCATAAACGCTGACATATGCTTCGCCCGTAGTAAAACCGCCCCACGGCTTGTTACCTGCGGACAAAGTGTTGTCGGAGCTGTCCAAATCGTACACAAGCCACGGAACGTTGCGCGAGTTGTACTCGGGGTGCGTGCCGTCGTCATGTCCCGTAAGCCACAACGGTTGCGAATACAAGCATTTTGTTTGGTAATCGAAGTAAAGCTTGAGCGAGCCGTATGCGAAGTCGTATTCGTCAAGTCTGTGAGTAAAGGACGCCGACGAGATAAAGCCGCCTTCTTCGTGCACCGCCGCCGCGTCGACGCGAAGAGCGGTAGAAGAAAAGTCGTAGTTGTACCCGACCCAGCTTGCCTGATTGCTCGACCGTACACGGATATAAGTGCTGAGCGGCGAGTATGACAGGTACTTCAAGCGCACCGAGAAGTAATTGGTCGAATCGTATTTGTCGGTAAACACGACGTAGAACGAATCGATGTCTGCCGAGCCGATTGTCTTGGGGTCGAAGTTAAGTTCCACAAGAGTTTTGCCCTTGTTTGTGTTAGCGTTAAACGTGTACTCGGACAGGTCGACAGCCTTGTTGTACGTTACGGTTTGGTTGTTTGCAAGCGACAGTTTTACGCCCGTAAACTCATTGTTGCCACGCATTTGCGCATATTCCGCATTGCCGTCAAAGTTGTCGGCGTAAGGCAGTTTGACAACAAACGTTTCCTCGTGTGAGTAATTTGCTCCGTCGATTGTTGCGTCATACCTTACTGTGTACTTGCCTACTTCGTCAAGCATAATCGTGCCGTCCGTTTGCTTGCCCGAAGGGTACGTTACGGTTGCATTGACTTCCGTTTTGTTTGCACCTAGGCAAAACTCCGCAACGGGCAATTTGTACGTTGCCCCGTAAGCAAATTCGTCTGTGATTTCCACGTTTACCGCAAGCATCTTTTCGTCGGCGGTAAATGTTTTTGTTTCAGTTTTGTACTCGGCAGATGTCTTTCCGCCGTAAATTACTTGGTAGTTGCCTTGCGCTTTGACTTCGTACACAAATCCGTCGGATACATTTTGGTAGCCATCCACCGCAACGCCGTCTTTCATTACGGTAACAACGCACTCTTCGGTGCCGCTTTCAATCACGTTGGAAACAACCGTTGCGGAAGGTATCGTAATTTTTGCGCCTACGCCCACCTTGGCGGGCAACTCGCCGTCGTAACTGAACTTTGCCGTAATGTCGCTTTCCGCAACCGCTTGCGTTTTGTACCACAAATCGGCGGTCGTTTGCCCGTCGGAGTACATATAGTAAACATACATCGTTTCGGCATTTTGCGGAATAAACGTTTTTACGTTGTCTGCCAGCACTACTCCGTCGGCATTGTACACCGTTGCGGTTATTTTGTCCGAAGCATCCTTGCCGTCACCGTCCGTAACCTTTGCTACGGGTAAAGCAAATTGCTTTCCGACAATGGGTTTAAGACCTTTTTGTAAAAGGATTGTCGGGCGATATGCCACCGTTTCGTCGGCAAGCGAATATCCGCCGAAGGTGTAAATCATCAGGTCGCCGCGACTGTTTGCCGAAATTTCGTCCAAAACAATCGATACGGTATACTCGCCGAACACCGGCAAGTCGTTGGCAAGCAATTTGCCGTCGTTGTATTGCTTGGTAAAGTCCCACACCACGCGGAAGTTACCGTCGTCGGCTTTGACCTTGACTTGCATGCTTTGCGGATCGAACGTCAGGTTGCAAATCTCCGACGTAAACTTTGTATACACACCGTCGTCGTTGTAGCCTGCGGTCATTCCGTATGCGGCGTTTTTGCGCTCGTAGTACACAACGCCGGCTTTGTTGCCGTTGTACACTACGCCTACGTCGTTGTAGTCGCTGTAAGCAACCACTTGCACGGCGAAACTTTTGCCGCTTTTTACGTCGGTAAACACCAGCGAATACTTTTTAAGGTCCTTCTTGCCTTCGTGCGAGCCGATTTGCAACTCTGCGCTAAACACGTCGGTTTGAGCATTTTTGAAGTTTGCCGTAACACCGCTGTCGTAGCCGTACAACCGCAAACCGCGTTTGTTGCCTTCAAGCGAGCCGTTGACCGTTTTTATCGTCCCGACGTAATCGAACACGTCCGAAGCATATGCCTTGGAGTTGCCGTCAAAAGTAATTGCCAACGCAACTACGCTTGCAAACAACACAAAGCACAAGACAAATAAAGCGATACGTTTTGTAGTCGTCAACCCTTGATACCTCCTTCGGACAAATTGCCCATAATTTTGTTGCGGAACACAAGGAACAGTATAAATATCGGCAAAAACACCATAAACGCCGCCGCAAGTTGCGGAGTAAGCGGTATGGGGCTTGGTCCCGACCATGATCCGCCGCCGCCTATAATGGACATGTACAGCATTATGCCTGCCGTTGTGTGGTTGGGCAAAAACATGTACGGGGTTTCAAAGTCGTTCCAGTACTGTATAAAGTTAAGCAAAAATACCGTTGCGATAAGCGGTATTGCCAGCGGCAACATTATACGGAAAAACACCGTGTAATGGTTACCGCCGTCAAGGAATGTCGACTCGGCGTATTCCCACGGGACCTTTTTGAAAAATGCGTAGAAAATAAGGTAGTAGATATTGTTGAAACCGAACTTCATTATCCACGAACCGACAATGTTGTCGAACAGTCCCAATGCTTTTGTTATTTGCAACATACTTGCCAGGTTGCCTACAATGGGCAATGACAAAGTGACAATTACCGTGTAATGCACTATTTTGCTACACAAGTTGTCGTACTTTGCCGTGAGGTACGCAACTATTGCCGTACACAACGTTTGCATCAACGCTCCGCCGCCCGCATACAGCAGCGAGTTTAGGAACATCTCCTCGAAGTAAACCGTTTGAGTGCCGCCGTCTACGTATTTGAAAGTCTTGAAGTTGTCAAATACTTCCAGATAGTTGTCTATCGTCAGATCTTCAAACATCGCCCACGGACGTTGCGCCACCGATTGATCGGTACGGAAAGAAGCCATAAAGCCCCACACCAACAATGCCACGACCGCAACACAGTACGCAATGAGCAACACCATGACGGTCAACTCGAACGCGCTTAGTTTGCGTTTGTCGAAAGTTTTAAGTTTAGTTTGTGTCATATGCCGCCTCCCTTAGTCCTCTTTCGGTCCGTACTTCAACATAAGGTTGCGGACAAGAATGGTAACGGGCGCGACAATAAGCGTCAGCATCAGCCCGAGCGCAGAAGCCTTGCGGTAGTTTTGTTCCAACGCCGTACCGGTAAATCTGCCGTCCTGTACCATGTTGAACAGGTAGTAGCCGATTGTCTGGTACTCACGGTTGGCATTGAAACCGTAAAACGTAAACAAATATGCTTGGTTGGTAGCCACCCATGCAAAGAAGATGACTATCAGTGACACAATCGTTCCCCAAATCTGAGGGACAACCACATTTAAGAAAATCTGTCCCTCGTTTGCGCCGTCGATTTTTGCCGCTTCGATTACCGACTCCGGCGTTTGGCACATTGCATTGATGTACAACAAAATGTTGCCCGAAAAACTCATCAACAAATAGAACACGATAAGCACGCCTTGTTGGTGAGCATTGAATGTCGGACCGATTACAGGACCGCCGAACAAACCGCTTAAAGCGTCGTTGACGTAGTACTTGTAAAAGATGACCATTGCCGTAGCACAAACTATACTTGGCAAAAACATAATCACCTTAAACAGCTTTGCCATACGAAACTTTTTGAACACGTAGTAGCTGAACAGCAAACTTACGGGCATAACGACAAAGACGTTGAGCGCAAGATACATCAACGAGTTTTTAATACACAACCACAAGTCGGCGGCAACGTCTGCGCTGAAAAAGTACGCAAAGTTGTCCCAGGTGAAAGTAATCACTTCTTTTCCCGTAGAGTTGTCGTAATTCTGAAACGCCATGAGAATACTGTTGAAGTTGACAATTACGTAGAATACAATAAACTGCAACAGCGGAAGCGCAATCATTGTTACGTAAAACAATGTTCCGCTCTTTTTCCCGGACGTTTTTTTTCTGACCGCACTTGCGGCATTTAACTTTTGTCCTGTCATGTTTTTCCCCTTATATCGGGAGTTTTTTGCGACAACAGCCAAACAATGCCAAACCGCTGCCGCCGTCGGTTTAGTTTGTCACGGGGTTTCCCCTCGTCGTCGTCACACGCACACAAACGATTAGTGACAACAACGGAAACACTACCCGTTGTTACTTGCGGTAGTTCCAGATTGCCTCAAAGTAGCTTACGGGAGTTGCGTTTGCGTGATCCTTGAAGTAAATCAGCGGATTGTTTTCCTGCGTGTTTACACTGAAACCATACGTGCGGTAACTGAGCAAACTTGCGTTTTTACGCGCCACTTGCGAAATCGGCGTCCACGGCAAAACGGTCGTATCGTCGCTGTTGCGAGTTGCGTAGACGCTTTTGCCGTATGCGCTCATTGCGTTGAGCGTTTCATCCGACAAGTCGTACTTCATTGCGCGGAACGTATTTGTATACTTGGTGTAGGTTTCCATTGCGTAATCGCTTTGAAGGAAGCTTACAAATGCCTTGGCAACGGGTTGCACCGCAGTAGACGTTTCGTTGTTTACAAAGATAAAGGACGAGCGGTCGGACACCTTGGTGTTGGGTTTGCCGATTTGGCTTGCGTCGGTTTTGGGCAAGGGCAAAATACCGATATTGCGGTCGTTTGACACCTTTGCTTCGTTGTACCACCAACCGCCGTCAACAAGAAATCCGATAGGATTGACCACGTTGTTTCCCTCGGGATCGAGGAAGTAGTTTTGCGCATTGATATTGCTGAAACCGCTGTCAAAGGACTTGGAGTAATAATTTGCGCTGTTTGGCTTCCCCAAGCCGTCGTCAAGCAACAGTTTGGCAAATTCCATTGCGTCGAGCTTGCCTTTTTGCAGTTGCAAACGATTTTTGTTGCTTTCTTTGATGGCGGTTTCGCTTGCCAATTTGACGCTCCCGTCCCCGTTTTTGACGACTTTTCCGTTGCCGTCAAGTTCGACCAACGTTTTTGCAGTGCCGTCGAATGTGAAGTTGAGCTTCATTTGCTCCGCACCTTCGTTGTTTGCCCACATATCGTTGATAAGACCGGTAAGATAGCCCGTTTCGTAACCGTTCCATACAAAAGGGGTTACGCCGGTAATCTTCATATAGATTGTCAACGCGCGGAAATCCTTGTAGGTTGCGGGCAAACCATCGTCGCTTGTGTCGGGCTTTCCGTCGGGACCGTCGGCACGAGCGTCGTCGGCGTCATTGACAAACAAATTGGAAATTTTGCCTTCGTCGGCAAAGTCGGCTTCGGTGAAATCTTCCGCGGTTTTACCTTCTGCAAAGTACAAGCCTTTTTGTTCGAACATATCGATGTCGTAGTTGAGGTTTATCGACGTTTCAAACAACGGCAAAGCATAGTATTTGCCCGACACGTTCAAAAACTCGTCGTAGGAATCTATGATTTTATTTACAATCTTCTTTTCCTTTTCTCGGGTATCCTTACCCGTTACGGCGTAGTCGTTTACCACATCGGTAAGGTCGAGCATCGTTCCGCCCGCAACGTAGGTGTAGTAGTCGATGTTTTCCATCAGATATACGTTTATCGGCTTACCCTTCATATCGTTAGGACCGGTAAGCTGTCCGCGGTTAAACTCTTTCATTATTTGTACGCCCGTCTTGCCGTCTTCAAAGTGAGCGTCGGCGTACATCGCTTCGAACTCGGCGCAAAGTTGATTGAGCCACTCGTCGCCGAAACCGCCGTTGTAATACTTGACGTACAACTGCGTTTTGCCTTTGTCCACCTTTTGATCTTCGCTGTTGTCGCGATGGCATCCTACGGCAATGGCAAAAACCATCATAAGGCACAACAACAA
>CAKQXG010000053.1 GCA_934281515.1 uncultured Clostridia bacterium | reverse complement strand
CTACCATGCCTTTTACGTTGCCTTTCGCGTCGGCACAAACGGTAATTTGACCCAGCGGTCCGCCACCGTTGATTTTGATAGTCAGGTAGTCGGTCGGGTTCTTCAACTCCTTACCCATCATGAGAGCCATTGTCAGCGTACGCCCCAGCGCCGCGCCCGCAACGGGCGACAGATCGTGCAATCGAATCGCTTTGTTTACAACGTCCTTCGTTTCTACCGCTGTGACGGTGACTGCATTGTCAATGATTGCTTTTACCAATACGGATGGCATAGTTGCACCTCGTAAAACAAAAATATAAACAAATTGCCACAAGTTACTTGTGGCAAAGGGTTGGCGAGTTGCCCGCCGCTGTTGTCGACAGGCAACACGTACAGTATCATGCCCGCACAAACCGTTGCGACTTGCCGAGCGTAATGCTACTAATCTTCAATTTCGATGTTGTATCTTTTACCTTCACGGATACCGACCGCTTTGGCAAGGGTGCGGATAGACATTGCAATCTTGCCTTGCTTGCCGATCACCTTTCCGATGTCGTTTTCGGCAACGCGGATACTGATTGTTTCCGTACCGTTGTCTTCGACAGTGGACTTGATGTCGATTGCACTCTTGTCGTCGACAAGTTGCTCGACAATGTATTTTGTCAGTTCAAGCATAGCACTACTCCGTTACGACTACGCGTTTTTGACGGTCTTGGGAGCGATGACTTCCTTGCGAACAAGCAACGTCTTTACTGTTTCGGTGGGTTGTACGCCGTTGGCGATCCATTTCTTCGCCTTGTCTACGTCAAGGTTAAGTTCTTCTGTCAAAGGGTTGTAGGTACCGACAAGGTCAACGTATTGTCCGTCGCGAGCCACGTGGCTGTCAACGACAACAATGCGGTAGAAAGGTGCTTTTTTGTCACCGAGTCTTGTCAATCTCATTTTTACTGCCATAATAGTTTCCTCCAAAAATAATTGTTTTTTGTTTATTTCGTTGCCCGTTTGTTTGTCAAGTCGGGCACTGATAACTTTTTTTTGCCGCAAAATTTACTTTGCTGCAATTGAACGTCGCTGTACAGATGCCTAGAAAGGCAATTTTTTGGACTTGACCATGCGTTTCATCATGTCGCGAGTCTGTTCGAATTGCTTGATAAGGCGGTTGACGTCCTGCACTTCCGTTCCGCTACCTGCGGCTATGCGCTTACGGCGAGAGTAGTTAAGCAACTTGGGGTTGGCACGCTCTTCAGGAGTCATGGACTGTATAATTGCCTTTTGCTTGGCAAGTTGCGCTTCGTCAACTTTTTTATCGCCGAGTTTCAATTTGCCTGCGCCGGGAATCATACCCACAAGTTGATTGAGGTCGCCCATTTTGCCCAACTGTTCAAACTGCTCCATGTAGTCGTTGAGGTCGAAGTTGGCTTCGCGAAGTTTCTTCGCCATAGCAACGGCTTGTTCCTCGTCGATTGCCGATTGTGCCTTCTCGATAAGGGTCAGCACGTCGCCCATACCTAGTATACGACTTGCCATGCGGTCGGGATGGAACGGTTCCAGATCCTCGGGACGTTCGCCGATACCCACAAACTTGATGGGCTTGCCTGTAACCGCCTTTATCGACAGCGTTGCGCCGCCGCGCGTGTCACCGTCCAGCTTGGTCATAATCACGCCCGTGATGTCCAGTGCCTCGTCAAACGACTTGGCAACCGTCACCGCGTCCTGACCCGTCATGCTGTCCACGACAAGCAACGTTTCGTACACGTCCACCGCTTTCTTGACCGACTTCAACTCGTTCATCAGTTCCTCGTTGATGTGCAGTCGACCTGCCGTGTCGATGATTACGGTGTCGTAACCGTTTTTAAGCGCGTACTCCACGCCATTTTGGGCAATCTTGGTGGGGTTACTTTGCCCCATTTCAAAGAAGCCTGCCTTTACCTTGCCTGCAACAATCTCTAACTGTTTGATTGCGGCAGGACGATAGATATCGTCGGCGACCAACAGCACTTTTTTGCCCTGCTTTTGCAGATAGTAGGCAAGTTTGCCGCACATGGTCGTTTTACCTGCGCCCTGCAAACCGCACATCATGATGACGGTAGGCAACTTGGGCGATACGCCGAGTTTACTTGTTGTCGAGCCGAGCAATGCGACAAGTTCCTCATTGACAATCTTGATTACTTGTTGTCCCGGGGTAAGGCTTTTTAGTATTTCTTCACCAACGGCGCGCTCGGTCACCTTGGAGATAAAGTCCTTGGCTACGGCGTAGTTGACGTCGGCTTCCAACAAGGCAACGCGCACTTCGCGCATGGCTTGCTTTATTTCAAGCTCGGTCAATGCGCCGCGATTACGCAGTTTGCCGAATACGTGATTGATTCTGTCGGTAAGATTGGAAAATGCGCCCACGGTTTACTCCTTGTTTACAAATTTTAGCAAAATGTCCTTTAGTTTTGCAACGTCGTCGGCTTGCAATGCAACCAGCAAATCACTCTTCAATGCACACAGCCCCAACGCTTCTTCGTAGCGAATAAGCGCGGCTTCGCCCTTGACGATTGCGTCGCGCACACCCTGTCGGGAAATGCCCTTGTCCTCGGCAATCTCGCCAAGAGAACAGTCGCAGTCGCAATACATTGTCAATGCGTCGCGCTGTTTATCGGTAAGCAGCCGATTGTATGTGTCCAGCAGTCGGGACAAACGCAACTTGGTCAAAGCCATGGTAACCTCGCAAAATACAAAGACGTGTAAAGCAAATTACCTTTACACGTCTATTGTAACTTATTTTGTTTTGTCTGTCAATCGATTTATATGCCCAAATGGCAAAAAATCAGTCAAAAATCAGTGATTTCTTGCCAAATTCTTGTCTGCGTAATCCTTGATAAAGGACAAATCGTACGGCAGACTGTCGCACAACCGCTTTATTTCGTCAGTCAGACGTTCGGCATAGTCGTGGCACTCCTGTTCGGTCATGACGTCGAGATAGCTCCGTTCGCACTTCTCGGCGTCCAGAACGTCGTCCTTTACCTGATATGCAAGTCCGAACTTGATACCGATCTCGTCAAACACTTCCGTTTCTCTGGTTGTCGCGCCGCCTGCCAGTGCGCCGCACACAAGAGCGGCACGAATAAGGTCGCCGGTCTTGTGCAAAGCAACCGCGTCGGCGTCGGCAATACTGTGCGTTTCGGTAAACAGGTCAAGGCTTTGACCGTAAATCATACCCGTCATGCCCGACAGCTTAAACAGCGTCCGACACGCCGTCTTGTAGTTTTTGTCGGAAAAACTGCCCTTAAAAACCGTTTCGCAGGCAAGGTTAAGCAATGCGTCGCCCGCAAGCACTGCGGAAGCCTCACCGAACTGCATATGGCAACTGCGCTTACCGCGGCGAATATCGTCGTTGTCCATACTGGGCAAATCGTCGTGAATGAGCGAGTAGGTGTGTATATACTCCAATGCCGCCGCAAGTATCCTGGCGTTACGACTGATACGTCCGCCCACCGCGCGTGCCGTAGCAAGCAACAGTATCGGGCGAGAGCGTTTGCCGCCCGTAAACAGGCTGTACTCTACCGCCTGAGTAACCTTGTCATGTTGTTTGGGAACAAACTCTTTGACAAGTTCATCAACGTACTTTTCGTCAATCCTTGTTGCCATCGGTAATCTCCTTCACCTTGTCGGTCAATACGGTCAGTTTGCCGCTGCACTCGTCAAGTTGTCTGATACAGTCGGCGGCAACGGTAACGCTTTCTTCAAATATAGCAAGCGACTTTTCAAGCGATTGCTCGCTTTCGATTTGAGCCGCAAGTTGTTCCAGTTTGTTTAGTTGTTGTTCCAGTTTCATGTCAGTTCCCCTTACTTGTCACACTGTCGACAGTCACGTCCATACTGCCGTCGGACACCGTCAGTTGCAATTTGTCGCCTATAGTAACGTCTGCAACCCTGCTTACGTTATTGCCGTCCTTACTTGCATATGCGTAACCGCGTTTAAGCAGGTTGGTCGGATTGGCGGCAGACAGGCGGGCAACGCTCTTGTCAAAAGACGTTTTGCGCTGCACAAGCCTTGTATTAAGCAGATCTGCGCTGTGTTTAAGCATATACTCGATGTCGGCTTTTTTGCGCTCCACTTTGCGTTTTGCGTCAAGTTGAAGTCGGCGCAAACCGTCGGTTGTGCGGTGTCGGTAGTCGTCGATCTTGTCGGCAACGGCAGTCTGCAACTTACCTAGCAGCATATTTACTCGCAACTTGGTTTCGGCAACGTCAAGCGTGACAAATTCCGCCGCTTCGCTTGGCGTTACGGCACGTTTGTCGGCGACGAAGTCGCACAAAGTAAAGTCCACTCCGTGCCCGACCGCCGATACAACGGGTTTGCCGCATGCCGCAACTGCTCGGACAATGTCTTCGCTGTTGAACACCGACAAGTCCTCGTTGCTGCCGCCGCCTCTGCCGACTATAACAACGTCGACGTCGCTTGTGGCGAAGTAGGCAATACCTCGGCAAATCTCTTTGTCGGCGCCATCGCCCTGCACCTTGACAGGATACAGCACAATCTCCGTGAAGGGTTGACGACGTAAGCAAACATTGGTTATGTCGTGTATCACCGCGCCTGTCGGACTCGTAACAACGCCCACTCTGGCACAACAATGCGGCACGGGCTTTTTGCGAGCCTCGTCAAACAGACCTTCTTTGGCAAGTTTGTCGCGCAGTTGCACAAACAGTTGGTACTGTGCGCCGAGATTGCGAGTGACGGTAAGGCGGCGCACAAAGAATGACACCGAGCCGTTTTTGGTAAGGTAGTTTACTTTGCCGTAGGCTACAGCCATCTGCCCTGCAACAGGCGGCTCTGCACCGGCATAACAGAAGCAGTTGATTGCGCTTTGTTCGTCTTTCAGCGAAAAATACCAACCTTTGCTGTACGCCTTGACGTTGGTAACCTCACCGCACACCGTAACGTCGTCAAGGGTGCTGTCGAAGTCGAATATGCCGCGTATATAGTTGTTGATTTGTGATACGGTCAGGGTCATGTTTTATTGCTCTCTTTTGCCGTTGAAACCCATCGGTTGGTCGAGGGCACGTTCGACAACGGCGTCCATACCGTCAAGCAGATTGCACAGCAGCGCCGCCCTTGTTACGGGGCCGATGCCACCGGGTACAGGCGAAACGGCTTGCACTATGTCATACACAGTCGGGTCTACGTCGCCACAGGTTTTGCCGTCGATAAAACTCAGACCCACGTCGATTACAATACTGTTCGGCGTAACGAAGTCGGCAGTGATAAGTCCGGGTTGCCCCGTTGCGGAAACAAGTATGTCTGCACCGCGGCACACTTCGGCAAGATTTTGCGTTTTGCTGTGGCAAATCGTCACCGTGGCGTTACGTTGCAGTAACATAAGCGCAAGGGGTTTACCCACTGCGTTGCCGCGCCCTACAACAACCACGCGCTTGCCTTGCAGCGGTATGTCGTAGAAGTCCAACATTTCAACCACGGCTTGCGCCGTTGCAGGACGAAAACCTTTTTCGCCCCTATACAACCGGGCAACGCTTGTGTCGGTAACGCAATCGATGTCAAGATCGATAGGTACAAAATTTACAAAGTCATGCATGTGACTCGGCAAAGGTTGTTGTACCAATACGCCGTTGGGTTCCACCGCACGCAGATTGCCGTTTAAGCGGTCGACAAACAATTGTTCGTCGTAATCGGACAGAATGTCGTTTTGTATGCGAATGTTGTGTTTTGCGCAACTGTTTGCCAGCGACTGCGTGTACTGCATCCACTGCTCATCGTAACAACCGACTGTCAGCAACAGCGGACCCATTGCCATACCGTTGGTCAGCATGTCCACGTGTTGATACAGTTTGTCTGCAACGGGCTTTCCGTACAACAACTTGCTCATTTCTTTACGCCCCTTTCATAGGCGGCAAGTATACCGTTGACAAAACCTACGCTACGCTCGGTGCTGTACTTTTTGACAATGTCCACCGCTTCGTTTATTGCAACGGGGTGCGGAATGTCGGTGTAGATCATTTCGTACAATGCAATCTCCAACGCGGCAAGGTCAATACGGTAAATGCGAGACAGTTTGAAAGCCTTGCTATACTCGGCGACAATTGCGTCTAGCGCCGTTCTGTTGTTCGCAACGCCTTCTGTCAGACGTGTAGCGAACGCTTTGTCGTCGTCGGTAAGCTTGGTTTCGTCAAATTGTTCAAAGTCCGTGTCGGCAGGTATACCCGAAACAAGTTGAGCGTACACCTTGCAAAACGCCGTTTCTCTTGCGTAACCTCTCATAAATTCTCCCCTAGTCTACGTCAAACTCTACTTCGATGACATGTACGTTGACGCTTTTTACACGAAATTCCGTCATTGATTCGATTGTGTTCTTGACGGAACTTTGTATGCGGCTGGCAACGTCGGACACTTCCACGTCGCATTGCAACTTGACATAGACGTCGATGTACATTTCGCCGTTGTCCAGTTGTTCCACGCGTACACTGTCGCGAGCCTGACGGCTGTTTTCGGGAAACTTAACAACGCCTTCGACTTCACCGAGCGCACAATCCACGATGTCGCGCACGATGTCGCTGTTGTACACAAGTCTGCCGCTTTGGTCTTGCTTGTTGATTACTTTCATTTTCGGCTCCTTTGCGAATAGTTACGGTATCGCAAATAACTGTTATATATTATATTGTAGCATAGTTTTTGCCAAAACTCAATTGTTTTACGCGTTTTGTGTTTTGGGAGTTTTGCAGGGTACTGTATTATGCGAAAAACCACTTTTTGAAAAAAGCGGGTTTACAACACCTTTTTCCCAAAAACTTCCAGTAGAAATGCACCTATGTTTTACAAAGCAAATCGCATAGTTTTTAGTCTGATTGCAAAAATAAGGCTATTTCAAATTCGTTACGTTTCGACGAAACGCAATATGACCGACATTGATTTTTTTACAATCCAACCTCTTTCTTGTAAATCAAATCATAACGGCAAAATATATTCCGTTGCAATTGTCGGGCAAGGCGTTACACTATTTCAAACAACTGCCGCAAGTCGTCAATTTCGTATGTAGGCACGACATCGGGACGACAAGACTTGTGACCGGGGTTAAACCAACATGTATCTATGCCGGCATTGATACCGCCCTTGATGTCGCTTGTCAGACTGTCACCGATAATAAGCGCACGTTGCTTGTCGAAGTCGGGGATACGAGCAAATGCATAATCGAAAAATTCCTTCTGCGGCTTGCTGTAACCTACCTGCTCGGATATGAATCGCACCGGGAAATACTTACCCATCCCGCTACCCTTCATTCGAGCAAGCTGCACAGACAAAAAGCCGTTTGAAACCAGATACAACTTGTGCCCCTGCGATTGCAGTCGAATAAGCACTTCTTCGGCATGCGCCACAACGGCAAAGCCGTCATGAAGACGTTGCTCGTACTCTTCGGCAATGTCCTCAAGCGTAACACAGTCTACCAACCAACCGAGTTCGGCAAAGGTCATTTCAAACCGCCTGATACGCACCGTCGGTTTGTCGGCAAGTCCCTTTTCGAGCTGTTCCCACATGTAAACGTTGTTTTGGCGGTAGGTGTCCACCACGTGGTTATCGGCAGGATAACCGTGACTTTCCAATGCTTTTGTCAATGCGTTGACCTCGGCGTCGTCGAAGTCCAATATCGTGTTGTCGGCGTCAAATAGCAAAAATTCGTACTTCATAAACAAGTCTTTCTCCATACAGTCAAGTATTGCCACAAACTGCCCCATACAAGGCATTGTGGCAAAATTTAATCGTAATTTGCGCGAAAATAGAGTACTATGTCCGTAATAGTATTCTATAAAACAGTGATTTCCGTGGTAGTTGAGCGGTTTTGACGGAATTTGGCGCATTACAAACGCTAACAATCAAGTCATCAAAGAATGACAAATTGCTCCGCATCGCGAAGCGCAAAAGCAACTATAAGCCTGCCGCCGCCGCTCAAAACAAAATTACGGAGAAAGACGTAGCAACGTCTCTCTCCGCATAACGTATGATTTTTCCTTAATACTCATGTACAGCCTTGTCGGCAATTCCCGTTGCGACTACAAGCAAACTTCTGTTCGCGCTACTGCACCGAGGTTCGATTACTTACCCAGCGGCTTCATTGTCGGGAACAACAGTACGTCGCGAATGGATTGGTTGTTTGTAAACAACATCACCATGCGATCGATACCTATGCCCAAACCGCCTGTCGGGGGCATACCGTATTGCAAAGCGGTAATAAAGTCCTCGTCCATCATTTGCGCTTCGTCGTCGCCTTGCGCCTTGGCACGTACTTGCGCGGCAAAACGTTCGTATTGGTCAAGCGGATCGTTAAGCTCGCTAAACGCATTGCCCATTTCGCTTGCGTTCATAAAGAACTCGAACCGTTCCGTCAGTCTGCCGTCGGCCGGCTTTTTCTTTGCAAGGGGGCTTACCTCTACCGGATAGTCGTAGATAAATGTCGGCTGAATGAGTTCTTTCTCGACAAAGTTGTCAAATAACTCGTACAAAGCGTGACCCCAAGTGCGCTTGCCTTCGGTCAAGTCAATGCCCTTCCCCTTGGCGGCGGCAATGGCTTGCTGTTCGTCCAAATCAGCAAAGTCAACGCCCACATACTTGGCAACGGCTTCGATCATCGTAAGCTTCGTCCAGTTGTTAAGGTCGATTGTCACGTCGCCGTATGGCAACAATCTTGTGCCGAGCACCGTGTCTGCAACGTAGTTGAACATACCTTCGGCAATGTCCATCATACCGCGGAAATCGGTATATGCCTCGTACAACTCGATTGTGGTAAACTCGGGGTTGTGTTTGAGGTCCATACCCTCGTTGCGGAACTGACGACCGATTTCGTATACCTTTTCAAAGCCGCCGACAATCAGTCGCTTAAGGTGCAACTCGGTAGCAATACGCATGTACATATCTATGTCCAGCGTGTTGTGATGTGTGATAAACGGTCTTGCGTTTGCACCGCCTGCAATTGTATTGAGTATCGGCGTTTCCACTTCAAGATATCCGCGTGCGTCCAGATACTCTCGTATTGCCTTAAGTATGCGACTACGCAAAATAAACGTGCGCTTGACTTCTGGGTTGGCAATCAGGTCGACATAGCGTTGGCGATAGCGCGTTTCGATGTCCTTCAACCCATGGAACTTCTCGGGAAGGGGCAACAGCGACTTGCTGAGCAACTTTACGCTGTGCAGTTTGACAGACACTTCGCCCATATGAGTGCGGAATACTTCGCCTTCACCGCCGATAATATCGCCGATATCCCACGTTTTAAATGCGGCATACACATCGTCGCCCACTTCGTCGCGCTTGACATACAGTTGAATCGTGCCGTCGCCGTCAAGAATGTGGCAGAAACTCGCCTTGCCCATAATGCGCCTGCTTACCATGCGCCCGGCAACGCTGACGATTTGCGGCGTATGCTCTTCGCCTTCTACGGGGTCGACAAAGCCGTCCAGCACCTGTTTGCTGGTATGGGTGCGGTCAAACTTGGTAATTTCAAACGGGTTGTTGCCCTCTTCCATCAGTTTGGCAAGCTTGTCACGGCGGATTTGCAGTATTTCGTTAAGGTCTTGTTCGGTTTCGACGGGTTGTTGCGCCGTTGTAACCTTGTTATTGTTGTCGCTCATGTCGGCTCCTTTGTTGTGGTTCGATGCGTCCGTTCGACGTCTGGTTGCAAGCAAATGCAGCGTGCGCCGATCGGACACCGGTAATTTTCTGAAAAACTATCTTGTCACCTTGATGATTTTGATATACTTGGTGCGACCGCTGGGCAGTGCCACGGATACGACTTCGCCGTCGTTGCCTTTAAGCAATGCTGCGCCCACGGGGGACTCGTCGCTGATACGACCGTTTACAAGGTCGGCTTCGGTTGTACCTACAATTTTATATGTCTTGATCTCTTTGTCGATGCCGTCCACTACTTCGCAGCATGTGACGATTGTTTCGTGGATGATCTTCGCCAAACGCAGTTGCGCTTCGATTTCGGCAATTTCGCCTTCCATTTCGGCTTGCGCTTTACGGGCGGCGTCGTACTCGGCGTTTTCCGACAAGTCGCCGAATCCGCGAGCGGTCTTTATTTCTTCGGCAATTTCCGCACGACGAACCGATTTGAGGTAATCCAAACGTGCTTCTAACTCTTTGCGACCGGCTTCTGTCAATTGAACTTCTGCCATAATAATTCTCCTTATCCACGGCAAAACAACTTAAAGACGCTAGCTTTAAGTTGCAATTTGCCAAATATATTATTTTACTAATAAATAGTACTACAAAAAACACAAAATGTCAACTAATAGACGGCAAGTATATATCGGGTATGGTGGGGGAAGGGAAACTTTTTGAAAAAAGTTGTCCTTTTCCCGCACCACTAACCTTATCAAAAACTTTGGAATAAAATAATGACACTGAATCTCACCGTTCGATTTCGCTACTATGTCGGCACAGTTTACAATGTCATTTCTTCTTTGTATGGCTAAACGTATGTACGAACCTGTACAACAACGATTTTTTGAACCTTATCGCGTCAAACGGGCAAAGCTCTTGACAGCAATAACACCGCAAACAATCATGTTGTTTTATTTTTGCTTTGCCGTCTACAATCGTTATAGCTTTCGCAGGACAATGGCGTGCGCACTTGCCGCAACCGCGGCAAACTTTTTTTTCAATCCAAACCTTTTTAGTAAGGTACTTTTTTGCCAACTTTTTTATCCAAACGGGCATATTCAAAAAGGTATCGGCACTAGTAACGGGAGAAATATCGAAGTCTTCGATGCGACTAGCCTTCCATGCGTCGAAGTCGAAGTCTATTGTCGACAAATCGCGGCTGACAAGTCCACGCTTCTCGGCGACCTGTAACAAAGGCATATCAAACGGATCGGCAAACAAACTGACCGCAACAACGTCAAGCGCATACGGATCGACACTTGCCAGTAGTTTACCCATGGCTTTGGGTTTGCCGTTGGTTGGACCTTCGCCGTCCATGCCTACAATGGCGTCAATAACGTGAAACACTATTTTTTTTCTTGCAAACTGCTCTATATCGCACAAAAGGTTACAAAAATCCCCTAAGTCGGGGTATCTGCTGTGCATTTCCACCTTGACAAGCCCCGGGATTAGTCCGTACAGGTTTTTGACCGCGCCGGTGTAACCTGCAAATGAGTGTGTTTTTAGCTTGGTAACGTTTATCACTACGTCGGCATCGAGAAAACTGTTGGTAATTTCACACCTTTTTACCGCTTGACCGTCGATATCGGCAAAAGCAAAGTCGAAGTCATCGTTAAGCTTAGCACACGTTTGTTCGGCAACGTCGGTCATTTTGCACTTGGCGTATACCGCACCCATAGCCGACTTTGTGTACAAGCCTCCGCTACTGTCGCCCACAACGATGTTTTTGGTAATTTCGGACAGTCTGTCGACTATTGCAATTACTACTGCAGGGTGGGTTGTACCGCACTTTTCGGGCGGCATATCCCTGACAAGATTGACCTTGAGAAACACTTTTGCGTCTTGCGGAACGTATTGTTTCAAGTCGCCCAAGCCTTGCAATATCTCGTCTACGGCATTTTGTACCGTTTGTTGGTTGTAGTTTGTCGCCGACACGGCAACGACCTTCGGTTTAGTGTGTATGTTTTCCATTGTTTATCTGCGTTTGTCCGAATATATCGGCAAGTACTAAAAATCGATTTAATGCGAGTAAAAAAGTTATTGATGACTATACGACGTTATATACTCTGCAAATCTGCTCGGCCACGGCGCGAAACTTTCCCGTGACGGCAGTTGCTTTGTCCCAATACTCGTCTTTGCCGCCGAACAATGTGTCGGCGATACACTTGACAAAAAGGCACGGAACATTAGCATACTTGCACGTAATCAGTATACCTGCCGCTTCCATATCGCATATTTGTGCGCCAAACCTGTCGGCAAGATCAAATTTTTCTGCAGGATCGCCAACAAATTTGTCGCCCGAAGCGCATCCGACCACAGGCAGGTCGACAACGGACTTTGCAAGGTCGATAAGTTGTGCGTTTGTAGGTATGGTCTTGGTTGCAAATACGTCATAGTATCCTGCGTCGAAGTCATCCACTGCAGAAGTATCCATCTGGTAATGGGTCACAAAACCCACATAAGCCATTGCCATCTGCGACGCTTGCTCCGTCAATGCGCCCACCACTCCGAAGTTAAGCACAATGTCCACGGCAAAGCGGTCGATAAGCATTTGCGTACCTGCGGCGGCGGTAATCTCGCCCACATACGGCGGTACGCACAACACCGCGTCTGCGCCCGACAGTCCGAACTTGTAAAACGTGTATGCGCCGATTTTTTGCGTAACAAAATCACTGCCGACAAAAAAGCTTTTTGCTTCTTTTTCCATTGCCGTGTAGATGCCAACCTTCATTTGTCCTACCTCATGTTGGGCAAAGCAACGCAAGGTCGGCTTTGCCACGTAATATAGCAAAAGTTTACCACAAACCGTCGTTTTAGTAAACAATTTTTACGTATAATCACACTTTACAAGTACACATGCCTTACGCCTTGGCAAAAAATCTCAGTTTGCATACAAACACTACGCCGCACCACACCGCACATACAACAAAAGAAACGACAACTTGTGTGAAAGCCGTCGTTTCGGTATATATCACTT
>CAKQXG010000052.1 GCA_934281515.1 uncultured Clostridia bacterium | reverse complement strand
GTACTTCTCGGTGGAACTCAGAATAGCAAACTTGACAAAATCTTGCTCGGTTCTGATAATATACGGATTTTGTTCTGTGCCTTCGCCGTCAAATATACTTGCGGATTCGACTTGGGTAAGTCCGTTGACAACGTTGTCAAACGCCACGCCGAACTCCTGTCCCAAACGAAGCATAGAAACAGAGTTAAGATGCGCAAGATCATTAGGTTTGGTTACCGCCCAACCCGAAACGTCGATAAACGCCGACTTGTCGGACATTGACGCGTAGATTTCCTTATACGTATTAAGAATTTCGTGATATTTCCACGTGTCACGTTGAGTAATGCCTGCGTCGATTGTAGACAAACCTGCCGTCAAATCAAGGTATTGTTTTTTTGTCCACTCGGCTTTCAGATCCTTGACAAAGTTACTCCACAACGTACCGTATCTATTGACGGACTGCATCGACGTGGAGTCGTTTTCGCCCTGCATCCACATCAGGGACACAATGCGTGCGTCAATACCGTCGTCGGCAAGCAAGCCCATGCCCGTTTCCACACGGTCAAGCAAGTGAGCGTACAGGCTATTTGTCGGAAGTGCGGTTTTGCTCAACATTCCGAGCGACGACGGCGAATACCAATGTGCGTTAAGCGTGGTTGCGCCGCTTGCATCCTTGATGATGTAGAACGTTTCGTCGGGGTAATGCTCGGCAAGGTATGCCGCAAGTCCGAGTTCCGGTCCAAAGTATTCGTATGTTATATTGTTTGACGTGGCAGTCTTTTTGCCCATGCCCGGTTTGACGGAGACGAAAGTTTCGTTGCTTACAACGCCGCTTTGATATGGGTTGCAAGACCACAAAATTTTGACGTTATCAAAGCCTTGTTTGTACTTGTCAAGCAGATTTTGGTCGATGTCGCCGACTACGCTATGGCCGACCATGTTGCTTTGCCCTGCCATGACAATCACTTTGGCAATCCTGGGCACAACGATGTCAATTTCCGTCGTACATGTTTCGTCGATAAAAGTTTTGTTACAAGCCGTACAAAGCCAATGCTCTTTTATGCCTGTGGCAACAAGCGTAGCCGCAGTAGCGTCGACGTGCCGTGGCGTGTGAGCGGCAGGTGTTTCACTATCTTTGTAGGAATATTCGCAACCGCTGCAAGCATGAGTCGTGTAGCCGTTCTCGGTGCATGTGGGGTCGGTTACGGCATCCGTAAACGCATGCGCGACAGATTCCGTTTTGTGACCGCACTCCTTGCACTCTTGCCAGTGACCGTTGGCATCGTACTTGGTTTCATAGTCATGGTCGGCAACTGCCGTTTCGGTGTCACGGTAGGAATACTCGCACCCCTTGCACTTGTGCGTTGTATATCCCTTTTCGGTGCAGGTAGGCGGCGTTACCGCGTCGGCGATGTCGTGTGCCGCAACGTCCTTCTTGTCGTGGCACAGCGAACACTCCTGCCAGTGGTTTGTTTCGTCGTACTTTGCCTCGTACTTGTGTTCGCAGGCAGGCGTCACTTCGCATGCGCCCAACAATGCGACAGCCGCAATAAACACGGCTAACACAAGCGTCAACAGTAGTTTGCGTTGTTTCATCGTTCCTCCTTGCCGACCGAGGTCGACTTATTGAAGATATTTTGCTACGATACAATCTTACAGTCGGCAACAGCCTTTGTAAATATCCAAGTTGATAATTTTGTCATTTTTGATACCGAAAAAGACCGCTTCGGGAAAGAAATCTCCCAAAACGGTCTTTTTGTTTGTCTTTTTTGCAATATTGGTTGGTCGATACAGTGTTCAAACAAATCGAGCGCAAAAAACGACGTTTACCGAATCGCCTGTTGCCGACCGACTGTATTACAGACGCACCAATCGTTTCTCAACCGCGCTGTCGTTGCAGAGACTTAAGCTTGCGGTTTGCGCCATACGCCCTTGTCCACCATTTGCGGATGGGACGTGTGGTTGATAAACTTGTCAAACAAACTACTGCAATACAGAAATTCGCCCAGTTGAGTAAAGGGCAACAACACGCAGACATACAACGCAACAAACAGCGGCTTGGCGTATACGGGCACGGGAAACGATTCCAACAGCATAGTACCTGCGTACGGCAACAGGGCGCACAACGTTGCGACAAAAGTTGTCGGCAGCGTGCGGAAATACATCAACGTAGCGTTTTTGCACAGTTTCAGTACCTTACTTTGGTACACCGCCGCTTGGTTTAGCACAAGCAACGCTATCGGCGCGAGCAACACCACCGCAGTTACAGACGGCATATATTTGACCGCCGCCCACACAATGTCGTTTGCCGTAGCTTGATCCATGACTGCGCATACAAGGCGCACCGCGCCGAGCAACACAAACACGATTACATACACACCGCCGTTCAGCCTGATGCCGTCGGTAAAATCTCTGCGAAGAAATACGCCCTCCGCCCAGGCAAGTTGACGGATAACCCGCGCCGTACCTGCCAAGCCCAAGCCGAGCAAAGCGTAACCGACAATGTAGCCGAGGTGAAAAATGATGTCGGCGTAAAACATCTGCCGAAGTTTGTCAGAGTCGGCAATACCGACGTCGGCGGCAATGCTTGCAAGCACTGCGTCACGAGTAAGTAACAACGCAACAAGCGGCAAGGCAAATGCCAACAACAAACCGCCGCAAGCAAACAGCAATCGATGACGAATCCTGATGCAATCCCAAAATACCTGCGGACGGGTGTGCGGCAGACTGTCTGCCGTGAAATCCGTCTCGGCACGTTTTGTTTTCATTGCGGCACACCTCCTTCGACAGCTTTGACAGCCGTAACATGCGGATCGCGACATGCAAGAAATTCCGCAACCGTACCGCAAAAAACCATCTTTTTGTCGGCGATGACATACACCGCATCGGCAAGTTGCCTGATATCGTCAAGATCGTGAGTGACGTATATGCAAGTACATCCGAGCGCCTTTGTTACGGTACGAATGTAGTTGCGTATTTCCTGCCGTCTGACAGGATCGACATTACTAAGCGGTTCGTCAAACAAGCAAACGTCGGGATGTTTGACCAATGCTCGGGCAAGTGCCACGCGCTGTTGTTGACCGCCCGACAAGTGCCGCGGCAAACGGGTAAGACAGTCGGTCAACCCCATACGTTCGGCAATGTCTTTGACGGCGGCAACAATCTGTTCCTTTTGCCAACGCGCCACTTTTAGCGGAAAAGCGATGTTGTCAAACACCGTCATGCCGGGATAAAGTACAAAATCCTGCGATACGTATGCAAAATTTCGTTTCTTTGTGGGGATGTCGTCGGCATCTGCTCCGTCGATGTAGATATGCCCGTCGAAGTCGAAAAAGCCGCCGACGGCTTTGAGTAAAGTGCTTTTGCCGCAACCGGAAACTCCCGTCACGACGGAAAACGCGCCTGACGAAAAGGTCGCGTCAAGATTGTCGAGCGCGACGGTCTCCTTCTTGTTTTTGTCGATGTAGGTGACGGTCAGTCCCTTTACGTCAATTTGCGGCATTTCGATTCCTCGGTTTTCTATTCCTTTACGATTATTTCTCCGTCGCCGTAGGTTACGAGTTCCTTGTCGGAAATAAACTTATCCCACTCGGCAAAGAACGCTTCCTTGCTCGGATAGGGCGCAACATAGTTTTCGGCAACGTACTTGGCAAGTTTAGCCCCGTCCTGTAGTAGCTTTGTAAGCACCGCCACTTGCGCCTGCGCCGACAGCACACATGCCTTGTTCGGCTCGTCTATGCGGTAATCGTCGCCGTGACTTTTGCCTGCCGCGCCTGCCACATATGGGTGGATGACAGGCATAACGCAACTAAGGTCGCCCATATCTGTGCTAGCGCCGCCCCAGTTTTCCGTAACGCGGATTGGCTCAGCGCCGACAAGCTCCGTCAATGCGTCGACGGCAACCTGACGCAGTTCTCTGCTGTTGTTCAGCGGAGCGGCTCCCGTGCGGTCGGTTACGGTGACCGTTGCGCCCATGGCAAGCGCACCTGAAGCTATCGCGTGGTTTACTTTTACGTTGGTTTTGCCGATGACCGCAAGCGACTTGCCGCGAATAAGAGTTTCCAGCTGTGTTCTTGACGGAATTACGCTGACGGAATTGCCGCCTTCGGTCATGATGGGATGCACGCGCACGTGGTCGTAGTCGGCAAACGTCTCGCGCAGTGCATTGATTGCGTTTAGCGACAACGTTGCCGCATAAAGCGCGTTGACGCCGTTTTGCGGACTGCCGCCTGCATGCGAAGCCACGCCGTGGTACACAAAACGCTTTTGTATATTGCCGTTACAACCTGCGTGTACGTCAAACAGGTTTTTCATGCCGGGTCCGGTGTGGAACATAAACGCCATCTCCACGCCGTCGAAGTAACCGCGGTACAAAAACTCATCCTTACCGCCGTAGTATCTGATTATGCCTTGCCGACGCAAAGTTTCGCGGAAGTCGGCTTGAATTTCCTCTTCGGCAGGCACGGCGCACAAACGGATTGAGCCGCTGAGTCCGTCCAACACGTGTGGTTCCTTAAGCGCAAGTGCTATACCTACCATAGCGGCGCATTGCGCATGGTGCCCGCAAGCATGGGCATTGCCGTTGACTGCTTCGGCGTGGTTAGGCACATACAGCGCGTCAAGCTCGCACAATACAAGCACCTTGGGACCGGGTTTACCCGTGTCGATATCGGTGTAAAAACCCGGAATATTGCCTGCCTTGTGCAGTACGTACCCTGCCTGCTCAAAAATGTTTTCCAGGTATGCCGATGTTTGCCACTCTGTGTAGCCCGTTTCGGGATGTTGCCAGATGTATCTTTCCGCCGCAAGAATCTCGGCGGCGTGTTTTTGCACTGCGTTTTTGATACGTTCGATGTTCATTGTACACTCTCCTGTGTCACGTTGTCAAACAGTTTTGTCGTGACGGTAAACTTCACCGATTGCATTATAACGCGTTTTTGCCAAAAGGTAAATATACTATTTGTTACTTTTGTCAAAACTGATACTTTTATTGCCCTGTACATAAACAAACATACGCTTTACTTTATTTCGCAACCAAATGCAAAAGGGCACTTCGTTCAGTGCGAAATGCCCTTGATTTTTGCATACGTATTGTGTTTTTAGTTACAATAGGTTGCTTTTTCTTCGCTACGACTTGCGTTACGCCTTTTTACCCAGGATGCCGTCCAAGGGTTTGAGGTGCCACAAATCAACCAGACCTTGCAGTACGTCGTCGCCGATTTGATTGACAACGTGACCAAGCGTCAGCATGTACACTTGCGCCGTTTTTTCCACCGTTTCGATAAGGCCGAACGTTTCGTCGATATCCTTGCCCGTACCGTAGATACCGTGATTTGTCCATACGACAAGGCGGTAGTCGTTCATTTTGTCGGCAGTAGCGCGGCCGATTTCTTCCGTACCGCAAATCATGCAAGGCAGTACGCCTACGCCGTCGGGAAACACAACTATCGCTTCGGTGTTGCTGCGCCACAACTTTTCCGTAAACACTCTGTCGTCGGTTTTGACTACAGCGGACATACACATCGTGTACGTCGGGTGAGTGTGCATGACAATCCTATGGTTTTGGTCTTTGGCAAGGCGTGTGGCGTGCGTCATCAAGTGTGCGGGACATTCGCTGGTAAACTTGCCGCCGTCTTTCCAACCCCACAGCAGCTCCGCAGTGGCACAGTCGTCGGCAATGCGAATGACGCCGAGGTTTGTTTCGGGGTCTTTCTTTACGTTTTTGAAGTACTTGCCCGTGCCGGTAAACAAGAAGTACTTGCCTGCAAGCGACTTGTCGCAAACAAAGTTGAGCGGTATGGTACGCAAAATTTTGTTTGTATCAAGATACTCGGAAACTTCCGCCTCGTCCAAAATAACCGACACGTTGCCGCCGTTGCGTTCGTCCCAACCCTGGCGGTACATATTTGCCGTAACGTCGCACATTTCTTCAATAAACTTGGATTGCAAAATGTTTTTCATTGTATTTCTCCTTTGCGGGCTTGCGCTAGATACGCTTGGATAGTACGTTCTTTTCGTATGCGGCAATCTCGTCGTAGTAGTTTGCCTGCACTCCGCATGCGAACAAGTATTGCTCCCACACTGCGCCGAAGTCCATGGTTTTAAGTTCTTCCTGCATTACCATAAGTTTGGTAAAGTTGCACTCGTTTTGCAGCACTTTCAACTGTTCAAATGGCATAAGCAGTGCATTTAATAATGCTTTCTGTACGTTACGCACGCCTGTTACCCATGCCGAAATACGGTTGATGCTCGCGTCGAAGTAGTCGGTTGCGATAAACACTCTGTCAAGTGCGTCGTTGCGAACAATCTCCTTGGCGATCTCCTTTGTTTCGTCGTCAAACAGCACCACGTGGTCGCTGTCCCAACGCACGCCGCGCGTAATGTGCAGGGCGATGTGGTCGTTAAACAGCAACAGCGCGCTTATCTTGTCCGACACCAGTTCCGTCGGGTGATAGTGGCCGTTGTCCATAAGCGGGGTGATGTGGCGGCTGTCGGCGTAGGACAGGCAAAACTCTGCGCTGCCGACGGTGTAACTTTCAAGGCCTATACCGAAAACCTTGCTTTCAAGCGTTACAAACACCTTGCTCTTGTCGTAGGGCGTGGCAAGAATTTCGTCCATGCTCTTCAGGTATCTTGCACGCGGTCCCATTCGGTCGGCAGGCACATCTTTGTAGCCGTCGGGGATCCAGAAGTTGATTACGCAAGGCACGCCCGTTTCTTCGGCAAAGTACTCGGCAATCTCGATACACCGTATGCCGTGGCGCACCCAGTAGCCGCGCACCGCCTCGTCGGGACTGCTGAGCGTAAGGTTGTCCTTGACCATAGGGTGAGCAAAAAACGTCGGATTGAAGTCCAGGCCGATGCCGCGCTCCTTGGCAAACTCCACCCACTTGGCAAAGTGCTTGGGTTGTATTTCGTCACGCCCCACCTCTTCGCCTTCGCCGAAAATAGCGTAGCTTGCATGCAAGTTAAGTTTCTTTTTGCCGGGGATAAGGCTAAATGCCTTGTCGATGTCCGCCATCAGTTGTTCGGGAGTAGTTGCCTTGCCGGGGTAGTTGCCCGTTGTCTGTATGCCGCCGGACAAGCTTTGTTTGCTGTCAAAGCCGACGACGTCGTCACCTTGCCAACAATGTACCGACACCGCAACGTTTTTCAGCGTTTCTATTGCCTTGTCCGTATCAACGCCTATTGCGGCGTAGGCTTTTTTTGCCAATTCGTATCTTGTCATATTTGCTCCTTGTAATAATTTCTTACCCACGCAAACGTCGCAACCCTTTTGCCGACAATCCGAATACAATCGTCGCACGCCGTCGCATGCCCCGACTGCACATTCCGTCTGTCGCAAAGAGGCTCGTCGCACTACGTCACGACTTCATTTGGACAGCGATATTGCCCATTGCCGTTGCCTCTATAGGCATCGCGACAACTTGTTTACCGGTGTATTGCTCGGTAAGCTTGTTCAAAAACTTGTTTTTTGCGCCGCCGCCGACAATGTATATTTTGTCAAACGTCATGCCGAGATTAGATTCCATTTGCTCGACGGCACGCTTGTAGCCCAGCGCAAGACTGCGATATATACTTGCATACAAATCGCCGTCGGTTTCGGGCGGATTGGGCGCAAGCAACGCGCGGATTGCACTTTCCATGTCGTCGGGGGCCATCAGGCTGTCGTCGTTGACGTCAAACGTTCGGATGTAATCGCTCGCCTCCGCTTGCTTGACAATCTCGACAATAGGCGTACCCTTTTTACGACGAACTTCGTTAACAAGCCACATGCCCATGATGTTTTTAAGATAGCGGAAGTATCCCACACCGCCTTCGTTGGCAAAGTTGCTGTTGCGGCTTGCTTCCGACGTGTCGGCATGCGGCAGCTTTGCTCCGATAAGCGACCAGGTACCCGAACTAAGCACCACCGACCGTTCGTCGCAATCCACCGCTTCGTACGCGCTTGCCGTATCGTGTGAAGCGCACAACACAATGGTTGTTTGTCCGCCGACTTCTGCCGCAATGTCCGCTTTAAGCTGTCCGACTACTGTTTGCGGCATGTCCAACGTATGGAAGATGCACCTTGGCAAGCCCAGTTTGTCCACAAGCGACATGTCGTACTGCTTTGTTGTCGCGCCGACCAGTCCGCCCGTAGACGCATCGGTGTACTCGTGACGTTTGACTCCCGTCAGTTTGTACGAGAAGTACTCGGGCATCATCAAAAAGTCCGTAACGCCGTCCAGTCTGCCGTGTTGTTTGTCGTCGTACAGCTGATACACGGTGTTGAAACTCTGAAACTGTATCCCCGTGCTTGCGTACAATTCGGCAAACGGAACGATTTTGTGCACTTCGGGTATATCGTCGGCAGTACGATCGTTGCGGTAGGCGTAGCAAGGCTTTACTTCGTCGTCACCGCGCATCAGCACGTAGTCCACACCCCACGTGTCGATTGCCACGCTTTCTATCTTGCCGTACTTGGCAAACGCCGCGGCAAGTCCCTTTTTGATATGCTCGAACAAATCGTCCGTGTCCCACACAAGCCCGTCGTCGGTTTGCTTCATTCCGTTGGAGAAGCGATACACTTCGTCAAGCTTAATTTCGCCGTCTTGCATCCATCCGACTATGTGACGTCCGCTGGATGCGCCTAAATCGATTGCAACGTAGTATTTCATAGTGATTTAATTATACAACTTATTTGCAAGTCAAACAAGGTTGTAAATTGACTTGTTTACTGTCTTTAATTGATGTTTATAATTGACAAGCCGAGTGCGTAGTTATATAATAAAACCATGAACAACGAATTTTTGCAACAACTGCAACAAATCACTCCGCAAGAAGAGTTACTGCTTGGCGGCGGCAAAATCAACGGCAGGGACTACCACGCCGCAGGCAACTTCGTAATACAAAGTTCGTCGGTGTTGAAAGACAAACCCATCGCCACCACCATGCACCCGCGCTTTTGCAAGTTTCCGTTGCACGGACACGACTACATGGAAGTGATGTACGTTTGCAGCGGACAAATTACCCACGTAATCGACGGCAAGCGGCTGACGGTAAAGCAAGGCGGCCTTCTTATGCTTAACAAGTACACCACCCACGAGATAGAAAAAGCCGACATCGGCGACATCGGCGTAAATTTTATACTGTCGGACGTGTTTCTTGCAGAAGTACAGCGAAACCAGGTTGGCGACGACGCATTGACAAGGTTTGTAACGGACAACTTACAACGCAACGGCTGTGGCAAGTATTTGTTGTTTGACGTGTCGGACAGTTTTCCCATACGCAACCTGCTTGACAACCTTATCTACACCGTTGCCGACCCCTTGCAAACCGATTTGTCGCTTACGCCGAAGCTTGTTTCTTTGCTGTTTGACTACCTTGCGTTACACCCGATGACTCTTGTTGAAGGAGCATCGCCCGCCGACAACGAAAGCTTGTTTCGCAAGACCGTCGACGGCTACATAGCCACCGAGTACCCCACAGCCTCGCTTGCGCGACTTGCAAAAAAGATGCACCTGTCCGAGGAGCATCTTTGTCGCAAAATTTCACATACGTATAAGAAAAATTTCAAAAAACTGTTGTTGGAACGCCGTTTGTTGGCCGCCGAAAAACTGTTGTCGCAAACCGACAAAAACGTGGAAGAAATTGCCACCGCAGTGGGCTACGACAACATCAGCTACTTCTACCGTTGCTTCTACGCCAAGCACCGCCAAACGCCCAAACAATACCGAGATACGCAAAGAAAGTGACTCTGTTCGGCAACATGCCAAAGTCATCTTTGCATGGCTTACTTTTGTTCCTTTCCGTCGTACTTTTCCTTTTTGCCCATCAGGTGCGCCGCAAGAAAACCGAACCCCAACGTTGCCCCGACAGCCAACACAAACATCACAAGGGCGCCAATGCCAACCACAACCAGTATAACAACAATGGCGTCGCCGAAACCCGACTTGTATTCTGGATTTTGCTCCGCGCACAACTCAAACGACAACTCGCCGTCGGGCAACTTGTCGAAGTGCGCCGTGTAACCCCTTCCGTTGTCCGATTGCGTAAATGCGGACGGCGAATCAATCAGATACATGTCGGTGTTTATCCTGACGGTAAGGTCGTTGAAGCTTGCCCACTGTTTGGCGGGACTCCACAAGTAGTCAAACCGATACACATACGGGTCGTAACGCAGGTCCACGGTGGGGTACATATCCGCCGACACCGCATTTGCAACGGTTTGCCCTGCCGCCACGTCCATATCGTACACGTACCATGCACGCAAGTGCCTCGACAAGTTGTTAAAGCGCGGGTACTCCAACACACGGTCATCGTCGTTTTGCAAGCTTTTTACCACCGCATTGTACCAGTCCACCTCGGAAATCTCGTCTTTTGGGCGGTTTTCCTCAACAAACGATTGGAATGTAATCTGTTCGTCGGCTTCGCGCACACGGGTCAATTGCCCCTGCACGGTTTCGGCTTTTTCGCCCATATTGTCGTAGATTTGCGCAACGCCCGATAAATCGGGTCCGTCCTTGCCCACGTAGTAGATATCAAACGATTGTCCGTTTTCCAGCCACACGCCCAACGTGACGTTGTCTGCGCCGTCGCTTTTGTAGGAGCTGACGCTGTCGCAAAACACCGTCGATTTGCCATCCAGCGGAAACCGCACCGCAACGCTTTGCCTGCTATTTTTTGCATTTGCCCCTTCCAACACATATTTTTGTCTGTACAAAACCGTGTCTAACTTAAAGCGGCTGTCGTCGATTTTGGTGTCGAGCATGGTTGCAAGCTCCTTTTGGCAATCGAACTCGCCTTGACTACTGCGGTACGTGTAACGCAATGCCGCAGGCACTTCGGCGCCGTCAACCGTAACTTTGTAACGCTCGGCAGTGTTTTTTTCGTAGTAGTAGAAATTCTCCACAGGAAATGCCAGTTGCGCATGCATGTCGTACTCCGTCGGGTTGACAAAGGTGTATTCGGCGCAAAAACTTGCTTCTATGCCAAACCAATCGTCGTCATTGCCAACGTCGGCACCTTTTTTAATATCAAAGGTCAGAGTTTCCGACTGCACCGTCAACGGACAACCTTCGCCGACAAAGGTAACGCCGCCCTCGGTCGTTCCTTCGTAGTAGCGAGGCGCACTGTTGGCGCATGCGCAAACGGGCAACGCAAGCGGCACGACAAGCACTGCCAACATACAAATTGTAAAGATTTTTAGGTACGTATTCATTTTTTCTCCCCAAAATAATTCGCCAAGGCGCGCGTTTCAGCTTTTGTACCGAGCAACGGCACGCCATTGCACACACTAATGATACCCGTTTCAAACGTCGTTGTCAATATCTTTGCGCAAACCGTTTGCCTTGCACAAATGCCGTTTGTTATGCGGCTCTTGCTTTTGCAACCTTTGCCGGTTGTATCAAACTACATATACAACACGCCACAACACTTTTTGTCCCGCCACAGACGCAAAAAAAGACTACGCAAAATGCCATGCGCCCCGAAAGTCAGACACTTTTGGGGCGCATAGTATATATTTTCGAGATTTTTTGTTTTAGGGGTAAGCTGGATTGTTAGCTTTCAAATTAAATCACTTGTATTGTTATTCTGTGTTTTTTGACCGATTAGGAGCAAAAATGCCGATATTATTGGGGTTGTTGCGGGGTTGTTTCTGCTCCGTTGTCTTGGTTGTCACCATTTTGATCGTTGCCGCCACCACCGTTGTTCTGACCGCTATCGGTTACGCCGTCTTGTGTTGCGGGTCTATATTTGCACTGTTCGCAATTCACATACGGACATTTGCACCTGTCGCAAGCAACGATGATTTTGTTTTCCATCGACACGCCGTTGTAGTGCATCGTTCCGTCTTGCCGTCGGGCGCAGCATTTGCTGCAACAGCTTGCAAGCATCATTGCCAATCGTGTGTCTTCGCAATCGCTCTTTTGTTGTTTTTCCGCTTCCTTGCATCGTTTGCTAGCAGTCACTATTTGGACAATCACTACTGCCAAAAGCCCCAATATAATCACCGTCAAACAAATTGCCACTACGCTCTCAAATCCCAATAATGCGCAGCAATGGTAGCCGTTAGTTTTGCAAGTACACATTCTATTTTCCTCCTTTTGCTTCGTATTTTACTTTTTCCCATTCTTCTTTCAGTATACTGCGGCTAATTTCCGCAATCTTTTGTGCTATTTCTTCGCTGTAGCTTTGCAAAGAGTCAAATTCTTCAATGGCAAGTTTAAGCAGTATGTGCTTATTCTCGCTCAAGTTTAGTCGTAGCAGCGTTTGATTTTTGGCGTATTCGTACTCGCGCTTCAACTCAATCTGCTTTTCGGTATTATCCGCATCATCTAACGCCTTTTTGCAAGCCAGCGTTTGGGATATATTCTCTCGCATGTCGTTAAGCCACTTGTTTCTGCATTGGGACACGCTTTGGTTGTAGTTGTTCATTTTAGTGACCGCAACGGTAAACAGAGAACCGATTATCGCTCCGACAAAACCAATTAACGCTTCTAGCATAATTTCTCCTTTTGTAATTGCATTGTTCGTCAAGCTTCCGATTTGGATAACGTCCCATCGGTGCAATACACTGTATATTCGCCGACGGCTGCATTCCAACAATCACCTTTCGTTATTGTTTTCCACTGATTTATAGTACCACTAAAGTGAATTTCTGTCAAATTCGTGCAAAAGCAAAATGCACAATCACTAGGCACAGG